>MNUR01000011.1 GCA_001871115.1 Elusimicrobia bacterium CG1_02_56_21 | reverse complement strand
CTGAGAGCGCTTTGAAAAGAAAGGAAAGCGAAAACACACAGCAGCGCCGCCGCGGCCAGGGCTTTTAGCAATAAATTCCTGTTTTTCAACTGCACCGTTTTATACCGGCGGCCGCGAGCGACTTTTTAAGCTTTGCCCTGTTTTTAGGAGTCAGCGGTGTAAGGGGCAACCGCGGCTCAGGCAGACAGAGCCCGAGCAGGGAAGCCGCGTATTTAACGGGTATAGGATTAGTCTCTACGAACAGGGTTTTGATCAGCGGGAAAAGGTGATGGTGCGCCCGCAGGGCCCCGGCCAGGTTCCCGTCCAGAAAAAACCTGCACATTGAGGAAACTTGTGCGGGCGCTATATTAGAAGCAACCGAAATAACGCCCCGCGCGCCCACGGACATCATAGGCAAAGTCAGGGAATCGTCGCCGCTCAGCACGGTAAACCCCTTATCGGCGCCGTTAATTAGTTCACTGACCTGGTCCAACAGGCCGGAGGCTTCCTTGATCCCGACTATATTCAGGAACTTTTTACGGAGACCGAGAGCGGTGGCGGGCAGCATATTAACCCCGGTGCGGCCCGGGATATTATAAAGGATTATCGGCAGTTTTGTGGCCCCGGCGACCGCGGCAAAATGCGCCTTCATCCCTTCCTGCGTGGGTTTATTATAGTAGGGAACTATGGCCAGGAGGCCGTCCACACCGAGCGCTGAAACTTTCTTCACCATCTCCACAGACTTTGAAGTTGAATTGGTGCCTACGCCGGGAATAACCGGGATTCTACCGCCCGCGGCGGTTACAGCGGTTTTAATAACAGCCAGGTATTCCTCCGGGGACAGAGTAGCGGCCTCTCCGGTAGAGCCGCACGGAACGACGCCGCTTGCGCCGTTTTGCACCTGGAAGCGGACAATTTTCTTAAGCGCTTCAAAATCGACTTTCCCGTTCCTAAACGGTGTTACGATCGCGGTAAAGCAGCCTTCAAGTTTGATCATAATTTTATTTCTCCCTGAAATACTATTCTTGCCGGTCCCTGTATATAGATTCCGGTCGCGCCTTTCCCCGCCCGTTTTAGCCACACGCGGAACTTCTCCCCGCTGCGGGCTATTACCGTTACGGGAGATTTAACCTTTTCGTCAAGCCCCAGCGCCACGGCGCTAGCCGTAATCCCGGTTCCGCAGGCCAGGGTTTCGGCCTCCACGCCTCTTTCATAGGTGCGTACATATATCCGGCCGGCTATGACTTTTACAAAATTAACGTTCGCTCCCGGGCCACCAAAGGCTTTATTGTTCCGGAGCGCCCGGCCTAAGCCGAATACATCCGTGCTATCGAGATTCTTTACCGGAACAACCGCGTGAGGGACCCCGGTGTTGAGGAAATGCAGGGTTTTAATTCCGGAAGGATACTTGCCTTTATACCCTGTCTTAACTTCCCGGACGTCCGGCATGCGCATCTTAACGCTCTCGGCGCCTACGATCCCGGCCTCAAGGTCCCCGCTGATGGTTTTAAGCAGGAATGTCTTGCTCTTCATAAGGCCGCTGGAATGCGCCCACCAGGCGCAGCAGCGGGAGCCGTTGCCGCAGAAAGCCTCCGAGCCGTCAGAATTAAAATAACGCATGCTTACCGAATCCGCCCCGGCTTTGTTAACATAAAGCAGACCGTCGGCGCCTACAGCCAGCCTCTGTGCGCACAGTTTTATCGCCAGCCTTTTAAGAGCGGCCGTGCCAAGGCGTCCTCCTGTCAGCAGCACAAAATCGTTGCCAGCGCCCGACATTTTCCAGAATTTCATTTTTTGCATGAGTCCTCTGCCTCTGCCCTGTTGTCTGCAAGGAATGCCCCCGCAATTTTGGCGGTAAAAGGCCCCCCGCCGGCGGCCTTGGCAAAATAAGGAGCGGCATCTTCCTTGCGCCCTAAAGAGTGAAGAGCTATTGCTTTCACTATGGAAGCCAGCGCGTCACTGCCGTCCTCCGCCAGCTCTCGGTCCGCGGCCTCGATAGCCAGGCGGAGGCGGCCGTCCAGCAGGAGGTAAAGGGCTCTCTCCAGCCTCAGCCGGCGCGAAGGCCCCAGCTTTACAGCCTCTTCAATTGCCAAAGCCGCTTTGAAGTATTTACCCTGGCCTGCGCTTACCCTGGCCCCGACCTGGGGCCAGAAAGCGGATTTAGGCTGCAGGGCGGCGCCTTTGCCCGCTATAAAGATCGCCTCCGGCCAGTCCCGCTTTCTCAGCATACATAAGGCGTATTCCTCCAGGCTGGAAGACTGACGGAGATCCTGCAAGACAACGGCCCGGGAATAAAAATCTTTAGCGCGGGAGAGAAAGCCCAGGGCCGCATAAGCCCTTGCGAGCCCCAGGTTAGCGTCCAGCTCGTCGGTCTTAATTGAAAGCACCTTTAAAAACAGCGGCACGGCTTTTTCCGGAAACCCGGCCTTATTATAAATCAGGGCAAGCCTTGAAGCGAAAAGCACATTTTCAGGATAGAGTCCTATAGCCAGCTTATACAGGTTTATCGCTTTATCCGTGGAGCCGGAGGTTTCATAGCAGCGTCCCATATACCCATAGGCCTCTTCGCGCATGGCTGCGGACGGTTTCTCCATGATAAAGGCGGAGGAGATTTCCAGGGCTGAAAGACAATCCCCCGCCTCGAAAGCTAAACGCATTTCAGCCAGCTTTATAGCGGCCCGCTCTTCCCTCGCGCCTCCAAAAAGAAAAGCCGAGGCTCGCGGAGCCGGAAAGAGAAGAAGTAAAATAATAAAAGCGAACTTCATTTTTTCAAACCTGTGGCCGCTCCTGCCATGCTTTCGGCCAGCCGCGGCGCGGAATAGATCAGCAGGGACTCCCGCGCTGAGTCCAGGCGGCGGGTGGCTTCGAGAAGCCCTGCCTCCCCGGCCTCCTCGCATCGCTCAAAGTCGGCGACCGTAAGATCCCCTACCTCCGGTTTTATCACAAAGCCGGCCTCTTTCTCAGCTGAAAGCGCCAGCAGGGAGCCGCGGATATCTATCACCTGCAGCAGCGACATAAGAACATTTTCGGGCTGGCGCCTTGAGGCGGTCCGGGCAACGCTTGCCAGAACCCAGTCAGCCCCCAGTTGTTTAGCCTCTTCAATAGGGATAAAATCCACGACGCCGCCATCAACAAGATAGCGGTGGCGGTAATGAACCGGAGGGAAAATACCCGGCAGGTTGGAACTTGCCCGCACAGCTATCGCCAGGGGGCCTTCAGTGAAGACTATTTTCTCCCCGGTGCGGAGGTCCATCGCGGAGCAGGCGAAAGGTTTTTTAAGATTCTCAAAGGTGAGCCCGCCCAGCCGTTCCTCTATAAAGCGGTTCGTATAGGTAGGCATTATCAGCCTGTCGGTCATAAGGAGGCCGAGCAGCTTTATACTTTTAAAATCTTTGGCTAACTTGAGTTCCCTGGCGTCCCGGCCGAATTTCCAGAGCTCGGGAACCGTGGAGCCGGAAGCGTACAAGGCGCCTATCACCGCCCCTATAGAAGTTCCGGACACATAGTCCACAGGGAAGCCCGCGTATTCCAAAGCCTCCAGCACCCCTGTATGCGCGAAGCCTCTGGCGCCGCCGCCTGAAAGAGCCAGGCCCACTGAAGGACGGTTCGGCGGCTTTGAAGAAGCCAGACGGGTCCAGAGCGCGTCGCGAAGCACGTCGTCGTCAGTTTCCTGCGCAAGCAGAGAAGCCGGCATGACGGACAGAGCGAGGATCAGTATCTTAATAAGAAAACGCATGGTTAAATAGCCGCTTTTTCAGAATTGCCAGGAGAAATAAAGAGATGTTTGCAAACCGCCAGCTTCACTCCCGCGCAGCGGCCGCATAGGGATATCAGCCCGCGGAACTCACCTGCAGCGGAAATGCCCTTAATTACTTTCCGAAATCCCGGCCCTGCGCCCATTCAAGCCTGATCCGGGCGAGGAGCTGGTTATAAACGGCGTCTAATGACTTTATCTCGAGTTCACAAAGAGCGCACAGAGCACGCAGGGCCGCCATGGACGGCCGGGCCGCCCGGGAGGCCGCGTCATAGGAGCCTTTCATCCTAGCCACCTCGGTACCGAGTTTTTCAGCTTCGCCCTGCCAGGACTCCGCTTCCCTGTGGGCTGAAATAATTTCAAAGCGTATCGTATCCTGAAGCTCGGCGCGCTTCAGTTCTCCCTGTCGCTGCTGTGACTTGCGCTGTCTCACCTGGGTCCAGATATCATAGGAGAGCGGGAAGTGTATCGCCACGGAAGCCAGCCAGTTATTGGCCCTCTCGGTATCGTCAGCCAGTGAAGAAAATTTATAAGCGTTCACGTCATAACTGGCTCCGAGGTAAATAGTCGGATTCCGGCGTACCATAGCCATGTTCACAGCCAGGTTGTCCAGCTGCGCCCTGTAAATTTCGCTCTGCAGTTCGGGGCGGGACTCCATTGCCGTGACCAGGCTTAAGCTGACGCCGGTCTCTACAGGCAAAGGCGCCAGGCTTCCTTCTATTTCAATCGGATAGCCGGGCTCCCGATTAAGAGACTTCAGAAGGCCCGTGAGCGCGGCGTCGGCGCCGCTGCCGGACAGCCGGACGCGGTCAGAAAGGCCGGAGAGAAGCATAGACGCTTCCAGTTCCTCGAAGGCGTCCTTTCGCAGAGAGGAATCCAGCGCGCTGGCCCGCTTGAACCAAGCGGCTGAAATCTCCCGCAGACGGCGCTGGTAAAGCAGGGTATAAAAAGCCTTTTTTGCCGCAAGCGCAGCATCCGCCCTGACGGCGTCAAAATTAACCTTGGCCTGGTTATAGGCCGCCTTTGCCATTTTCAGAGTATTTTTATTCCTGCCGCCTGTATAAAGCGGTTGGAGAGCCTGCACGCGAAGCGTATAAAAATCATTTCCCGCCCGGGAGTCCAGATAGCGGTCGCCGAGTTCATGCCCCAGCAGAGCGGGGTATTCCAGGCTGGCCCTGCTGAGCGTACCCGAAAGCGTGAACTGCGGCAGGGCCATGAAGCGCGCCTCCAGGACCCGCTGCCTGGCTATAATGATATCCTGCTCCGCCTCGAGCGCGGCGGGGCTGTTCCTTACCGCTATAGATACGGCTTCTTCTATGCTGAGAGCTTCGCCGTTTTTCCGGGCCGCGGCGGACCCCGGGAAAAGCGCCAGCAACAGCGCTGCTGCTATGGCTATCATATCTTGAACTTGGGCATTATCTCCATAATTTTAGAGGAAAGAGCGGAGGCCTTGTCTCCCAGTCCGGCAGAGGCGGCCTCGACGCGGAATTTTTCATACTCTTTAACGACCTCGTTGACGGCTCCGGCCATATTGTTGAAATTATCCTGCAGGTCCATCAGATGGTCGCCCTTGCGCAGATAAACGCGGTGGGTAAGGTCTCCGTCAGCGACTGTGGAACAGCTGTTTTCGAATTTAAAAATAGGCCCGGCCATACGGTGAGAAATAACCGCCGATACGATGACCACTATCACCATGTACATGGCGACCTTTATAGCGAACAACGGCGCCATCTCCTTTATGATATCCAGGAGCGGCATAAGGTACGGATTCTCATTTACCACTTTTGAAACCGTCCAGATGGCCTCCAAGCCGAATACTATGAACGCCAGCATTACGCTGGTTAGTATCAGCGCCATGTAGTGGTACTGCAGGCGCTTCTTTATTATTATGGTCTTGCGCTGAAACTGCGCCGGCGGTTTGGTTTGTATATTTTCAGTCATAAATGCTCCCTCCAAAAGTCCAAGAGTCTGAAATCGGGAACCCGGGAATAAAGAATTCTCCGGATTCTCAATCCCTGATTCTCGACGCCCGATTGTTTCAGAACAGCACTTCCATGATATCAAACCACTCTTTGGAAACCACTTTCAGTTCCCCGGTGGCTTTCTCAAGCGGAACCCCCACTATCTGGTTGCCCACAAGCGCGCTCATCATTCCGAATTCTCCTGCATGCACCAGGTCGGCGGCCTTCATCCCCACGCGGGTCGCGAGCATCCTGTCAAAAAGAGTAGGAGCCCCGCCCCGCTGCATATGGCCGATCACGGAAACCCGTGTCTCTATCCCTGTCTCTTTCTCTATGAACCGGGCTATGTGCTCGCCCATCCCTCTGTCTTTGAGTATGCGGTGGCCGAACTGGTCCACCTCGTGCTTTATACTATCTTCCCCGGCCTCGGGCAATTCCGCCGCCTCGCTGGTGACAACAAGAGCAAAACGCTTCCTTGCATAGGCCTCCTTGAGTTTCTTTATCATTTGCGCGGTATCTATTTTCCTCTCCGGGATGCAGACAAAATCCGCGGCGGTAGCGATAGCCGTATAAAGAGCCACCCAGCCGGCATGCCGCCCCATGACTTCCAGTACCATAACGCGGTGGTGGCTGGCGCCGGTGTCCATCAGGGACTGCGCGGCTTCCATGGCGCGCGTGACAGAAGTGTCAAAACCGAAGGTGTAGTCCGTGTTGTTCAGGTCGTTGTCCATGGTCTTGGGCACGCCTATGACGTTGAGCTTATGGTCCCGGTAGAGCTTGGTGGCTACGCCGAGGGTGTCGTCCCCGCCCATGGCCACCAGGGCGTAAAGGTCCAGTTTTTTAAAATTCTCAAGGCATCTTTCCACGCCTTTCTCTAGTTTTACCGGGTTGGTGCGGGAAGTCCCCAGCATTGTCCCGCCTCTCATTACCACGTACTCTGTTATTTCTTTGTTGAGGGGCGTCGTTGTGCCTTCCACCAGGCCCTTCCAGCCGTCGATAAGGCCGACGCACTCGTAACCATGCTTCTCAGCCGCGTAAACGCAGCCGCGGATGGCCGGATTAAGTCCGGGGCAGTCTCCGCCGCCTGTAAGTATTCCAATTCTTTTTTTCATAAATCTCTCCTCCTTGATTTCAGATCCTCGGTCTTCTATCCTCTATTTTTAGAAGCTGGTGTTATACCTCATCTGCACTATCCGCTCCGCCCTGCGGGGCGCGCCGTTATCGAAGGTCCCGTTGCGGCCTATCTCGCGCACGGCCATATCCAGCTGGAAATAAGGGGTAACATAAAAGCGGATGCCGGCGTTAAACCTGGAAGGGTCGTCTGAATGGAACATGCTGTCGGATTCCAGCATGAAGGCCACTTTGTCTTCCAGGGTATAGTTTAGGCCCAGGAAGCTGAAAAGGTAATTATTGTCGAAATCCGGAACGTTAAAGCCGCCGTGAAGCGCCAGGCCCGGGAATCCTATTTCCTTGGAGCCCACAAGGTAAAGCCCTTTGCCTTTCTCCAGGTACTTCCTGGTATTCTGGTCGTAATAGTAACCCTGCCCGGAATAGCCGACGGCCATTGCGGGGATATAATATCCCCCGTCATAAAAGCGGAACTTGACCTGGATCTCCGGCCGGCGCATCTTGATCCGGGAATCGGAACCCACCAGGCGGTCCACGGACATGGAAGCCCCGAGGTTAAGCCGTTCCTGCACGCCGAAATTCAGGCCGCCAAGCACGCCCCCTTCCGAATAGAAGCGGGTTTTAAGCATGAAGCCGTAGTAGTCGAGTATGCCGGCGGTCGGCACGTCTATCATCTCCACGTCCGGGAGAACCACTGATTCCCCGTCATCGCCGGCCAGGGCTGGAACCGCGGCCAGCATCAGCAGGACCAGAACAGAATTAAGTTTTTTCATCTTTCCTTCCTTTTTATTTTACGCTATCGGGACTCTAAAGCAGATTTTATCTTAGCGTCAAGTTCATCCAGTGAAAAAGGCTTCTGCAGCACCTCGCAGGCGCCGCTGAGAAGGGCGATCCCCTTCTCGCTGGCCGTGTCCCTGGAGGTCATGATTATGATCTTGGGCGCCTCAGTCCCCAGGCGCGAAGATATCTCGCTGGCCACATGGTAGCCGTCGATATAAGGCATCATGACATCCAGCAGGACCAGGTCGAATTTCTCCGCCTCGGCGGCCTGGAGCGCGTCTTTGCCGTTGACCTTGGCCGTAACCAGGAAACCGGCCCCGGCAAAATACAATTCCAGCAGGTCTATTATGTCCGGATCATCGTCCGCTATCAGAATCCGCTTTCCACTTTCCATGTCTTGTCTCCCAGAAGTCTTTCTATATCGTGCAGCAGGGCGTCGGTCAGAGTTATCCTCTCTGTGGTTTCTATCATATAGACGCCGCGCCCTTTTGCGTTCACCTGGAAATAAACCGGGCACATGCCGTGGCTTTTCCCCAGCGCCGACTTCAGCTCATGAAGCTGCTTCTCGTCGAACAGGATCCCTTCCGGCAGGTTCAGCACCAGGCCGCGGGCCCACTTATTCATCGCGTCAAACAGGCTGTAAGCTTCCTCGGCAATAAGCTCGTAGTTCTGCGCCCCGAAATCGGATTTCTGTACCTTGCCGGTCACCACAACTATCTTATTCGGGCCGAGCTGGGAGCCGTAAATTTTATATTTCTTAGGGAACAAACAGACCCCCAGGTTTCCGGTCAGGTCCTCAACTTCGAACTTGGCCATAGCCTCTCCGGTTTTCTTGGTCTGCATGCTCTTGAACTGCGCAACGATCCCTGCCACGCGGACCATCGCCCCCTCGGCGAATTCCCCGGCAAGCACTTTCTCGGCCTGCGCGTTAGCCACCATAGCCAGGTGGCGGCGGTAACTATTGAGCGGGTGCCCTGAGAAATAGAAGCCGAGGACCTCGCGCTCGTTCTTAAGCAGCGCATGCTCGCTCATAACGGCTGGTGCTTTCTTTTCCTCGCCGAACAGCATTGCCTGGTTGCAGTCATGGAAGCCCTTCCCGCCGCAGAAAGCCTCGACCGCCGCCATCGCCTTGGTGCGGGAGATCCCGGGTTTTTCGGCGGGATAAAAAACGTCGAAGGCGCCGCCCTTGGCCAGAGATTCCACTACGCGCTTATTGAGCTGCTTGGTGTCGGCCCTCAGGGTGAACTCCTCGAAAGAGCGGAAAGGGCCGTTTTTGTCCCGCTCGGCTACCAGCCCCTCCACCACTCCGGCTCCGACATTTTTAACTGCCGTCAGCGCAAAGCGGATAGCAGGCCGTCCCTGGATATCCTCTATAGAAAATTTCTTATAGGAGCGGTTCACGCTCGGGCCCTGTATGCCTATATCCATGTCCTGGGCCTCGCCGATATAGGTAACCAGCTTGTTTTCCTTGTCTTCCGAACCGATCGGGCTGTGCCCGATTTCACTGGTCAGCAGGGCCGCCATGAACTCTACCGGGTGATTGACTTTCAGCCAGGCGGTCTGGTAGGCGACCAGGGCGTAAGCAACGGAATGCGATTTATTGAAGCCGTACTCGGCGAACTGCGCCATCTGGTCGAAGATCTTGGTGGAGAGTTTATTGGGGATATCGTTCATCGACTTGGCTTGGTCAACGAACTTAGAGCGCATCTTCTCCATCACGTCCAGTTTCTTCTTCCCCATCGCTTTGCGGAAGTCGTCGGCCTCGCTGGGGGTGAACTTGGCCAGGCTCTTGGCTATCTCCATGACCTGTTCCTGGTACACCATCGTGCCGTAGGTATCCTTCAGGATCGGCTCCAGCAGCGGGTGGTCGTAGGTGATCTTTTTGCGGCCATGCTTGCGCTCCACAAAAGTTTCGAGCATGCCGCTGTTGATGGGGCCCGGGCGATACAGCGCCACCAGGGCCGCGATATCGCTGAAGACCGTGGGCTTCAGGCCCTTAACAAGGTTCTTCATTCCGTCGCTTTCCAGCTGGAACACGCCGGTGGTCTTGCCCTCGCACAGCAGTTCGAAGGTCTTCTTATCGTCCATCGGTATTGAATAAATATCGAAATCTTTATTGCCCGCGGCGCGCAGGAATTCGGAGGCCGTCTCGATCACGGAAAGAGTGCGGAGACCGAGGAAGTCCACCTTGAGCATACCGAGGCTGCCCAGCATGCTGCCGTCGTACTGCGTGGTTATTATTTCCTTGGTATTCCGGTTGGAGAGAGGAACCTGGTCGGTAATCTCATCCTTGGAGATAACGACCCCGGCAGCGTGCACTCCGGTATGGCGGCGCAGGCCCTCTACCTTCAGGGCGATATCGAACATTTTCTTTATCTTGGGATCGCGGGCGTATTCTTTAAGCTCGTTGACCTCGTTGAGGGCCTTATAAAGCGTGGCCTTGGGGTCCGAGGGGACCAGTTTGGCTATGGCGTTGATCTCCGAAAGCGGAATATTCATGACGCGGCCCACGTCGCGCACCGCGCTCTTGGCTTTGATTGTTCCGTAAGTGATAATATTGGCCACCCTGGCAGCGCCGTACTTCTCGCGCACGTACTGAACCACCTTCTCCCTCCCGTCGTCGGAAAAGTCGATGTCGAGGTCGGGCATGCTCTTGCGGCCCGGGTTCAGGAACCGTTCGAAGAGCAGGCCGTTGGGCAGCGGGTCCACCCGGGTGATGTCCAGGGTATAGGCCACCAGCGACCCGGCGCCGGAACCGCGGCCCGGCCCCACCGGAACTCCGATGCTGCGGCCGTGATTTATAAAATCCATGACTATCAGGAAATAGCTGGCGAACCCCATGCGCCGGATTACATCCAGCTCGAACTCAAGGCGCTTGCGGTAATCTTCGCCGGCATTGGGCACTTTAAGCTTCAGCCCGGCTTCGCAGAGTTCTTTGAGGTAATAAAAATCAGGCTCTTCGGGATTCTTGACCTTGAATTCGGACGGGACGTCGAAAGCAGGCAGATACAGCTTACCCGTTTCCACCTTTAGGTCGCACATCTCGGCTATGGCAAGGGTGTTCTTTATAGCTTCCGGGGTATGAGAGAACAGCTTTATCATCTCCTCGGGAGATTTGTAGTAAAGCTCATGCTGGGTATGCCTCATCCGGTCAGGGTCGTCCAGCGTCGAACCGGTGGAAATGCAGACGTGGGCGTCGTGCGCCTCCCAGTCCTCTTTTTTTAGATAGTGGCAGTCATTGGTGGCCACCAGCGGGATCCCGGTGCGTTTTGACACTTCTATAAGGCCGGCCATTGCGGCCATCTCTTCAGGGATGCCGTGGTCCATCAGCTCCAGATAGAAATTGCCTTTACCCAATATGTCCTGGTATTCCATCGCCATTTTGGCGGCTTCGTCCAGGCGGCCTTCGGCGCAGCCGCGCGCTATATGGGACTTGAGGCAGCCGGAGAGGCAGACCAGGCCTTCGGAATGTTTAGCCAGGAGTTCTGCGTCTATGCGGGGGTCGTGGTAAAAGCCTTCGAGATAAGCGGAGGAAACCATCTTGATAAGGTTCTTGTAACCGGCCTCGTTCCTGGCGAGCACTGTCATGTGGCCGTTCTCACGGCGGCCGTGGCTTTTGTCCCGGTCTTTGCGTGAGCCGCGGGTGACGTAGCATTCGCAGCCTACTATAGGTTTGAGTCCGACAGCCCGGGCCAGGAAATAGAATTCCATAGCGCCGTACATATTGCCGTGGTCGGTTATAGCGAGGGCGTTGCCGGGACGGGCGGCCAGGCCTTTGAGAAAATCGGAGGGGTTCCCGTGGCCGTCAGAGATGCGCAGCATCCCGTCAAGCAGCGAATACTCGGAATGATTATGAAGATGTATAAAACTTGGTTGCATTAATATTGAAATAAAATCCCCGCTGGCCAGAGAAACCACTGCCTTTAATTATATAAATAAACAGGCTCCTTAAGGAATTTTCCGCCGGTGATAGGCGGGCTTGGCCTGGACAGGGGACAGCCGGAAGACAAAAAAGTACACCACGCACCGGCCTGAGGCTACCCGCGGGAAAATACGCCGTTCGGGAGCGCGAATTGTTCAATTATTGAGCGGGGAGTTTTACAGAAATTATATAATCGGTGGATGACTGAAATGAAAACCGGGCATGCCGGGCTTAAAGAGGGCTTTCACAAAAAGCGCCTGGTTTACACCGGCGCAGTGGATTTCAGGGCGGATACAGTAACGCTGCCCAACGGCAGAAAGGCCACCCGGGCTTTTATGAAACACCCCGGCGCCGTTGCAGTGCTGCCGGTTCTGCCCGACGGCAGGATAATTTTTGTGCGGCAATACCGCTACCCTGTCGGAGAGGTCACGCTGGAGATCCCGGCAGGCAAGCTCAACTCCGCCTGTGACAAACCGCTTACCCGGGCAAAGGCGGAGCTGAAGGAAGAAACGGGCTATACCGCGTCCAGCATTAAACCGCTGATCTCTTTCTGGCCCACCACCGCTTTTTCCACCGAAGTTATTTACATCTACACCGCTTCCGGACTGCGCGGCGGCGCGCAGAACCTCGACGATGACGAGTTCGTGAATGTAGAGATAATGCCGTTTAAAGACGCCTGGGAACTTCTGGGAAAGGGCGCTATAATGGACGCTAAGACGATAATAGCTTTGCAGGCTTGGAAAATTAAATTACTGGAGAAAAAATGAAATTCGACACTACCGACAATTTGTGCGTTAATACTATCAGGACAATTTCCATCGACATGGTAGGCCAGGCGAATTCAGGACATCCCGGGCTGCCCCTGGGAGCCACACCCCTGGCTTATTCCGTCTGGGCCGGCCACCTTAAATTCCACCCCTCGGCTCCGGAGTGGTTCGACCGGGACCGCTTTGTTCTTTCCGCGGGACACGGGTCTTCAATGCTTTACGCGATGCTCCACTTTTACGGCTACGGCCTCAAGATGGAGGATCTTAAGAAATTCCGCCAGCTTGACAGCCTGACCCCCGGCCACCCGGAGTACGGCCACACCGCGGGAGTTGAAACCACCACCGGGCCGCTGGGCCAGGGCTTCGCTAACTCCGTCGGTTTGGCGCTGGCCGAGAAGCTTATTGCTGAAAAACTCAATACGCCAGAGTTCCCCCTGGTGGACCATTTCACTTACGTTCTGGCCGGCGACGGGGACCTGATGGAAGGCGTTTCCTACGAAGCCGCCTCGCTGGCGGGAACCCTGAAACTGGGCAAGCTGATCTGTCTTTACGACTCCAACGGGATTACCATAGAAGGCTCGACCAACCTGGCCTTTACCGAAGACGTAAAAAAACGTTTTCTCTCCCAGGGCTGGCAGGTACTGGAAGTTGAAGACGGCAACAGCCTGGAGGAAATTGACGCCGCGATACGCAAAGCTAAACGTGAAGCTGAAAAACCCTCTATTATAATCGCCAAAACCCATATAGGCTGGGCCAGCCCCAAGCAGGACAAGAACTCCGTGCACGGCGAGCCCCTCAAGCCTGAAGAGATCCTGGCCACGAAAGCCAGGCTGGGCTGGCCCTCTGCCGAGCCTTTCTTTGTCCCGGAGGAGGCGCGGGCGCGTTTCACCGAGCAGGCGGAAGCCGGCGGGAAAGATCACAAGCGCTGGCTGAAACTCTGGAAGAAATACAGCGAGACCCTGCCCGAAAAAGCGGAACTTGCGAAAGCGATGCTGGGCCGGGAGATCCCGGAGGATCTTTTTAAACAGAAAGATTCCTTCTTTGAAAAACCGATGGCCACCCGCGAAGCTTCAGGCAAGATCATTAATCTGATGGCGGCTGCGCTCCCCGGCTTCACCGGCGGCTCGGCTGACCTCGGCCCCTCTACCAAGACCGACTTCACCGCAGAACCGGAGCGGACGCTTCATTTCGGCATCCGCGAGCACGCCATGGGCTCCATAATAAACGGCCTGGCCCTCCACGGAGGACTTATCCCGTTCGGCGCAACCTTCCTCGTATTCTCAGACTATATGCGCCCGGCCCTGCGCCTCGCGGCAGTGATGAATATCCCTTCCGTGTTCGTATTCACCCACGACAGCATAGGAGTGGGAGAGGACGGACCCACCCACCAGCCGGTGGAGCATCTTATGAGCCTGCGCCTGATACCGGGGCTTCTGGTACTGCGCCCGGCCGACGCCTGGGAAACCCTGCACGCCTGGGAGGCTGCCGTACGCCTTAAACGGCCCGTCTGCCTGGCTCTGTCCCGCCAAAAGCTACCTCTCTACACGCAATATCGTGAAAAAATAGCCGGGGGCGTCAAACGCGGCGCGTACCTGCTGAGGGGCCCCTCTACCGTGCCGGCCATAGAACTGGTCGCCACCGGTTCTGAAGTCTCGCTGGCTTTTGAAGCTGCCGCTCTGCTGGAAAAACAGGGGATAGCGGCCAGGATAATCTCCGCCCCTTCTTTTGAGCTTTTCCGCGAACAGGACCAGGCCTACCGCGACTCGGTAATGCTTCCCAGCCTCCCGAAACTGTGCCTTGAAGCCGGCCGGACCATAGGCTGGATGGACCTGGCGGGCCCCGATTCGGCAGCGATAGGGATAGACACTTTCGGCAGATCAGCCCCCGCAGGCCAGGTATACGCCGCACTGGGGCTTACCGCGGAAAAAGTGGCGGAAGCCGCCCGTAAAATGGTGAAAAATTAGGGTCCGCCCGGTTTCTGCGCCGGCAATAGCGCCAGGGGATCTGGAGCCAGGGGGAATGAAGTGACTGAAACTCTCGGATTTTGCCAGGAAATGCGGCCCGAAAGCTGCGCCTTTATCCTTTTCGGGGCTACCGGAGACCTGGCCGCCAGGAAAATAATCCCGGCCCTGTTCGGGCTCTTCGAAAAAAGTTAACCCCTGCTAATTTTCACATGGTCCTGTCCGGACGCACCCCGCTTGAGCGGGGCGCTCTTGAAAGCCGCATCCGCAACGCGCTCTCAACAGCCGGCTTCAATCCTTCTTCGGAAAACTTCAGCGTTTTCCTCAGCCGCCTGGAATACATACAGGCCGATTACGCCGACGACGCTTTTTATAGCCGGCTGACAGCCCTCCTGGCAAAACAGGACTCGCGGTTCGGCGTAAAGAGAAAACATCTTTTTTACCTAGCCACCCCGCCCTCGGCTTTTGAATCCATCGCCTTAAACTTAAAAGCCTTCGGACTGCTTTTCGACCCCTGCGAAACCGGCTGCTGGTCCAGGATAATCATAGAGAAGCCTTACGGCTCCAGCCTGGAAAGCGCCGCCGCGCTGGAGGCGGCACTGAAACAAGCCGCCTCCGAGTCACAGGTCTACCGCATAGACCACTTCACCGGGAAAGAAACAGTGCAGAATGTAATGGCCCTGCGCTCGGCTAACGCCGTTTTCGACGGAACCTGGAATAACAGGTTCATGGACCACGTGCAGATAACCGTATTCGAAGAACTGGGGCTGGAGGGGCGCGCCTCCTTCTTCGAGAAGATGGGCCTGGCCCGGGACATGATGAGCCACATACTTCAGCTTGCCGCCATAACGGCCATGGACCTGCCGGCTACGTTCAGGGATACGGACTTCAAGGCCGAAAAAAAACTTTTTTTCGGGAGCATAAGGCCCCTCGAACGGGAGGAGGTCCCAACCCGGTCAGTACGCGGCCAGTACGCAGGCTACAGGGACGAGCAGGGAGTAGCCCAGGACTCTTTGGCCGAAACCTTCCTGGCATTCAAGTTCCAGATAGACAATGCCCGCTGGCGCGGAGTTCCTTTCTATGTTCGGGCCGGAAAGAAAACCGGCGCAAAAAGCACCAGGATAGACCTGGTCTACAATAAGCCGGCCAGGGGTATTTTCAAGACCATAAATATCGGGCACCCTAACACCTTCTCCTTCAATATACAGCCTGAAGAGAAGATCACTTTCTCCCTTGTCAGCAAGCATCCCGGGCCTAAGCTCTGCTTCGCTCCGAAAACGATAGAGCTGGACTACCGCGCAGAAGGCCAGGACGCCGCCGGGTACCCCACTGATTATGAACGCCTGCTGATCGAGGCGATGTCCGGGGACCAGACCCTTTTCCTGAGCTCTTTTGAAATGCGGTTTATGTGGGAATTTCTATCCCCTTTGCTTGCGGCCTGGCAGGAAGACCCCGGCGCGAATCCGCTCCACGCCTATGCTGCCGGAACCTCGGGCCCGGCCGCCGCCGAGAAACTGATAAAGAAAGACGGAATGAGCTGGGTATGAAAAGCCGGAATTCCAGAAGATTCAGAACCGGGGAAGCGATGGCGGACTTCGCGGCCGGCCTTTTTAAAAAAGCGCTGCTGCGCAAAACGGGGAAGTTTACCGCAGCTCTTTCAGGCGGCAGGACGCCTGCCCGTTTTTTTAAAAAGCTCGCGGCGCTGGACCTGCCGTGGAACAGAGTGATCTTTTTCATGGCCGACGAGCGCAGAGCGCCCCTCTCCTCCCCTGAAAGCAATTACGGGGCGGCCCGGGCGCAGCTCTTTTCAAAAATAAAGATTCCGCGGGCCAACCTCCGGCCGCTGAAACCCGGTTGCAGCGCCGCCGCTTACAGCAGGGAATTCCTTAAAGAGACCGGGGGCTCAGGCCGCCTGGATTTTATACTGCTCGGCCTGGGGGAAGACGGACATACAGCCTCGCTTTTCCCCGGTTCCCGCGCGCTGAAAACTAATAAAAACATTTTTTGCCCGGTCCTCGCGCCCGACACCTACACTACGCGCAGACGCGTCACTCTTTCCCTCAAAGCCATCAACGCCTCCTCGAATATAGTCCTGCTGGCTTCCGGACCGCGCAAGAAAAAGATCTTTGAAAAAGCGCTGCTCCGGGATAAAAATATCCCCGCGGGGTTTATAAAGCCCCGCGGGGAAATCCACTTCCTTTTCAGCGGAAAAGAATAAAATTTATATAGCCCTGGCCCGGTGCAGCCCCCAGAGCGAAACCAGGGAGAACAGCCCGGCCGGCCCCAGCCCGGCGATAAAAGGCGGCAGCAGCTCCGCGTTGCCGGCTTCCTGGGCCATTATTATCACCGCCCAGAAAAAGAAACCGAACCCGACTGCCAGGCCGAAACTCAGGTAGCGGTTGTTCTTCCGGGCCAGCAGCACCATCGCGGCCCCTATAAGAGCCATGGCAGGGTTAGCCAGCGGAGCCGCTATTTTCACCCACAGCAGGGTGCGCTCGGCGGCAGACGGGGAGCCGACGGCCTTCAGGCGGCGCACGCGGGTAAGCACGTCCGGAATAGAAACCCCGTCAGGCACCAGCTTCTCCAGCACCAGGTTCTCGGGGCGCACCGATATAGCGGACTGGTAGCGCGTAAACCGCCTGGCGGAGGTCTTCAGGTCGCCGAAATATTTTATTATTACGCCGTCAGAGAAAACCCAGCGCCTGGCTTCAGGCTGCCACTCGGCCGAGGCTGCGTTTATCTCCAGTGAAAGACGCCCTTCCTTGTAGATATTAGTTATCACCCCTTCCATGGTTTTACGGCGGCCGTCAAAGAGGCGGGCCGTAACGAAAACATCCTCACCGGCCGAGAAAGAGACTTCCTTTTTCACCAGCCGCTGCCAGTCGTCCCGGCCGCGCATCTTTCCCTCGAACAGGTACTCGGAGCGCATATAGAAATCGGGGGCGGCTGTTTCCTGGAGGACAAACTGTACTGCCCCGGCCAGCACCGCACAGGCCAGCAGCGGCCTGATCATGTCAAAAGGCCGCCACCCCCCCGCCAGCCCCGCTTTCCATTCTCCCTGCGAGATCATATTGCCCAGTGAGAACAGCACGGCCAGAAGGGAAGCCATCGGCATCATTTTCACTAAAAAGTAAGGCGCCTGGTAGATTATATATCTGGCGAAAAGGCCGGCTCCCTCTTCGCTCTTCATAAAAAAGTTAAGTTTATCGAACAGGCTGCCGAAGGTAAGCAGCAGGCAGAAAACCGCCAGACCGAAGCAGAACGGGCCCCAGAAACTGCGCGCTATATATTTGAAAAATATTTTCTTCATTCATTATTACCGCTATAGCCGCAAACCCGTTCCCGGAGCGGGATCTACTTCGCGTACAGGTTGCGTTTCCACAGCCAGATCCCCGCGGCCCCGGTCAGCAGCGCCGGCGCGAAAACAGCCCAGGGGAAAAGCGCGGGGTACTTTCGTGAAAGCACCATCCCGCTTACGGTAAGCCCGTAGTAAAAAAAGATTATCAGGAGACTGAGCCCGAAGCCCGCGGAGCGGCCGCGCTTATCCAGCGCTACGCCCAGAGGCGCGCCTACGAGGAAGAAGACCAAGGGGGCCAGAGCCAGGGCGAAGCGCGAAGCCGCCTCTATGCGGTATTTGGCGGCCGTCTGCGGATCGGCTATGCCCGCCTGCAGCCTGGCTATAAGGCCGGAAGTTGAAATTTCCCGCTGGTTAAGCCGGCGCCCGTCGCTATTCCCGGAAAAGAAAGGGAGGAGGGTCTTATAGGAAGCGAAGTTGCCGTAGAGGATCTTTTCGTCGTTCCTGCAGTCAGTCTGGCTGAACTGGCCGTCTGAAAGCTCTACCTCCAGGCCGCTTTCATCCGCCATCCTGTAGCGGCCCCCGACGGCGTTTATCTTGTTAATAAAGACCGGCACGTCATTTTTATTTATCCTCCGGAAAAGTTTAACCCCGCGCATATTGCCCGTAAGGGAGTCGACTTCGGCCGCGTAAAGCACCCAGTCGGAGATTTTCTGAAAAGTACGCGGCTTAAGTTCTATCTTGGTAACCCTGTTCAGCATCGAGATAGTGTAATCGGTGGAACGCTTGAAAGCCACCGGCCCCAGCCAGTTATTGACAACCAGGAGCAGCACGGAAGCGAGCAGCGCGGAATAGAAAACGCCGGAGAGTATTTCGTAAAAAGAGAATCCGCCGGCGCGCAGGGCGATTATCTCGCCGTCCTGGGACATAGCCCCCAGGCTCAGCAGGATCGCCAGCAGGAAGGCCAGCGGCAGCGACATCCCGATAATATTGGGCAGCAGGTAAACCATGCTCTTGGCGAGGAAATAAAAAGAGAAGCCGGACAGGACGCCCTGGTTTATAACCTGCACAAAATTCAGCACCACCAGCAGCGAGATGAAGACAAAAAGGGAAATCGCCAGGAATTTAGCGAAACCTTTGAGTATATATAAACGGGCTATAGGCACGGGCATTTATTTATTCTATTATATATCGACGGTCCGGTGAAACCGGGTGACCGAAGCCCGTTTGCCGAAAAAAAACGGCAAATGCGGGCAGTTTGCGTTTACCCTTAAACTGCGGACTGTTTAACGGCTTTAATAAAAGTGAAAGCTACAGAGACTATACTGGTATTCCTGGCAGCCCTGCTCTGCGCTGTTCCCGCGCGCCCTGCCGATTTCGCCGCGCCCTCCCCTTCAGGAGGACGCTTTTTACTGCTGGAAAGGAGGGATCCGCACAAACTGCTGGGGACCGCTGAAATTTCCACCGCGGCCGAGTCCGGGGAGTTTGAGAGTATCTCCGGAGACCTGCCTTTTTCATACAGCGAAGATTCCTGGAACTCGGCGCGCGAGGCCGTGGAAACGGGCCGCTTCGGCCGTTCGGAACTTATGCCCCTGGCCGCCGTAAAGGTTTCCACGGATATACCGCTCTCCCCGGAGCCCCAGGTGGAGTTCCGGGAATCCGGAACCAGCCTGTCGGTGACCGGCCGCAAGGTAATAGCCCTCAACTACAGCGGCAAGAAGTTCCTTAACGAGCAGACCAATGTCACCCGGGCGCGCTCCCTCAGCCTTTTCGAGATCACCCAGCAGATGCAGGTCCGGATGCAGGGCAAAGTGGGCCAGAAAATAACCGTGAACGTGGACTATGACGATACGAAGATAGACAAGCAGGACATCTCCGTGATCTACCAGGGCGACCCTAACGAGGTGGTGCAGAACGTTTCCTTCGGCGACATAGACCTCTCTCTGCCCGCCACCGAATTCGTTTCCTACAATAAGCAGCTCTTCGGCATCAGGGCCGACCTGAAAACCAGCCGGCTCAAGCTCACCTTCGTCGGCTCGCGGACCAAGGGCCTCACCAAGACCAGGCAGTTCACCGGCAATACCCAGTTCCAGGGAGTGGACATCCTGGATACCAACTACCTGCGCCGCAAATATTACGATGTTTCTTTCGGAAATACGGCGCGCCTGCCCATAAAATCAGGTACGGAGCGGGTCTATATAGACGAGCAGACGCTGGCGCAGGTGGACGGGGTGATAATAACCAGCAGGACCGCCGACGACCTGGATGTGCCCTCCTCGCGCTATACCGGCCGCTTCCGGCTTATGAGCCCGGGCATAGACTACGTGATGGACTATGCAAAGGGCCTGCTGACCTTCAGCCGGATGCTTAACTCCCAGGATGTCGTCGTAATTAATTTCCAGAACGCGAACGGTACTTTTCTTGTGCAGAATTCAACATCCGGCGGGACTCCGGATATAACCGGGACAGGTCTGGAGAAAATAATAAAGCCGCAGAACGACATTCCTATAGCCAATACCGGCGAGGCCGGCTACAAACGGGAAATAAAGACTTATTATTCCATCGGCCAGAACAATATAGTGCGCGATAACGGAACCGGGAATTTCATCCTGAAAGTACAGGACCTCAACCGCAGCGCGGTTGGAAGCTCTTTAAGCCCGCAGCAGGTTTACCCCGAAACAATAGAAGTAGATTTTGAGCAGGGTATTTTCAACCTTAAAGAGCCCTTCGCCTCCTTAACCTCGCCCGGCTCTCCGGACGAACAGATCTATTCCGCCGCCCCCAGCTCAAAGCGGATAATCCGCGTGGAGTATTCCTACAGGTTTAAGACCTTCCTGCTGGAACCCAATATAGTGCTTCAGTCCGAGGCCGTCCGCGTAGACGGAAAGAAGCTGGGCCGTAACGAAGATTACTTCATAGACTACGATTCCGGCTTCATCACCTTCTACTACCCCGAGCGGGTAGGCCAGGACTCCAAGATAGAGATAGTCTACGAGGTCTCCCCCTTCGGCGGGGTGGGCAACCAGTCGCTGGTGGGAGGCCGTGTCTCTTATGACTTCGGCAGCCATTTCTCCGTAGGGTCAACGCTGCTGTATCAGGGCGGTATCAAATCCAACTCCGTCCCCAATATCACGGACCTGACCAACAGTATGATGGTCTATGAGGGAGACGCCCAGCTGAAGGGCCTCAATCTGTTCGGGCTTAAAACCTCGCTGGGGGCGGAAGGCGCGCAGAGCCGGCTTAACCCTAATCTGAACGGCTACGCCTTGATAGACAATATGGAAGGGGTAAAACAGGAAGACTCCCCCTCCATGGACAAGAACTACTGGTTTATAGCGGCCAACCCCGTGCAGGCCCCGGCCGACCCGCTGGCGCTGGACTGGTATAACGAGAACATAAAATCCCGCGAGATCAACTCAGCCGCCGCCTCAGAGGGCTCACAGCAGGTCCTGGCCTTTAAATACAACTTCACAAAGTCCCAGGAAGTTTCGATAGTCTACCCGCTTTCAAACACCGGCCTGGATTTCTCCCAGAAGAACGTCCTGGAAATGGTAGTATACGGCCCCAGCGACGGGCCTGAATTCAACATCCACCTCGGCCAGATCAGCGAAGACGCGGACAATTCCGGCGGTCAGGGTTTTGTCTGCGCCTCCGGCCTCGTACTCAACGGCTCGCCCAAGAGCGAAGACCTCAACTGCGACGAGCAGGTTTCAAACGCGGAGGATATAGGCTGGCTTTACGCCCCCATAAGCACTTCCACAAAACGCTACGGCGCCGGCAATGGCCGGTTGGACTCCGAGGACCTCAACAAGAACGGACGCCTGGACTCACAGGACTTCACAGGAGGAAGTTTCGGCTACGTTACCGGCTCAAAATTCACGGACAATAACGACGGCGGAGCCCTGAAAAACCGTATTGATTTCACGGATAATAAATGGCACACGCTGTATCTCCCCCTGCCTATCACCTCCACAGACACGTTCAAATGGAACGCTATTAAGCAGGTACGCATCTCGCTTAAGAAGGGCGCACTCAGCGGAAACACCGGTATTGTTAAATTCGCCCGGATTTCCGCTGTCGGCAATACCTGGACCGTACTGTCCAGCACCAATACCGGTTCAATGCAGGCTATAGGAGTGAACAATCACGATAACCCCGGCTATACGCCTATCTATGAAGCCGGCGGGGACGCTACTATAGTTTTCAATAATCTCTACGGCTCGGTCTCCGAGCAGAAGCAGAAAAACAATTCCAGTTCGGTAGCCGAGCAGACTTTGTCCCTGGACTACGCCAATATCTACTCAGCGCAAACAAGCACCGGCTCGACTGTCTATGTCTACCGCAAGTTCAGCACGGCCATAGACGTTTCGCAGCATAAAGAACTCCGCTTCCTGGTGAACAATGCCGGAGCGATTGATGCCGGGGCCTCGTTCTACCTGAAATCCGGAGACGTTAATAACTACTTCAAAGCCTCAGTCCCCCTGAACTTCACCGGCTGGCGCCTGATAACCGTGGGTCAGGAGGATGTAACCGGGGACAATATACCGGATATCTGGACCCCGTCCAGCTCCGGGGTAGAGATCTCCTCCAGGGGCACTCCCAGCCTGCAGCAGATCCCCCAGTTCATAGCGGGCGTAGAAGCCACCGACGGTTCCGGGCATACCGGAACCGTGTACTTCAACGAGCTGCATGTTTCCAAACCGCTGACCCGCGTTGGGAATGCGCGCAAAGTAGAAGGCGCCTTCGAGATCCCGGGCTGGTTAAATTTCGGCGGCAAGTACCGCTTTGTGGACCGCAGTTTCCAGACCCCGGTTACCGCTATAGCCAACCAGGATAATGAGCAGCAGACCGGCTACCTTAACATCACGAAGATGGCCTTTTTCCCGCTTAACTTTACGGCCGCGCGCCAGATAACCAAGACCCCGAATACGCTGGTCACCGGTTCCAACAACCTGGTAAACTCCCTGCAGCAGGGCCGCGTTGAAAAATTCGACGGCACAGCCTCGGGCAGCCTCAATATTTCGGCGCTGCCCAAACTGGGCCTTAACTATTCAAAAGGGATAATTGACTACAGCCTGCTCAGCAGAAAAGACGACAGGGATCTCTACGCCGCCAATCTGGCCTACTCTGTACCGGGCTCATTGCCCGTCCTGCCCCGCACACTGAACCTTAACTATTCTCTCGGGCGCAGCAAGGTTAATTATGAGCCGGGCGGGCTCGTTACCCTGGCCGGGCTTTACGACACCAAGGAGCGCACCGACGCCTACGGCGCAAAACTTACCTTTGTTCCCTGGAGGGGCTCCTCTTTTAACCCGGGCTACTCCCTGCAGACCGCCCGCGAAGAGCGGGCTCCGCTCTCCGACCCGCTGCAGACCGAGCGCTATAATAAATCCATGCAGCAGACGGTGGACGTCAACTCCAACCTCCTTTTCGCGCGCTGGCTGAACCCGACCGTAAACTACTCTGTCACTACCATAGAGAATAATAACCTGAACGTCACTACCGTGACCGTAGCCCAGTCCTCCGGAGTGTTCACCACAGGCAGCATAAAAAGCATCAACCGCACCGCTCAGGGCGGAGTGAGCCTGACCCTGAGCATGAACGACCTGGCGCCCCGCAACCGCCTCCTGCGCTCGATGGTCCTTTCCTCCAACTACCAGATCCAGGACGGAGACTCCTGGTCGAGCGTGGAGAAAGAATACAATTCCCGCCCGCACCTCTGGCTGAGGGATTCACTTAGACCCTCCAGCCCCTTCGCCCTGAGGAACTCTCTGACTCTGCGCGACACGGTAAGCTCCACCCAGCGCTGGCAGCCTTTCGAAGGCTACAGCTTCAAAGGCTCGGCCGCCCCCTTAAACACCCTCTCGCTGACCAATAACTTCAGCAACTCGGTTCAGCGCTCGGAAGTAACCGGCACAATTTCAAAAAGCGTGAACCGGACCTTCCCCGACATGATAGTTTCCCTCTCACAGTTGGAGACCCTTCTCCGGGTACGCCGCTGGGCCCAGGGCGCCACGATAAACCTTAAGTATTCACGCAACACCAATGAAGCCAAAAAGCTTTCCCTGGACACTTCCGGCACCTACGGGACAGATCTGCGGTTCAAACTTCTCAATAAAATTGACACCGCGGTCAGCTACAACCTGCGCCTCTCCTACAAAAAAGACCTGCGGGTGAACCAGCGCACCCAAACCACCAGGCACGACGACGCCACGCTGCAGGGAACCTTCGACTACAAGAAGTTCCGCTTCACCCCGAAAGCCGATTATGTTTCCGACAAGACCAAGGCCGCGCTGGGCGTAGTAACGGCGAATACCAGGACGATCACCCCGAGCCTGCTTATTAAATCGGACTTCCAGCTGCCCAAAGGACTGAAGCTGCCCTTTATGAAAAAGGCGATAGTATTCACCAACCGCATAGTCTGGACCACCACCCTCAGCTACGCTATCAAAGCGTCGCCCATAACCATAGCAGACAATAACCGGCTGTTCTCGCTGAATTCCAGCGCAGATTACGAGGCGGCGAAGAATCTGCGCCTTACTTTCAACGTAGGACTGCAGCGCTTCTGGCACAAATACCTAAAGCAGGAAGAATACCTCGCCTACCAGGCGGGAAGCACGCTGACTTTCCAGTTCTAAACAGGGGATTGCCGCTTAATAAGCGGGAAACTGCAGACAGGATATTCCGGGGGGAAGTTTGAAAACTGCGCTGAAAAATGCCGGGAAATGGCTGCTTAACGCTCTGCTGCCGCGAACCTGCGCGCATTGCGGGTTGGACCTTAATTACCTGTCCGCAAAGCCGCTCTGCCCTGGCTGCTCCGGGCAGCTGGAGGCGCTGCCCGGGCTCCACTGCAGGACCTGCGGCCTCCCGCTAAGTGACGGCGGCCAAAGCTGCCGGGACTGCCGCGGCGGGGCGCCCCGGGCCCTGGCCCTGGCCCGCTCGGCTTTCATCTTTAACCCGCAGCTTCGGTCGCTGCTGCACGCTTTCAAATACCGGGCCCGCGAAGACCTGGCGGGCTTCCTGGCTGCAGGAATGGCCGAAGCCCTGCCCTGCTACCCGGAACTGTCGCCCTATAACTTCGTAACTGCGGTTCCGCTCCACCCCGCCAGGAGCAGGGAACGCGGCTTCAATCAGGCCGAACTGCTTGCCGCCGCAATGGCCGCGCGATGCAACAGGTTCTACCTGGCAGGGGCGTCAGGAAGGACAAGGAATACTCCCAGCCAGACCGCCCTTTCCAAGAAACAGAGAAAAAAGAATATCTCGGGAGCTTTCTGCGTAATTAAGCCCGAGCTTATACGCGGAAGAAATATACTTCTGGTGGACGATGTGGCCACGACCCTGGCCACGCTGGATGAACTCGCTTCAGAATTTATGAAAGCAGGGGCGAAATCCGTGGCCGCCTATACACTGGCCCGCGAGCCATGACCCCGCCGCCGTTCCCGGCGAAAAAAGCCGGCGGATTAAGGCCGGCCTTTTCACGAACCGCAGTTAAGGCTTAGAATTCCACGTCGAAGATATAGGCGGAGTAAGCAGCCATAGTCTGCAGCCTGAGGCCGCCTGCCAGCTCTCCCGCCCTGAAAGAGAAGAACCGGTCAGAAAGTTCTTCAAAGATGGCGGTAGTCTCTCCCTCGCTTTTAATAGCTACGTTAACGGTCCCGCAGGACTCCTCTCCGGAATAATTTATGATTACTACCTTCAGCGTGCGGCGCTGGGCCCAGGACCAGGCCAGGATATTGGAATTGGTCTGATTTTCTTCGTCGCACTGGCGCACTTCCAGCAGGGACCATTCCCCTCCGTGGAAAGCCGGGTGGTCGGTAATCTTCAGCAGCTTGGCGTAAAATTTCTTTATCTCCTGGTCAGGGGTGCGCTCATACAGTTCCGTCAGCTGAAGCGGGACCCGTACTCTTATTCCTTCTATCTGGTTGTCGTTGTAAAAGCGGAGTCCTTTAATAGTGGAGACCACCACCGCGGCCGCCAGGGCCTTCTGTCTGCCGAAGGCCACAAGTGAAGGCTGCTCGTCATGATTGTCGATAAAGCGCACTGAACGCTTCTGGTAAAGCTTTTCCGCGCGAAGGTGGCCGCAGACTTCCTGCGGACCCTGGAAGCGCAGGCGGTCATAGGTCCCCTTGTCATAGGTATAATCGAAACCTATCTCCTGAACGCGCCACTCCAGGCCCCAGTAAACCTCGGCCAGAAAGACAAACTGAGGGAACTTTTCCTTTACCGCGCGGATCGCGCCCTCCCAGAACTCCTCATCCGGACGCTTATACCCGCCCGGACCGAGCAGCCAGCCCCAGGTAGTATCGTGTATCTCGTTAAGCGTCAGCATGACCATATCGCAGCGAACGCCATCGGTCATATCGGCCAGGCGCATCAGCACTGAAAGCATCCGTTCCCGGGTCGCCGGGTTAAAATAATTAAGCTGCGCGGTATCGGTCCAGGCCGGAAAATTAGGGTCGCGGCCGTAAGCGATATAGCGCTTTTCACCGCCGTTCTGAACTTCAAAAAACCAGTCGGGATGCGCTTTAAAATCATCCTCCGAGCCGTTTACAAAACAATCCGGATTCTCTTTTATATACGGATTGTCCTTGGAGGTATGGTTGGAAACCAGGTCGACCATCAGCTTCATCCCCATGGAGTTGAGCTTCTCCTTGAGGGCTTTCAGTTCCCATTCAAAACCGAGCTCGGGATTAAGGCGGTACCAGTGAACCGAGTAAGGGGAGGAACCGACGGCCTCAGGGCCGAAGCCCGGGGGCAGATTTTTAATATCCTCAAGCAGCGTCCTGTCTTCGCGGGCCAGGCGTACCGACTCCGGGCTGGGCTCCCAGACTCCGACCAGCCAGACTATGTCAAAACCGAGATGCCTCAGCTCCTGCCATTCGTCGTCCGGCACTGAGGAAAGCTTCATCTCGGGCTGGGAATATTTCACCCTCAGCTGCTTCAGCCACAGCCTTGTGTTGATTTCCATCAAATGCGGATTTGAACGCAGCACATTTCCTCCCTGCTTATAACGATATTAATTTATCCCGTTACGGGCGCCGGTCCTGGCGGCACAGCTCAGAGACCGGCACGGCATTTGCCAAATATTGGATTTCCCCAAGGTCATTATAGCAAATCAGCGAGGAGTAAAAAGATACACAAGAACGCCTTTAGGTATTATCTTTAAGCCAGTAGAGGGCCAGACTATAAGTTACCGCGCTGAAAATCAGGATAAGAAGAATCCCGGACACTACTACCCTCCAGGCCCAGGAGGACCCCTTACGGGTGGGGATTTCCCCGGAATCCATCATTTCGTATATCCACCATTTCGAGCCGCCTACATTAGAAACGGAAACGAGGAAAACCCTGCCGCGGAAAAACACCTCGCTGGCAAAATTAGGGGTATCCCGCTCGCCGGCAAGAGAAAGCATTTTTACAACTTCGGCCGGGGCTTTCAGCCCCGGCTCAATTATGGACATGTTCATCGAATCCGCTATCACCTGCCCCCCCATATCGACAAGCCCGAAGTTCCCGTAGGAATTGCGGCCCATAAGGCGCACGACCTCCCCCACATAAGCCAGGCTGAGCCTGCCCGCAAGATAATAGGACGGCGCTGAGCCGTTCTTTAGAAGCGGCTCCGCCAGGACCAGTGCGGGGGGCGTGTATTCTCCGTACTCCACGGCCCCTGCCGGCGACAGCGTCTGCTTCGCCTCCAGGAAAACCTGGCTCTTAGAATACTCCAGGCGCGTCTTTACGCTTCTGTCTGCGGAATAACGGCCCAGCTCGGCCCCGCCGGGGCCAAGCAGCGCCAGCTCTGAATAAATAAAAGGGTTCTCTTTCACCTTTCCGGCCAGCTGCTCTTTTATTTGTTTAGCTCCGGAGACGGCTCTGGCGCCGGCTAACCGGGACAGGCTGTAATTGAGGTTAAGGACATTGGAAATTATCCCCGCTCCCGTAGTCGTACGCAGCTCCAGATAACGCAGGGTATCGTTTTTTTGCAGCTCGGCTTCGCCGAAAATAAAATGTCTGCTGAGTATCAGAAAGGGGAGAAGGAAAAGGCCTGTTACGGCGGCCATGAATTTATATTTATTTTTACCGTTCATATCAGTGAACCTTCCTTATTTTATCCGCGCTTTGCAGGAGTTAAAACCCGGCCGTATTTATTTTTTCCCCGCTCTTGAATAAGCCTCGTTTTTCTGCGTTACCCACTTGTCGAGATTAACTTCGGCCCAGGCAAGAGTTTCCTGAAAACCGAGCCCCGCGAGCGCGCAAAGCGGCCATAGGGACCAGAGAAAATAACGCAGCTCTATCCCTCCCGTAGAAGGGACCTGCTTTATCGCGGCCAGCGGCAGAACCGGCAGCAGGGCGGCTCCCAGAAAAAAAAGCAGCCGCCTCTTT
Organism: Elusimicrobia bacterium CG1_02_56_21; assembly: GCA_001871115.1. Classification (GTDB taxonomy): domain Bacteria; phylum Elusimicrobiota; class Elusimicrobia; order Elusimicrobiales; family UBA9959; genus UBA9959. Next base: position 34,822 of record MNUR01000011.1, on the reverse strand, counting down.
TTCAGGACAAACTCGGCGTAAACTCCCAAAAAAACCAGGATCAGCAGGAATTTGTAATACAAAGTACGCGGCAATTCATAGGCCAGGCTCCGTCCGAGCCCCGCAAAGACGCTCCGCACGGCGCGCGCCGGTCCGTCCCTGAACAGGAAAGCGGAGGTTGCCAACGGCCCTGCCGGAGGAGGAGTCTGCGGGCTGTATCCATACAGATCTATATTCGCCCACCGGCGAAGACTAAGTTCCTGCCCGTAAAAAAAGCTGCCGTAATGCGCTCTCTGATAAATTACATAGGGCAAAACCAATAACAAGGATAATCCCAGCGCCAAACCCGCTCCTTTCAGTCCGGACGAGCGGGGGCGCGATGCCCGGGAAAGCGCGGCAATCGGCAGAAGCGCAAAGAACGCATCCAGCCGGCACAGTATAGCCAGCCCGCCGTAAAGGCCCGCAAGAATATCGGAACTGCGCCGCGGCTCCGGCGCGTCCCAAAAATGCCAGAACAGAAGCAGAAAAACCAGGGCGAAAAGATGAGAGGAGCCCTGCATGGCGTAATAACCCATAAACGGATTAGCTGCCAAAAAGAGCACGGACATAGAGGCGGCCATTTCTCCGAACCGGGGCCGCAGCACTAAATACGTAAGCAGGGCAATAACGAAGAACAAAGCGAGCCCCTCCAGGCGCAAAGCTTTATCGGGGTCCGCGCCGGCCGCCATCGCCGCCTTCAGAGCAGCGACCGGCACCGGCTCAACCAGTCCCGAGTCGTAAAAGTAAGAAGAATTGACCGCCATGAGGGAACGGGAGTACGCCTCGCGCAGAGGCTCGTTCCTGTAAACTTTCCAGCAGACGGTTATGTTGGAGAAAAGAGCGGCAGCGGCGAGCAAGAGGACCAGGCCGCGGAAAATGCGCGGAAAATTATCTCTTAAAAATGCTTTTCGGAAGTCTATCATCGATAGCAAGAAATCCCCTTAAATTGTAGTATATAAAATAGCGGCGCCCCGGATAAGGTCTTTATAAGGGAGCCGCGGGATAAACCAACGGCAAACTTCGGGAAAGGCAGATTTAATTATGCGCGAAATCACTCTGGATTTTAAAAAGATAGTCGGCGAAGGCAAAGCTCTCGGGAGAAGCGAGGGGAAAGTGGTTTTCTGCTACGGCGTGCTGCCGGAAGAAACCGCCCGGGTAAGAATCACTTTTGAGAAAAGAAATTTCGCGGAAGCGGAGCTCATCGAGATTATAAAACCCTCCCCCCGCCGGATCCCGGCCACAGAAGACCATTATCTCAGCTGCTCCCCCTGGCAGGTGATGGACTACGAATTCCAGTGCGAAACCAAAAAAGGCCTTATCGAGGACCTGCTTTACCAAACGACTAAAGAAACCATCCGGCTGGATAAATTCTACCCCGCCAGAAAAACCTTCGGCTACCGCACAAAAATAGAATACAGCTTCACCGGGGAACCGGGCGAGCTTTCCTTCGCTTTTCACAAGCGCGGAAATTACCGCGAGAAATACCTGCTCCCGGAAGGCTGCGCGCTGATAAGCCCTGAAACCAATGCCGCCGCGCTAAAAGTCCTGGCGGTCATTAACGGCCTTAAGCTTTCCACGGCCGACCTGAAAACCCTTATACTCCGCGAGGCTAAAAACCCCGGTTCGAGGGTGGCCGCCCTGTTCCTGAAGCGGCAGGATATAGAACTGCCCGAGATGAAGATAGAAGGCCTGGACGGCTTTCTGGCTATCTATTCAAACCCTGTAAGCTCGGTAAGCCAGGTGGACGGGATAATAAACGCCTGGGGCAACGACTTCGTAACAGAGGAACTGCTGGGCAGCAAGTTCTCTTACGGCTTCGACTGCTTCTTCCAGAACAACATCGAGCTTTTTGAGGAGGCGCTGAAAGAAATACGGGCAGCTTCCTTTAAATGCGGCAAGCTGGTGGACCTTTATTCCGGGGTCGGAGTAATAGGGCTCACCCTGCGCGATCTTGCGGACAAAGTTTACGCCGTAGAATCCTCCGAAAGTTCGGCAAAATACGCGGCCCTCAACGCTTCCGCTAACTGCGCCTCAAATTTTGAGATAGCGTGTTCGCTCACGGAGAAAGCCGAAGAAGGACTTTTTGACGGCACGGACATTCTCGTCCTGGACCCGCCCCGCGCCGGCCTGCACAACAAGGTGATAAAGCAGATAATGGAAATACTCCCTAAAAAGATAATCTACCTTTCCTGCAACCCTATAACCCAGGGCCGCGACGCCGCTTTCTTCCTTGAAAAGTATAAGATAGTCCGCAGCGCCGGTTTCGACTTCTACCCGAATACCCCCCACTCCGAAACCCTGCTCGTATTCGAGAGGGAATAACCGATAACGATAAAAAAGGCCGCGCCCTCTGCGAAAGGCGCGGCCTTTTTAATTATTGCTGCTACCTCAATCTCATAGCGCACCGGAACCCGATAATGGCAGCAGCCCCGACGGGCGGCACCGTAGTGTTAAAGGAAAATGCCCCGGCTACGGTAGAAACACTGTCATAAGCGCCGCCGCGTACCATTCCTCCGACAGGAGTAGCACTTGGCCCACCCGCCAGGTCGGTTCCATAAGTAGCATTCCAGAATAACTGACTGGGAGAATAAACGCCCCAATCAGCCACCCATTCCCAAAGCGAGCCGACCATATTTTCGACTCCGAAACTGGACAGGCAACTCCCTCCGGAATTGGTGGCGGTAGGGCCGACTCCTCCGGTATTGCAGTCAGGGGGGTAGGAAGCGCTGGCTCCGGGATCCGGGGTTCCGGCCACGGCGGCCTGCCACTCGGCATTGGTAATAAGGTGCTTGCCGGAATTTACACAGGCAATATTAGCCTGGAACCAGGTCATGCTGCTTGAGGGGACCTCGGAAACTACGCTCCGCGCATAGATAGGTGTTCCGCCGCCTCCTACCGCGCAGTCCTGGCCATTGTCGCTACAGGGATAGTCATCTGCTGATTCCCCGTATTTAGTCCCGCCTGTCACCGAAGACCAGACGGTAGCTTCGAACTGGTCCACGCAGAAATCGCCCACAGCTACCAGTTTATCGTTCGGGTCGTTGGGGTTAGCGCAGGTTTCCGCACCGCCTCCCCCGGCTGTACCGCAGTCCTCAGCCTTTACTCTTAAAACGCCGCTGGCGTCAGCGTAGACGCAGCGGTTCCCTACTCCTGCCAGCGGGAAGTTCATCATATCCCCGTTCACCCTCAGGGTAGAAACGCCGGTTATGGAAGAAACATTTATAATATTATACCCGCTCATATTAAAGTCGGCTATGGCGGGGTTAGCCATCCCGACTCCGCCAGGCACATTAGTAAGCCCTGATCCGTCGCCGTAGAACTTGGCGCCGGCAGGCAGATAGACATTGGTGGAAATATAAACTCCGCCCTTATTTGCCGCCGTAGCAGAGGAGATCTCCACATTGGGATTAAGCCGCAGCCTGGCCGAGCCCAGCCCTAAAGACCCCGCCACAGTCACGCTGGAATAGGTAGTCAGTTGGCCGTTGGCGGTTATAGCCCCGGCATTGACTAGATCAAGGCCTCCGGCGTCATTGCCAATAGTAAGCACCCCGGTGATATTTTCACCGCCGCCGCCCGATACGTCTGCGGCACAAATAATTCTTCCGTTGACGTCAGCTGTAAGCTTGTCGCCACCGGTGCAGGCGAAATTATTAAATTTCAGCCCGCTCGTAGCCGTATTTGCGTCCGCGTCGTTTATAGTTATGCTGGACCCGCTCAAGGTAAGCTGCCCGGTCATCGTCGCGCCTGTCTTCTGGACAGCGCCGGCGTCTGTTACGCCGCTCAGGCCGGACCCGTCGCCGTAATATTTAGCGCCTGCCGGCAGGTAAATATTTGTAGAGATATAAACGCCGCCCTTGTTGGCCGCTGTAGTCGAGGAAATCTCCACTTTGGGGTTAAGCTGCAGCTTAGCCGCGCCTACCCCTAAATTCCCGGCGACAGTCATGCTGGAATAGGTGGTCAGCTGACCATTCGCGGTTATAGCTCCCGCATTATTTACAGCGTAACCTGCCATTGAGAGAGCGGTGGTGGCCGTATGGTCGCCAAGGTTGTCCGCGCCGGCCACACCGGAAAGCGCAGACCCGTCACCGTAGTATTTGGCGCCAGCGGGGAGGTAGACATGCGTGGAAATCTGCACTCCGCCGTATCGGGAGGCAGCGGCGGAAGAGAGCTCCACCTTTTGGGCCAGCATCAGCCTGCTCAGGGACGCGCCTGAGGCAGAAGTTACCGTCACACTGCTGCTGAAGGTATTGACCCCTGCAAATTGCTGAGAAGCGTCAAGCAGCGGGACATTGGAGGAAAGCCGGGAATCCGAAAGAGCGCCCCCTGAAATATTAGAGGCGCTCAGGGCAGTGATTCCGGAACCGTCACCATAGTACCTGGCGCCCGGGGCAAGATAAACATGCGTAGAAACCTGCACTCCGCCGTATCGGGAAGCCGCTGCGGAAGAGAGCTCCACTTTCTGCGCCATCATCAGCCGGGTCAAATATGCCCCGGAAGCTGAAGTCACAGTGAGGCTGCTGGAGAAAATATTGACTCCGTCAAATTGCTGGGCAGCGTCCAGAAGCGGGACATTGGCTGAAAGCCGCGTATCCGGCAGCGTCCCCGCTGAAACATTGGTCGCGCTCAAAGAGGTAAGCCCGGAACCGTCCCCGTAATACACCGCGCCCGCAGGCAGATATACATGCGTAGAAATCTGCAGCCCGCCATAGCGGGCCGCCGCGGCTGAGGAAAGCTCAACTTTCTGCGCCATCATCAGCCTGTTCGCATAGGCGCCAGATGCAGAAGCTATCGTCACGCTGCTCACGAAAGTATTAACCCCGCCAAGCAGCGGGACATTGGCCGAAAGCCGCGCGTCCGCCAGGCTACCGGAACCAAGGTTAGAAGCGCTCAGGGCCGTAAGCCCTGAACCGTCGCCGTAGTATCTGGCGCCCGCGGGCAGGAAAATATGAGTAGAAACCAGAACCCCGCCGTAACCGGCGGCGGAGGAAGAAATTTCGACACCGGTGCTAAACCGCATTTTAGCCGCAGCGAATCCCGCAGCTCCGGCCACGGTAATGCTGGAATAAGAAGTGACCTGGCCGCTTGCGGTTATTCCGGCCGCATTATTGATAGCGAAGCCGCCCATATTCAGCGTGGTTGTGGCGATATGGCTGCCAAGACTGTCGGCGCTGGAAGGGATATTCCTTAAATTAGAAGCGTCCGCGTAAAACATACCGGCGGCAGTCATAGAAGCGACCACAGTCCCGCCGGCATCGCGCCAGAGCTGGGAATAAATCCCCGCCCCCGGCTTTACATCGAGTCTCGCCTGAACGTCAGGAACTACGCCGATGCCGATATTGCCTATAAAATCCACCCTTATACCTTCGGAATCACCGTCCGCGGAGATCCAATTGGAGCCCGTCCAGAGATTCTGCGTCATTAGATGGTTGCCGAGATTATCCGAGGTTGACGGCAGGTTTCTCAGTCCTGACCCGTCGGCATACAGCACTCCGGCCACGCTCATGGAAGCCTGTGTTACGCCCGCCACATTGCGCCAGACCTGTATATAGTTGCCCACCGAGCCCCGGACGTCAAGGCGCCCTCCCGCCGTGGAATCGCCGATAGAGACATTGCCCAGCGCGTCGATCCTTATCCCTTCATTGCCTCCGTCGCCGCTTAGCCAACCGGTACCTGCCACCAGGTTCTGGGCCATTACATGGCTGCCCAGGTCGTCACCGGTAGGGCTCGCCAGCCCGCAGTCCGAACCTTTAGCGTGAAGTACGCCGTTGACGTCGACATAAACGCAGCGGTTTGAGGCCCCTGACAAGCTGGAACTTAAAATATTTCCGTTGACGTGGAGGCGCTCCTGCGGCGCGTAAGTGTTTATCCCTACATTACCTTCAGCAACGATAATATTAGTGCTGAACACCACTCCCGGCCCGGTGCTGGTCAGGTAGCCCGCTGTTATTGTGGAAACGTTAGTAATATCCTGTGAAGCCAGGTCCAGGTCCTGCGTAGCAGTGTGGTTGCCGAGATTATCCGAAGCGGCATTCCTGATCCCGGAACCGTCGGCATAAAGCAGCCCGGCCGAGGTCATGGAAGCGACCACAACCCCGCCGGAGTTGCGCCAGAACTGAACATAGCTGCCTGCTCCGGCCTGCACGTCCAACCGGGTGGCCGCGCCGCTGATACCGATCCCGACGTTTCCCGTAGCGGCCACTGTCAGGCCGGCGGAACTATTATCCCCTGAGATCCAGTTTCCGTTGGTGTTGAGGTTCTGCAGCATTATATGCGAGCCGAGGTCGTCGGCGGCGCCGGCCGCGGTCCCGCAGTCAGACCCTTTGGCCCTGAATACTCCGTTCGAGTCCACGTATACGCAGCGGTTACCGGGGGCGGACAGAGCTGAACTGAGTATATTTCCCTGCACGTGCAGTTTCTCCTGCGGAGCTTCGGTATCAATACCCAGCCGCCCGCCCATTACTAGCGCGTTAGTAGTGAAGATCACCCCGGCGCCCGGACCTGAAAGAAATCCGGCTGTCACGGTAGAAATATTGTTTACATCGAAAGAGGCCATGTTAAGGTTCTGGGCGGCCGTATGGTTTCCCAGGTTATCCGCCACCCCGGTAATCCCGGTCAGCTGAGAGCCGTCACCGTAATATTTTCCGCCGGCCGCCAGGTAAACGTGGGTAGACACATAAACGCCGCCGTACCTTGCCGCCGTAGTGGAGGAGATCTCCGCATTCTGCGCCAGGCTCAGGGAAGAAACATTAAGTACCTGATACCCCGCCATATCCAGCGCCTGCACGGCTATATGGCTGCCCAGGTCATCTGCTCCGAGCGGCAAATTGCGCAGGCCGGAAGAGTCCGCGTAAAGCAGGCCGGTCTCCGTCATAGATGCTATTATCGTCCCGCCTGAATTGCGCCAGAACTGGGTGTAGCCGTCTCCGGCTCCCTGCACGTCCAGCCGCGTAGCGGCCCCGCTGATTCCGACGCCGACATTTCCCGCGCTCCCCACGGTCAGGCCGTTGCCCCCCCCGTCATTAGACAGCCAGTTGCTCCCGACTACCAGATTCTGCGTCAGCGTATAGTCGCCCAGGTTATCGCCTGTGACGCCGGATAGACCGCAGTCGCTGCCCTCTCCTTTCGCCCTGATGACCCCGGATGCGTCCACGTAGACGCAGCGATTGCTGCCGCCGGTAAGATTGGAAACCAGGATGTTCTTGCCGAAAAATACTGAAGACCCGGAACTGGTTATAGAACTGACGGTTAGCGTAGAGACTCCTATTATGTCGTAGGAGGCCATATTGAGGTTCCGCGCCGCGGCAGACGGCAGCGAGAGATTGCGCAACTGAGAGCCGTCAGCGTAAAGCATCCCCAGCACCGTCATAGAGGCCTGTATGATGCCGGAATTATTGCGCCAGATCTGTATATAGTTGCCAGCCGCTCCGCGCACGTCCAGCCTGGCCGAACCGGCCGTTTCGCCAATGCCGACATTGCCCGCCGCGTCGAGGTTGAGCCCTGCGGAGGAGCCGTCACTGGAGATCCAGTTTGAGCCTGTCACGAGGTTCTGGGTAAGGGTGTGGTCTCCCAGGTCGTCGGCGCCGCCGCTGCCGGCCACCCCGGTAAGTCCCGAGCCGTCACCGTAATATTTGGAAGCGTAGACCTCGCCGGCTCCGGTCATCCTTACCACCTTTACGATACCTGTAGAGAGAACCAGCATGTCCGCCGAGGACCCGGCTGAAGTTGAAATATGCAGCTGGGCTGAAGGCGCATAAGTCCCGATGCCGAAGCGGGAATCCATCAGCCACATCTCAGAACCTACCCGGAGCGCCTGCCCGTAACCGGAGATAGTGCTGACATTAACCAGATTATACCCGGCGATATCCAGGTCCCGGTTGGCCGTATGGCTGCCCAAGCCGTCGGCGCCTGTCGGCATATTGCGCATGAGCGACCCGTCGGCGTAAAGCATCCCGGAGTTTGTCATCGAGGCTTTAACAATGCCGGACGAATCGCGCCAGATCTGCGAGTACTGGGCCGCGGGACCGCCCTGTACGTCAAGCCTGGCCTGGGGGCTGGCTACGCCGATTCCGGCATTGCCGCTGAAGGAGGTGTAGATGTCCGTGCCGGAAACGGCCCAGCCGGAGGCGCTGTACTGCTTGGTTCCGTCCTGAAAAATTATACCTTTGCTGCCCGAAGTGGTGGAAATACGGATGTCGCCTTCATAGGCGGTGAAGGTGGTTCCGGAGGAGGACTCCGCCCGGTACGCGTGGAGCGAGTAGGCCGAGGAGTACAGAGGCTCCTGGGGCAGCCAGACGCCGTCCACCTGCATCTGTACATAAGGAACAATATCTCCCCATGAAACAGCCGAGAACTGCGCTTCGTTAGGCGAGCCCAGGGGATAACGGAAAAGCCCGGCCGTTACGGCGACAGCGGTGGAGCCGGAAGTCCAGTAGACAGCAGACGCGTCGGAATTGGTAATGCGGAATTCCATAGCGGCGGTTCCGTTAAAGAGAGCCCCGTCTTTGCGCAGCGTAGCCTGGTAACTTAAGGCGGCCGGAGCGGCGGAATAAGCAGCCGGAACGAGCCAGCAGGAAAGCAGAAGCGCGGCCTTGATCGCCGCAAATATATTTTTTGTCTTCACAAACTCACCTCCTAATCCCGTGTTCTACCCGCCTGAACTGCGGCGGCGCTTATTCTTTTACCGGATAGCGACCAGTAAAAAAAGGCCTCTTCGTTCGCCCGGTCAAAGCTCAACACTTCCTCAAAATAGCCTATAGCCTCGTCGTAGCGCCGCTTGGAGTAAAGGTTTAAACCTTTATTAAGATTGGAGTGCTGCAGCGCCAATTCCCGTTCAAGCCTCCTGTACCTGTCCGCCTTATTAAGCGCCTCCTGGGTAGTTCCGGAGTCCGCATACCTGTGATAGTCGTCCTGCATCGAAGCCCTGGAGAAAAGCAGGGACGCTATATCCCGCTCGTCTATATGATCCCTGCCCTGAACAAGGTGCGGATACTCTTTCTTTATCGTTTTAAAAAAAATATTCTTTGTCTTCACTACAGCCGCGGCCAGCTCCTCGTTGTTATCCGAATAAACCGGGGCATTCTCCAGCAGCGCTTCATAGGCAGAAACGGCTTCCTTCATATTGTCAGGGCGGGATGCCAGCGAACACACCCGGGCAAGTTCTTTTCTCCAGGCGCGCAGCCTTTTCTCCCTGGCGGCGCGCATCTTCAGAACTTTTTTCCTGTCCTGCTCGGCCAAAGCCAGAAGCTCGGCCCTTTCCGCGGCTATAGCTTCTTTCTCCCCCTCGTCAGCCAGCCCGGCCGCGAGTTTAAGCCGTTCCCTGGCGGCTTCGTCCGTGGGGTCGGCGATAACTTTGTCCGCCAGCCCCGGAACCCCCGGTTTCTCAGCGGCCTGAGCAGAGGCCGCCCGGGCGATAACCAGTACTGCCGCCGCAGCGCAGGCCAGCATCAGCCGGGCCGGCGGCATTATTTAGAGACCTCTACCATAGAACTCGCCTTGCGCATCAGCTCTAGCGCCTGTATATTGCCCGGGTCCAGCGTCAGAGCGTCATTAAGCTCGAGCACCGCTTCGTAATAGCGGGCTTCGCGCATCATCAGGTTAGCGCGTTCTGTTTTCCAGACCGCTTTCTCCTGGGCAGGGCTCAGGTGCGGCGTGACATCCGCAGGTTTTCCGAACTTGTACGCGAGGCTGAACCGGTGCGCCGCGCCGAACTTGCCGTAGCTTGAAAGGGCGTAGTCGAACTGCAGCGTTTTTATGGTCACGCCGCCGCCAAAACGCAGCCCGCTGCCAAGGTCGGAGCCTGAAATATACCCGGCGCGGATAGCAACGACGCGCCGCAACAGGTACTCGGCGCCGCAGGAAACCGCGGAAGGCGAATCGTTGGGCTTCTTCAGGTCCAGCGCGAAAGTGAGAGGATCCCCCGCAGCCAGCATAATGTAAGAAGCCCCGCCGCGTATTACGGCAGGAGCTTTATCCGTTACAGAATCGAACTTGAAGCCGGCTCCCAAAGACTGGGCGGAGAGCCCTACACCGACAATACCCCGCGGCGCATTCAAGACCCAGAGCAGCCCGGAATCGCCCATCACGGCTCCGGCTGAAACAGTATCCAGTTTCTCCCTGGCATACTTTAGCGCGCCCCCCGCGAACAGGCCCAGCCGCCTGTCCCGCCAAGGCCCTTTCAGCCTGACCGCGTAATTAAAAGCCACCGCAATATCCCCGGCCTCAACCCTGCCGGCGGAAGCTCCAGAATTATCGAAGCCCGCAATGGACGGCATGCTCAGCATTGAAACGGAACCGCCCAGAACTCCCTTATTACCGCCGAGCGGATGAGCGTACGCTGCCTGCTGCAGGCTTATGCCCTCCAGCCAGGAATTGTAAGAGAAAGCCGCTTCGCGGTAGCCCGTCCTGGCCAGAGCTGCCGGGTTCATAGCCGCCGCTCCGAGCAGGTCCCCGTAAAGGCCGGCGCCAGCCTCCCCCATCGCTACTACGCGCGGGCTCTGGATGATGCGCAGGAATTCGCCGCCTGACCTGCCTGCCCCTCCCCGGGCGGGCACGGCGGCGCTGCAGCCCAGAGCGGCGCATAAAATAAATTTAAGTGCTTTCCTGTTTTTCATCAGAGCGCTACTTTATTACCACCAGTTTCCCGGTCTTCCTGTTTTTACCGGCGGTTATTTCCCAGAGATAAACTCCGCTGGCTACCAGCTGTCCGTCCGCGTTCTTCAGGTCCCACTTAAGGGTCGGGGCCGCAATGCCGAAATCCCTGACCAGGGCCCCGCTGATGCTGTAGATCCTGACCCTGCCGTATGCCGGAAGACTGGTAAAAGTAATCCCCCCGGCCCAGGTTCCGTACCTGGCGGGGTTTCCGGCATTGGGCCTGAACGGGACCGGAAAAGCGTATGAAGAATCCACGTCGGTATCGGGCAGGGCCAGCAGGCCGTAGCTGGAGAAATGCGAAACCGGCAGGGATACGCTGCGCGCTGACGCGTCAAGCGCGGCCCCGGTCTGTTTTACCCAGAGCTGCCGCTCTTCGTCCAGAAGCCAGACGGCCAGATTGGAAGCCTTAAGACGTCCTGTTGTATCGTCCACTATCCCGTCGCCAGTGGCGTCCGGATAAGGCAGGGTGACCACGCACGCGGAATTAGGCTGCGCCGGGTTGCCGGAGGCGTCGTAGGGGCGCACGTTCACGAGATTCAGGAACTCGGGGGACCCGGGCAGAGCCGCCAGTTTGGTATTGGCCGCTACGATCTCCTGCCTGCCCGCGTCGGTTGACAGAGTCAGGAAGAAATCTTCGTCGTAGGCGTTGGCAGGGATCAGAACCCGAACGCGGCGGTCCGTCAGCGCGGCGGCCGTATTTTCGGCCTGGTGGTCCATGACGACCGAAAAATAAACAGTGGTGGCCCCGGAAACGGGGAGTCCGTTGATGTCTACGATAGAGGAGGAATAATAGACGGAGAATACGCTGCCCTTGGGCCATGAAGCCCCGGGGACAATGACCAGGCGCTGCCCCGAATAAGTCATGCTCACCGGCCAGTTGGCGTTTACCTCGGCGCCGGTGCTGGTCAGGACCTGGGTAACGCTTATCCCCGGGCTGGATAGACTAGTGGAAATGTCCGTTGAAAAAAGAAGTTTGAGCTCAGCGAGGCCCGGAGGCGCGCCCCAGAGGGCCCCGTCCATGGTAACGCCGGCGGTAGAGTCAAAACCGTAAAAGCCCTGGTTCACAAGGCTGGAGGGGACCATTGAGAGGTAGCCGGACCAGACCCTGTTCCCGGCCTGTGTCAGTTCGTAAGGGCTGGCGCAGTTTTCGCCGACGGTGTAAGCCACCTCATAGGCGCCGGTAGAGGCGTAGACCACGGCCAGCGGCGCGTCTGAGGAACGCAGACGCTCCCAGCCGCAATGCGCCGGAGCGGCAAAAGCGGCCGCCGCTGAGAATGCGAACAGGATAGTGAATATTTTACGATGCATGATAATCTGCCGCTCGTACCCGCAGTGCGCTAAAGCCGCGAATATATTATATATCACGCAAAGATATTTACAAGGCCCAACCTAAAAAGACCGGGCTCATGGCCGGTTAGGAAGGTTCTCCGAAACCTGCTCCGAAAATAGCCCGGACTCGTAAGCCAGAGGCTTGTTTTTTATCCGCTCGACTATCCCTTTTGCCAGCTGAGTTATCATCCCTCCGACAAAACTCTTCGGGGTTTTGACCTTGACGACGCTTTCCTCGAAGGATAATTCCTGCCCGTCCCGCTCCCAAACACTGACTGAACCTTTTACCATGCGCCGGTTATAAACACCGGCCATGATTTCTCCGAAATCCGTGATATTGCAATAGATCAGCCTCCCGGCGCCCAGCCATTTTGCGATGATCTCCGGCTTGGAGGCAGCGAGCTGGCCCCCGTCGCTGAACCCGTGCTTCCTCAGAACGGCATCCGTATCTTCCGGCGTCACCAGGTCATAGCCGGCCGCCTTCAGGCGCTCATAGACCAGCTGCCTAACCATCGGCGGTCCGTCTACGCTCGTGGTCTCTTCCGAAAAAGGCAGCACTGCCGTTTTAACCCCGAACCACTCCCCGTCGCAAACTCCGGCGGCCCTGGGGGAGGATACCAGTTCCAGGTCGCGGAATATCTGCCCCCAGAACACTTTCGCCCCTTCTTTATCCCCCGCAGCGCGTGTCTGCGCCTGGCGATAATGGGCTTCAGCGGCCCCATAATCTTTTTTAAGCTCCGCTGAAACCGCAAGCCCGAGATAATCCCTCCAGCCGCCTTCCGCCGCGGCGCGCCTGAGCCATATTTCCTCGGCTTTGTCCCAGTTGTTCCGCTGGGCCAGCCGCCCCGCCTCGGCTGACTCTTTGTCGTCCTTTTTCATAAAGACCGGTCTGAAGCGGTCTACAGGACGCCCGGCATAACGCGCTACGAACCTGGAGCTGATTACGCCGAAAAACTTATCCTCGCTGCCGGCGTACCAATCGCCGGCGTCCGCTGAATTATCGGACCTTTCCTCGGTGTAAGAAAAGGTATCGGACCAGGAATCCAGAAGCTCCATGCCGGGCCGGGAATACAGCTTTATCTCGCCGGACATTGAGGCGGAATAAACCCAGACCTTGCTCTTAACGGTCTGTTTTTTCTTGTTTCTATCGTAGTATGTGACGGAGCGCTCTTCCTTTTTGGAGGACACCGAAGGCCGGCCCACGTTCACGGACAAAAAGCCGGAGGTTTTAAGCAAAGGAGCGAAGGCGTCTTCGACCCCGAGCTTGTCAACGCGCCAGGCGCAGACCCGGGAGCCGGGCCGGTTAAGCGCGCGGGAAATTCTCGCGGCAAGTTCGGCCGGCCTGAAATCAGGGCCGGAATTACCGAGCAGCGCGCCGGCCAGGGAGCCCAACGCGCTTTCCTCCGAAGCCGGATCGGTTTTGACCGTCACATAAAGCGCGGAAAGGGCTGGCCTCGCGGCCGCGGCCCCCGGCATGTCCGGGACCCGGTAAGGAACTCTTACCGAAAAATAATTTCCGCAGCCGCAAAACAGGCTGAGCAGTACGAGCGGAACAAGTTTTTTCATATATTCACCGGCACGGGAAGCATACCTGAATTTTAACACTTTTGAATATAAAAAAAGCCGGCATTTACTGAAACAAGTTCCGGCTCTGCGGGCTAAATATAACCTTGTTCACCTTTCTTCTCTCCTGCCTCCCCGGAGCCGGGGCCTCGGCTTCGCCGGCCACTTCTGCCACAGTGGCCGAGTCCGCGGCCGTTCCGGCAGCCTGCCCGGTTGCGACGGGCGCGGCGGTTTCAACGGCTTCCTGCTTTTTGCAGGCAACGGCAAGCTGAGCGCCGCCGGAGGCAGCGCAAACAGTGTCTTTTTCATCTGATTAGACCAGCAAGTGTCTAATGAAAGGGACTTCCCCGTCGGGGAAGCCCCTTAAAAACCAACACGTTTTTTCTATTAACTCCAAAATCGGTAGAAGCGCGGCTTTGACCCTCCTCATCTCGCTTTTAGCTTTATTCCGATGATCCAGGAAGTTACCCCTCCAGGCCATGAATATAGGGTAGACCGGCTATAAGGTAAACATATATAATATGAGCGGTTAGTCTTTCCGATACAACTACGCCGCTTTTAAGGAGAATCACTTGACTGCACCAGCGCAACACACGGAAACCGCCCTTTCTCTGCCCTATTCGCCTGAAACGATGTCGTACCTGCTCGACATCGGAAGCGCTTTCTCCCTGCATAGCCGCGAGAGCGGCCTGGTCTTCACCCCCGGACTTTCTTCTTCGGCCGCGGTTATACCTGTCTGCCGCCCTGAAAACCTGGGAGATTCCGGCTTTTGCAGGGCTCATAACCTTAAATACGCATATGTGGGCGGCTCAATGGCCAACGGAATAAGCTCAACCGGTCTGGCCGAAGCTTTGGGCGGGGCGGGCATGCTGGGTTTCTACGGCGCGGCGGGCCAGCCGCTTGAGGAAGTGGAAAAGGCCATAGACCGCCTGCAGTCCGGCAAGGCCCTTAATTACGGCTTCAATCTCATACACAGCCCCTCCGACTCGGAGCTGGAGACCGCGCTGGCAGACCTTTATCTGCGGCGGGGCGTAAAGCTCATAGAAGCTTCCGCCTTTATAAACCTTACCCTGCCGCTCGTCCGTTTCCGGACGGCCGGGATCCGCAGGAACGCCGCCGGAGAAATTGAAACTCCGAACCGGGTGATAGGCAAAGTCTCCAGAACCGAGGTGGCCACGCGCTTCTTCTCCCCCCCGGAAGATAAATTTTTAAAAGAACTGGTCTCCTCGAGGGACCTTACGCCCGAGCAAGCCGAACTCGCCGCCGCTATCCCCGTAGCCGATGACGTCACCGCCGAAGCGGATTCCGGGGGCCATACCGACAACCGCCCGCTGGTGAACCTGCTGCCCACTATGATCGCGCTTCGCGACAGGATACAGGCCGCCCGCGCCTATCCCTCCGGGCTGAGGGTCGGGGCCGGCGGCGGGATAGCCACCCCCGAGGCCGCCGCCGCGGCTTTCATGATGGGCGCCGCCTATATAGTCACCGGCTCGGTCAACCAGGCCTGCGTAGAATCAGGAACCTCCGATATCGTCAGGAAACTCCTGGCGGGAGCCGAACAGGCGGACGTGGCCATGGCCGCCGCCGCCGACATGTTCGAGATGGGAGTAAAAGTACAGATCCTTAAGCGCGGGACCATGTTCGCGATGCGCTCAAACAAGCTTTACGAATATTACCGCGCTTACAACAGCTTTGAAGAACTGCCCGGAGAAACCCGCGCCGCGCTTGAACGGGATTATTTCCGCGCTTCTTTCGAAGAGATCTGGCGGGGAACCAGGGAATACTTTATGCGCAAAGACCCGGCCAAGGCCGGGCGCGCGGACAAGGATCCTAAATTCAAGATGGCCCTGGTGTTCCGCTGGTACCTCAGCCAGTCTTCCCGCTGGCCGCTGGCCGGGGACGAAAGCCGCAAACTGGATTACCAGATCTGGTGCGGCCCGGCTATGGGGGCATTTAACGAGTGGGTCAAAGGCTCGTTCCTGGAGCAGCCCGAAGCCCGCGACGCGGTCACGGTCGCCCACAATTTACTCGCCGGCGCGGCGGCGCTTACCCGCCTGCACGCGCTGCGCTGCCAGGGAGTATCCGCAGATTCCCGGCTGGCGCGGCAGGAACCACAGACAAGGGAGCAGCTGTCCCGATTCTTCCGATAAAAGGTAAAAATCATGAGCGAAAAAAACAATTCGGTTCAATCCCCCATAGCTATAGTGGGCATAGGCTGCCTTTTCCCCAAGGCCGAGAACGCCAACAGGTTCTGGGCTAATATAAAGAACGGCGTGGACGCTATCACCGACGTTCCCGCCTCCCACTGGCTGCCCGAAGATTATTTCGACAAAAACCCGAAGAGCCCGGACCGCACCTACGCGCGCCGCGGCGGCTTTATCCTGCCAGTGGATTTCGATCCCTCCGAATTCGGCCTTGCCCCTAATGCCCTGGAAGCTACGGACAGCGCCCAGCTGCTGGGCCTGCTCACCGCGAAGATGGCCCTGCAGGACGCGGGCTACGGCCCCGGCCGGGATTTTGACCGCAGCCGCGTGAGCGTCATCCTCGGCGTGACCGGCTCCCTTGAACTTGTGATACCGCTAGGCGCCAGGCTCGGCCACCCCAAGTGGCGCAAAGCCCTGGCTGAATTCGGGATAACCGGCGCCGACTCAGAGGCCATCATTGCCCGCATGCAGGAGGACTATGTCCCCTGGCAGGAAAGTTCCTTCCCCGGCCTGCTCGGCAACGTGGTCGCCGGCCGCATAGCCAACCGTTTCAATTTGGGCGGGACCAATTGCGTAGTGGACGCGGCCTGCGGCAGCTCGCTTTCAGCCGTGCACATGGCTTCGCTGGAACTCGCTGCGGGACGCTCCTCCATGGTTGTAACCGGGGGCGTGGACTGCTTTAACGACATTTTCATGTATATGTGCTTCAGCAAAACCCCCGCCCTCTCCGCCTCCGGGGACGCCAAGCCCTTCGACGCCTCTGCCGACGGAACCGCGCTGGGAGAAGGACTGGGGATGGTAGCCCTTAAGCGCCTTGAAGACGCCGTGAAGGACGGGGACAGGATCTACGCGGTACTCAAGGGAGTCGGATCGTCCTCGGACGGAAAAGGAAAAGCAATCTACGCGCCCACCCCGGAAGGTCAGGCCCGCGCGCTGCGCAACGCTTACAGCACGTCGGGGATCTCCCCCGACACGATAGAAATGGTGGAAGCCCACGGAACCGGGACCGCGATAGGCGACGGCGTGGAATTGGACGCTTTAACCGAAGTTTACGGCTCCGGCAAGGAAGGCGCCTGGTGCGCCCTCGGCTCGGTAAAATCCATGATAGGCCACACCAAGGCCGCGGCAGGCTCGGCCGGGATCATTAAAGCGGCTCTCTCGCTCTACAATAAAACCCTGCCCCCTTCCATAAAAGTCACAACCCCCCTTAAACAATTATCCTCGGCCACAACCCCTTTCTACCTTAACGCCGATCTCCGGCCCTGGGTAAAAAAAGACCACCCTCGCCGCGCGGCCGTAAGCGCGATGGGCTTTGGCGGGGCTAATTTCCACGCGATACTGGAAGAGCACTCCGCCGCAAAAAACCAGCCGGACTGGGACGGAGACGTACAGATAGCCGCTTTCTCCGGCGCCGGTTCCGAAGCCCTCAAACAGCAGCTCAATTCCTGGAAAGGACTAAGTTGGGACGAGGTAAGGATAAATTCCATGCGCTCCCGCGCGGCTTTCAAGGCCGCCGATCCCTCGAGACTTACCCTTGTGCTCGAGCGCGACAAACAGGACTGGGACAAGATCATAGATTCCGCCCTCTCCAGCCTGGACTCGCAAAAAGCAAACAAGTCCTGGGCCACCCCCGACGGCGTATTTTTCTCTTCCGGCGCCCCGGAAAAACTGGCGGTGCTGTTCCCCGGCCAGGGGGCCCAGTATCCCGGCATGCAGCGCGACATAGCCTGCCGCTTTCCCGAGGCCCTGAACACGCTCACGGCCGCAGACAAAGAGTTCGGCGGGAACAAAAGGCTCTCCGACTTCATCTACCCCCACGCGGCTTTTACCCCGGCCGGCAAGGAGCAGCAGGCTGAAGAACTGCGCGACACCAGGGTAGCACAGCCCGCGCTGGGCGCGGCCTCTATGGGCGCATACAGCGTCCTGGCCGGTTTCGGACTCTCTCCTGACGCTTTTGCAGGGCACAGCTATGGCGAACTGCCGGCTCTCTGCGCCGCCGGAGTTTTTGATATCCCCTCGCTGTTCGCCATGTCAAAGCTGCGCGGCAGCCTGATGGCGCAGGGCGCGGGCGACCGGGGCGGCATGCTTGCGGTGCAGGCCCCTCTCGCCGAAGTGGAAAAAGTTATAAACGAGGAAAAGCTGGACCTGATACTAGCCAATAAGAACGCCCCGGCCCAGTTCGTGCTTTCCGGGCGCTCTGAAGAAATCAAAAGGGCCGCGGAATGTTTTACCGCCCGCTCCCTCAAAAATACGGCCCTCCGGGTTTCCGCGGCCTTCCACAGCCCTCTTGTGGCCGGCGCCAAAAAAGACTTCGCCGCCGCGCTCGGAAAGATCAAATTCAACAAACCCGGGACCCGCGTTTACGCAAATAAAACCGCTGACGTCTACCCGGATTCTGCCGACAAAGCGCGCGAGATACTTGCCTCTCAGCTGGCGTCGCCGGTGGAATTTACTGCGATGGTGGAAAAGATGTACGCCTCAGGGCTCCGGGTATTCCTGGAAGTGGGCCCTGGCGCCCGGCTTACCGGGCTCGCGGCTTCCATCCTGGCCGGGAAAGAGCATACGGCTTTCGCTCTCGATTCGTCCTCCGGCAAACGCTCCGGCATTACCGACACCGCGCGCGCCCTCGCCCGCCTTGCTTCTCTCGGCTGCAGCCTGAACCTTGCCGCCTGGGAGAACGGCGAAGCCGGGGTTAAGGACGCGCTGGAAAAGAAAGTTTCAAAGCTGGCGGTAAAGCTTACCGGTGCTAACTACCGTTCCTCACGCCCGGCTGCCAGCCCCAAAAAAACAGTCCGCCCCGTACAGGTCCTGCAGGCTCAAAGCCCTGCGATTCAGGCTCCCGCCCGGAACCCGGCCGGTCTTGCCTTCACTTCCGACGCTCTGCGTATAGCGCAGGAGAGCATGGCCGCCCTCCAGAAAATGCAGGAGCAGACCGCTTTGCTGCACGCGAGGTTCCTTGAAGGCCAGGAAGCGGCCCAGCGCTCTTTCCAGGCGCTGGTAGACCAGCAGCAGCAGCTCTTCAGCGGGGCTCCCGCGGTACAGCTCCCGGTTTTCCGGCCGGCGCCTGTGACGCCCTCCCCGATACAGACCCCCGCGCTGCCGGCCGCCCCGGCCGCGGTCAGCGGAGGTTTAAACGTAGAACAGGTTCTTCTGGCTATCGTTTCTTCCCAGACCGGCTACCCGGCTGAATCTTTAAACCCGGACATGGACATGGAATCCGACCTGGGGATAGATTCCATCAAGCGCGTGGCCATTCTTTCTGAACTGCAGGAAAGACTGCCCTCAGCGCCCCGGATCACCCCCGAGCAGCTGGGCTCTATCCGCACCCTGCGCCAGGTGACGGCTTATATCTCGGCAGGCATGCCCCAGGCCGCGGCGCAGCCGGCGGCCTCGGCCGCCCCGGCCCCTGTACGCGCCAAGTCGGACGACGAGATTACCCGGGAAATACTGAAAACCGCCGCTTTCAACCAGACAGCCCCGAGAGAGAAAGTAGAGCTGAGCAGCAAACTGCCGCTCTGGATCACCGATGACGGATCAGAGCTTGCCACCGGGATTGTGAAAAACCTCACTGAACGCGGTTATCGCGCCCAGAAGGTTTCACTGACCGGTCCGGGAACAGCCGCCCCGGATGAAGGACTGGCCGGGCTGGTTATACTCGCTCCCGCCGCCAGGCTGGAGAAGAAATCTTTATGGGGCAAGGATTCGGAGGATTTCCAGAAGGCGGCCTTCCGCCTGACCCAGATAGCCGGGCCCGCGCTGCGCGCCGCCGGCAAAAAATCCGGGGCCTGCCTGATGACAGTCTCCCGCCTCGACGGCTCTTTCGGGATTTCCGGCTTGAAAGCGGAGCAGGACCCGGTTTTCGGCGGGCTGGCCGGGCTGGCGAAAACAGCGGCGCATGAGTGGCAGGAAGTTTCCTGCCGGGCGCTGGACGCCGCCTCAGACTGGCAACATACGGTTTCCGTGGCTCAGACCGTAGCCGACGAACTTTTCTTTAAAGGCCCGGCAGAAATGGGCATCTCGGAAACAGGCAGCAAGGTGGTTCTGCTCAGTTCCTCCGAACAGGTTAAGGGAGGAAAGCTGCAGCTGGGAAAAAGCGACGTCGTGCTTATTACCGGCGGGGCCCGCGGGGTAACGGCTGAAGCCGCAGCGGCCCTGGCCGCTGCCTGCGGCCCTAAGCTGGCCATCCTGGGACGCAGCCCCCTGCCCGCCGCCGAGGAGAACTGGCTGGCCGGCTGCCCCGGTGAAGCCGACATAAAGAAAGCGCTTATTTCCCGCAACCCTGGCATGGCGCCCAAAGCCGCCGGCGAACAGTGCAGGCAGATAATGGCGGCCCGCGAAATACGCACGCAGCTCAACCGCTTTGAAGCCGCAGGCTCGCACGCCGTATATTTTTCAGCGGACATAAGGGATGCCCAATCGGTCAGTGACGCAATAAAAAAAATAACCGATAAACTGGGGCCTGTGCGCGGCTTCGTGCACGGAGCAGGGGTCCTGGCGGATAAACTTATACTGGACAAAACGGCCGAACAGTTCGAATCCGTCTTCGACACAAAAGTCTCGGGGCTGCGGAACATCCTTACCTCCCTGGAACTGCCGAAACTTAAATTCCTGGCTCTTTACTCCTCGTCCACCGCGCGCTTCGGCCGCACCGGGCAGTGCGACTACGCCATGGCCAATGAAGTCCTCAACAAAACAGCGCAGCTTATTGCGCGCCGCCTGCCTGACTGCCGCACGGTCTCCTTCAACTGGGGCCCCTGGGACGGGGGCATGGTGAACGACGGGCTCAAAGCCCTTTTCGCGAAGGAAGGGGTGGGTGTTATCGGACTTGAACCGGGAGGGAAGTTTTTGGTTGCGGAACTCGCCGCCAATTCCGGCCCGGTGGAGGTTGTGGCAGTAGCGCGCCCCAGGACGGCAGCCCGGCCGGAATCCCCCGCGGCTGCAGGAACGACCCAGGCTTTTGAGGTCTCGGTCTCAACCGAGGATTATCCTTTCCTGCGCTCGCACGTTATAAACGGGAAAGCGGTCGTACCTACCGCTATTATCTCCGAATGGCTGGCTCACGGCGCACTGCACGGCAACCCCGGCCTCCTGTTCCACGGCTTCAACAACCTTAAGATCTACAAAGGCATCATACTCGGCGCAGAGGCGCTGAAATTATCTGTCCGCGCGGGCAAGCCCTCCAAAAAAGAAGGCTGCTTCGCGGTTCCGGCGGAACTCCGCGGCCCCGACGGAGAGCTGCACGCGGGAGCGGAAATTATACTTGCGGCAAGCCTGCCCCGTCCAGGAACCCCCGGCCCCGAGTTCGCGCTTAAGCCGTATCCCCGCGCCATCGAACAGGCCTACGGAGAAATACTTTTCCACGGCGAAGACATGCGGTTTATCCGCTCCGTAGCCGGCGTCTCTGAAAAAGGAATAGTTATAGACGCGTCCGCCTCTCTCCCCCCTGGATCCTGGCTTCGCCGCCCGCTCCGGGATAAATGGCTGGCGGACCCCGCCGCGCTGGACGCCGCTTTCCAGGGGATGATACTCTGGACTTTCGAGAATTCCGGCGCCTGTTCCCTCCCCAATTGCGCCGCGTCCTACCGGCAGTTCGCGGCATACCCGGCTAACGGGGTGCGCGTGGCCGCCAGGATAACGCGCTGTTCGGAGCACAGCGCCGTGGCCGATATAGATTTTACGGACAGCAACGGGAAGCTGGTCGCCCGCATAGAAGGCTATGAATGCACCGTGGACAAGGCCCTTAACGCCGCTTTCATGAAAAGAACACTGGGAGCGGTAGCGGCCTGAGCAGCTGCAGCGCGGCGGATTTTAGGAGCAAATGAAAGAAACTCAGCCTATAGCCATAGTCGGCGTCGGCGGGATATTTCCCGGCGCGCCCTACCTGACGCATTTCTGGAAGAATATTTCAGAGGGTGTTTGTTCCGCCAAGGAAGTTCCCGCGGGCCGCTGGATACTCCCCGGCCGGGAAGTCTTTGACCCGCAAAAAGGCGCGCCGGATAAAGTGTATTCGCTTAAAGCCTGTTTCGTTGAAGGTTTCAAGCTTGACCCGGCCGGCCTGGACCTGCGTGAAACCTTTATAGAAAGGCTCGACCCCGTTTTCCACCTGGCCCTGCACGCCGCCAGACAGGCCTTCTTTGACGCTCAGTATAAAAAAATAAACCGCGCACGCACCGGGGTCATAATCGGGAATATCGTCCTTCCCACCGACTCCGCCTCCGAGCTGGCCCGGGAAACCCTGCTCCCCGCTTTCGAGAAAGCGGCTTTCGGCAAAGCACTTACCCCTTTAAACTCAAAAACGGATCCTCTCAACCGCTGCGCGGCAGGTCTGCCCGGCGGTGTCATCGCCAGGGCGCTGGGCCTTTCAGGAGGCAGCTTCACCCTGGACGCCGCTTGCGCCTCTTCTCTTTACGCTATAAAGATGGCGGCAGACGCCCTTCGCTCCGGGCGCGCCGACGCTATGGTTGCTGGCGGAGTCTCCCGCCCGGCCAGCCTTTATACCCAGATGGGTTTTTCCCAGCTGCGCGCCCTCTCGCCCTCGGGCCGGCCTTCCCCTTTTGACTCCGCCGCAGACGGGCTGGTAGTCGGCGAGGGCGCCGGGATGTTCATCCTTAAGCGCCTCGCGGACGCAGTGCGCGACGGCGACAAGATTTACGGGGTCATAACCGGCATAGGCCTTTCCAACGACATAGGCGGCAGCCTGCTTGCGCCTAACTCCGCGGGCCAGCTGTATGCGATGCGCTCGGCCTATCGCCAGGCCGGCCTCTCGCCGTCCCAGGTGGACCTGATAGAGTGCCACGCCGCGGGAACCCCTGCCGGCGACCCGGTAGAGGTAGAAAGCCTTAAAACTCTGTGGGGAGAGCGCGGCTGGAGCGCCGGGCAATGCTCCCTGGGCTCCGTTAAATCAAATGTCGGCCACCTGCTTACCGCCGCGGGCGCCGCAGGAATGATGAAAGTTCTGCTGGCTTTCCAGAATAAAAGCCTGCCCCCGACCGCTAATTTCTCAAAGCCCGGCCCTAAGATAAAACTTGCCGGCAGCCCGTTCCGCGTGCAAAACAGGTCCGAGGACTGGACGGCCCGCGACAGCAAAACACCCCGCCGCGCGGCCATAAGCGCTTTCGGCTTCGGCGGCATAAACGCCCACGTGCTGGTGGAAGAGTACGCAGGGAGCTTCTCGCCGGCCGCCCGGATTTCTCCGGCGAAAACAGCTCCGGCCGTACCCTGCCCGGTCGCTATCGTAGGAATGGAAGCCCGCTTCGGCCCGCTGACGGGCCTGAGAGAATTCCAGGAAGCCGTACTGGGAGGGAAAGGTGAAATCCCCTCGGAATTGCCGGCCGGGCGCCGCCGCGGGCTGTCAGAAGCAAATACAAAAGGCTTTTATCTGCGCGAAGCGGGAGTAGCCGCCGACGCCTACAGGATACCCCCGAAAGAGCTCGAAGAAATGCTGCCGCAGCAGCTGCTTATGCTGGATGTGGCGGCCAAAGCCGTCGCCGACTCCGGCGCCGGGGAGAAAGGCCTAGAAAACGCCGGGGTTTTTATCGGGCTCGGCCTGGACTCAAGCACGACCAATTTCCATTTCCGCTGGTCTTTGCTGGAAACAGCCCGCCTTCATGCCGCTGAGCGGGGTCTGGTCCTCTCAGAAAAAGAGGAGAAAGATTTTCTTGCCGGCCTGCGCAATATCGCCGGCCCGGCTTTATCCGCCAACCGCACGATGGGAGCGCTGGGCGGCATAGTGGCCAGCAGGATAGCCAGGGAATTCCATGTGGGCGGCCCCAGCTTCACTATTTCAAGCGAAGAAACCTCCGGCCTCCGGGCTCTTGAAGCCGGAGTGCGCGCCCTTCGCTCCGGAGAGCTTGATACGGCGATAGTGGGCGCCGTCTCCATAGACGGGGACCCCAGGGCCTTATCAGCTTCGGACAAACTCAAACCTTACTCCGCCCAGGCGCGGCCTTTCGACGCCGGCGCCAACGGAACTGTGCCCGGCGAAGGCGCGGCCGCCGTCATCCTCAAGCGGCTCGACGACGCGGTCCGCGACGGGAACCGGGTTTACGCCGTCATAAAAGGGCTCGGCTTCGCGTCCGGAGGCGGGGTGGATAAAACCGCGCCCACGCCGCAGGCCTATGCTGCCGCCCTCCGGGAAGCCTACGGCGAAGCGCAGATCGACCCCTCCACTATCAGCTACCTTGAAACCCACGGCAGCGGAACCCCCGCCGAAGACGCGGCAGAAGCGGAAGCGCTCACCGATTTTTACGGGATCTACTCCGCGCAGTTCCAGTGCGCGCTGGGCGCGGTCAAGCCGGTGATCGGCCACACGGGCGCCGCCTGCGGCCTGGCAGGAGTCGTTAAAACCGCCCTCGCGCTCTATCAGGAAATACTGCCCGCGATGCTGAAAATCTCCCCCCTCGAAGAACTTGCCCGGGCAAAAAAAAGATTTCATATCCCCCTGCAGCCGCAGTACTGGCTGCGCAACCGGGCTGAAGGCCCGCGCCGGGCCGGCGTAAGCGCGCTCGGCCTGGACGGCAACTGCGGCCACGTAGTTATGGAAGGCCTTGAGATAGCGGCCTCCGGGGCGCAGGCGGACGCGGAGCGCCGCCAGCCGCTGGGTGCGCGCGGAGAAGCGCTGTTCGCCGTGGAGGACGAGGACGCGGCCGGCATCCTCGCCGGGCTCGGGGACCTGCGCTCCTGGCTGCTCCGCCTGGAGCCGGGGGCCAACATAGAAAAACTCGCCCGGGGCTGGTTCGCCCATACCCCGCCCAGGCCCGAAAAAAAAGGCGCCTGCGTTTTACTGGCCCGCGACAGGGAAGAACTCATTTCACTTTCTGACACGGCGGCCTCGGGCATACGGACCGCCCCGGACAGCGCTTTCTGCCGGGACAGGATATTTTACTCCCCCGCAGGCCAGGCCCGGCCCGAAAACATAGCTTTCGTTTTCCCGGGATCCGGCAACCAGTATATCGGCATGGGCAGGGAACTCTGGGCTCAATGGCCGGAGATCCCGAGGCGCCTCGACGCCGAGAACGGCTATTTGCGCAGCCAGATGGTCCCTAATTATTTCGCCCCGTGGCGCCTCCTCTGGGATTCCGGCTGGCAGGACGAAACAGAACGGGAGATCACCGACGATTTTAAATCGATGATCTTCGGCTCGGTAGCCCACGGCGCCGCCGTAAGCGACCTGATACGCTCCCTGGGAGTTGAGCCCGCTTTCGTCATAGGCTACAGCCTGGGAGAAACGGCCGGGCTTTTCGCGACGCGGACCTGGACCGCGCGGGACCAGATGCTGCGCAGGATCAACGAGTCCAGCCTTTTTGTAAGCGACCTTGCCGGGCCCTGCGACGTTGCCCGGCGCTTCTGGAACATGCCCAAGGACGAAAAGGCGGACTGGGTCCTGGGCGTAATAGACCGGCCCGCCGAAAATGTGCGCATGGCCCTTAAAGGCGCCGAGCGCGCGGCGCTGCTGATAGTCAACGCTCCGCTCGAATGCGTGGTAGGAGGCTACCGCAAAGCCGTCAATTCTCTGGTAGAAGGCCTTGGCTGCGTATTCCTGCCGCTGCAGGGAGTATCCACGGTTCACTTTGCGGCGGCCAAACTTGTAGAAAAGCAGTACCGGGACCTGCACCTGTTCCCTACGACCCCTCCTCCCGGAGTGCGTTTTTACAGCGGCGCGTGGAAGAAAGCATACGCCGTCACCCGGGAAAGCGCAGCCGATTCAATAGTAGCCCAGGCAATACACAGCCTGGACTTTCCTTCGCTAGTGCGGCGCGCCTATGAAGACGGCGCAAGGATATTCATTGAGCTGGGCCCGCAGGCCTCCTGCACCAGGATGATAGACAAGATACTTGGCGCTCAGCCCCATATGGCAAAATCCGCCTGCGTAAAAAACCAGCCGGAAACCGGAACCGTCTTAAGGCTGCTGGCCAGGCTCATAGCCGAGAGGGCCCCCGTAGACCTGCACGCTCTTTACGGCAGAGATTCCCTCGCAGCCGGTCATCAGGATCCCCCCGCTAAAAAAGCGATGATCCGCGCCGCCCTTTCGGTGTTGCCGCCGGTTAAATTCAGCTGGACCCCTAAAAAGACCTGGGTTGAAGTAGCGGAAGCACCGGCCATAAGCCCGGCTGCCTCCGCGCCCCGGCCGGCCGAGATCAAGGCGCCGCAGGCCGCTCCGGCGACTTTCCCGGCTCCCGCCCGGCCGGCAGCTTTTCCCCCCCAGTCCCCTGCCCAGGGACCGGCTTACCTTCAAAATTTTTCCGCCGCTACGGCCGCCAAAGCCAAAGCGCATGAAGTCTTCCTGAGGCTGTCCAATAATTTCACTTCTATTCAGTCCAGGAATATAGAATTCCAGAACACCCTGATGAAAGCCCTGGGCGGACACTCTTCTGCAGCTCTACCCGCAAAAACGGCGGCCCCGGCTCCAGCCCCTACGCCCATGGCCGCGCCAGAAGTCTTCATGACCCGCGAACAATGCCTCGAGTTCGCGGTGGGCTCTATCGCCAAGGTCCTGGGCCCCAAGTTCGCCTCCGCCGATACCTACCCTACCAGGGTACGCCTGCCTGACGAACCGCTGATGCTGGTGGACAGGATACTGAGCGTCCGCGGAGAAGCCGGCTCATTAACCTCCGGCAAAGTAATCACCGAGCACGACGTTAAACCCGGCGCCTGGTACCTGGATTGCGGGCGCATCCCCACCTGCATCGCCGTAGAGGCGGGACAGGCCGACCTTTTCCTCTGCGGCTACCTCGGCATCGACGACCGCACAAAAGGCAAAGCCGTTTACCGCCTGCTGGACGCCGAAGTGACTTTCCACCAGGGCCTGCCGCTGGCCGGGGACGTCATCCACTACGACATCAACATAGAGCGCTTCGCCAGGCACGGAGACATCTGGCTGTTCTTCTTTAATTACGAAAGCACCGTAGCCGGCCGCCCGCTGCTCAGCATGAAAAAAGGCTGCGCAGGCTTCTTCACGGACGAAGAACTGGCCAGAGGCAAAGGCGTAGTCCTGACAGCCGAGGAAACCGCCCCGGCCCCGGGAGTAACCGCTCCTGACTGGAAAATCCCCGCCCCTGTGGTCGGAATTTCGGAATCATACAGCGACGCAAAGATAGACGCGCTGCGGGAAGGCAGGTACGCGGAATGTTTCGGCAAAGTTTTCGAGGGGCTCCCCTTAAGCAATCCCGTGGGGCTGCCTTCAGGCAGGATGAAGCTAGTGGACCGGGTTCTGGAAATGGCCCCGCGCGGCGGACGCTACGGGCTCGGCAGCATACAGGGCGAGACGGACATCCATCCCGACGACTGGCATATGGCCTGTCATTTCACGGACGACCATGTGATGCCGGGAACCCTCATGTACGAATGCTGCCTGCACACTTTCCGCATTTTCCTCCTTCGCCTGGGCTGGGTAGCCGAGGCCGGCGCCTGCTGGTACGAACCGGTCCCCGGAATTACCAGCCGGCTGGAATGCCGCGGCCAGGTCCTGCCGTCCACCAAGAAAGCGATGTATGAAATTATCGTTAAAGAAATAGGCTACCAGGCGGACGGCGGCCGGCCTTACGCGATAGCCGACGCTTTCATGTACGCCGACGGCAAACGCATCATACACATTCACGATATGTCCATAAGGATGGGCGGAACCACGCGGGCGGAGATAGAGCGCTTCTGGGCCGCCGGCGGGGCCGAACCGGCCGCAGCCGCGCCTAAAACGGCTGTCTTCGGCAATGCCAGCATCACCGCTTTCGCTACAGGGAAACCCTCTGAGGCTTTCGGCGACAGATACAAGATCTTCGATTCCGGGAGAGTAATCGCCAGGCTCCCGGGCGACCCCTATAAATTCCTGGACCGCATTGTTAAGATAGAAGGCTGCAAACAATGGGAGCTGGCTTCCGGCGGCAGCATTGAGGCCGAATACGACGTCCCCCCGGGTGAATGGTATTTCAAGGACGGAGGACAGTCCTCCATGCCTTTCGCGGTGCTGCTTGAAGTTGCCCTCCAGCCCTGCGGCTGGCTGGCGGCGTACCTGGGCAGCGCGCTCACAAGCCCCACCGACCTCTCTTTCAGGAACCTCGGCGGCACGGCCGTTCAGTACGCCGAAGTTTTCCCCGGCTCCGGGATCCTGACCACTAAAGTCAAGATCACAAAAGTATCTCAATCCGGCGGGATGATAATACAGGATTACGACCTGGAAGTCCTCTGCAGGGGACGCACCGTTTACAAAGGCGGCACCCAGTTCGGCTTCTTCTCCAAAAAATCCCTGTCGGAGCAGCTGGGCGTGCGGGGCGCCGCCAAGCACAACCCCACGGCCGAAGAAGCCGCCAGGAGCGAAGAACTTCAGCTTAACTCGGTCCCCGGGCTCCCCGGAGAAAAACTGATAATGCTGGACTCCGTAGAAACCTATATTCCGGACGGCGGGCCCAAAAAACAGGGCTTTATCCGCGGCCTCAAAAAGGTAAACCCGGACGAATGGTTTTTTAAAGCGCATTTTTACCAGGACCCCGTCTGCCCCGGCTCCCTGGGCCTCGAGTCGTTTATAAATTTAATAAAAACTGCCGCGGCCCGCAGATGGAAAGACCTGCCCGCCCACACCCGCTTTGAAGCCATGGCTTTAAACGAAAAACACCAGTGGGTCTACCGCGGCCAGATAGTGCAGAAGAACAAACTGGTCACCGTAGAAGCCGTCATAACCGGCGCAGACGACGAAAGAAAAATACTGCGCGCGGACGGCTTTTTGATAGTGGACGGCCTGGTCATCTACCAGATGAAAGATTTTACGGTAAGAGCGGTTTAGAAGGCAATTTATTTACGGCAGGCTCCGCAGGCGGCGCTCGGACCGGGTTAACAAAACCCCCGGAGAGCCCGCCGCTCGCATAAGCGCGGCGGGCGAACACGGAGCGAGGCCACGGTGGAGTGGCCGCGTGGTGCGAAGCGCCACTTTCTTGCGCGTTTTGCGCTCCGGTCCAGGCGGCGGCTGCGCCAGGTTTAGTGCCGTTAAACGGGATTTAAATGAAATACACTAAAGTTTTTATAGACTCAATCGGCTACGAGCTCGGGCCCAATGTTGTCACTTCTTCCGAGCTTGAGAAACGCATTATCCCCATGCTCGACACCCTCCATATCCCCCCGGGCCAGCTTGAAGCCCTCACAGGCATCCGCGAGCGCCGCTGGTGGAACCCCGGCTTCTCCCTCTCCGAAGGCGCCGCCCTGGCCGCCGGCAAAGCCCTGGAACAGGCCGGACTGCCGGCAGCGGACCTCGGCGCCCTTATCTACGCAGGAGTCTGCCGCGAGCACAGCGAACCCGCCACCGCCACCGCGGTAGCCGACAAGCTGCGCATAAAGCCCTCCACGGCTGTTTTCGACATCTCCAACGCCTGCCTGGGAGTCCTCAACGGGATCCTGGATATCGCCAACCGCATAGAGCTGGGCCAGATCAAAGCCGGGCTGGTAGTCTCCTGCGAATCTTCCCGCGAGATAAACGACAGCATGATAGAAGCAATGCTGGCCGACAGGTCTTTTGATAATTTCCGCCTTTCCCTCGCCACCCTCACCGGCGGCTCCGGCGCGGCGGCCGTAGTCCTTACCGACGGCTCTTTAGGCGCTCATAAGAAACACAAACTGCTGGGCGGGGTATACCGCTCCGCCTGCGAGCATAATAAGCTCTGCGTCTGGCACAGGGATAAGATGTCCACCGACGCCACCGCGGTGCTCAAATACGGCGTAGCCCTCGGCCGTGACACCTGGTCCGACCTGCTGGCTGAACTGAACCTCGGCTCCGGGGATTTCAGCAAAGTCATCTGCCACCAGGTAGGCGGCGCGCATAAAAAAAACGTTCTCGACGCCCTGGGTATTCCAGAAAGCAAAGATTTCTCCACCTACGAATACCTCGGTAACATGGGCACGGTAGCCCTGCCGGCCGCCGCAGCGATAGCCGACGAACGGGAATTTCTGAACGCCGGCGATAAAGTGGCTTTCCTGGGCATAGGCAGCGGCCTTAACACTATAATGCTCGGAATGGAGTGGTAATTTTTAAACTATGACCCCTTATCTTCCCGACGGAGTTACCCGGGCGCTTTACCCTTTCACCGGCAAATTCCTGGCCCTGAAAAGCGGCGCAAAGATGCATTACCTCGACGAAGGCAAAGGCAAACCCGTGGTAATGGTGCACGGCAATCCCTCCTGGTCCTTCTATTACAGGAACCTCGCCCTGGAACTGCGGGGCGCTAACCGTGTTATAGTACCGGACCATATAGGCTGCGGGCTTTCCGATAAACCCGGAGACGAAGCCTACGACTACACCCTTAAAAACCGCGCAGACGACCTTGAGTTCCTCCTGGACAGCCTGGGGATAAAAGAAAATATCACGCTGGTAGTGCATGACTGGGGCGGGATGATAGGGATGACTTATGCCGCGCGCCACCCGGGCCGCATAGAGAAACTGGTTATCCTCAACACCGGCGCCTTCTTCCTGCCGGAAGGCAAATCTTTTCCCGCTCCCCTGCGCCTTTGCCGCACCCCTCTGGGCGCCCTGCTGATACGCGGCTTCAACGCTTTCGCCCGCGGGGCGGCCTGGGCAGGCTGCAAGCGCAAGCGGATGAGCGCGGAGCTTCGCCGGGCCTATGCGGCTCCTTATAACAGCTGGAACAGCCGCATAGCCACCCTGCGATTTGTAGAGGATATTCCTTTAGGTCCTGCCGACAAAGCTTATCCCGTAGTCAGGGAAACCCAGGACAAGCTGAACTCACTGGCCTCTCTTCCGACGCTGATCTGCTGGGGACTTAAAGATTTCGTTTTCGACCATTTCTTCCTGGAAGAATGGAAACGCAGGTTCCCCGCTGCCGAGATACACAGCTACCCCGACTGCGGGCATTATATCCTTGAGGACGCCAAAGAGGAAGTTGTTCCTCTTATAAAAAGTTTCGTCGGAAAGAATTAGCCGCAAAGAAGCGCAAGACACCCGGAATAAAAAGCACTTTCCTCCGACCCTTGTACTTCCTGTTTTTCTTTGCGGCTATAGCCGGGAAAGCAGATTTCATGATAAAAGCCCGCTAAAGACAATGCCTGATCCAAAAAACATATCTTCCACGATCACGGAACTGGCCGCCTCCGTTCCCGACAGCCCTGCCGTTATAGCCGGCGGCAGGACGGTTACATTCAGGGAGCTGGAAGCGGAAATTTCTCTGCTTGCAGCAGGCCTGGCTAGCGCCGGCATAAAGCCCGGGCTCCGTACGGCGCTCATGGTTCCCCCTTCGGTAGATTTCATAGCGCTCACCTTCGCCCTGTTCCGCGCCGGGGCGGTTATCGTCCTGATTGACCCGGGAATAGGCCCGGCAAATATGCGCGCCTGCCTTGAAGAAGCCAGGCCTGAAGCTTTTATAGGAATTCCGAAGGCTCAGGCAGCAAGGCTGATCCTGCGCTGGGCCGCAAAATCCCTCAGGATATTTATAACCGCCGGCAGAAAGTGGTTCTGGGGCGGGCTCAACCTTGAAGACATCAGACGGCTGGGAGCCGGGGCGCCCTCTCCGGCGGTCACCCCGGAAGAAGCCGCGATACTGTTCACTTCCGGCAGCACAGGAGCGCCTAAAGGCGCGGTTTATACCCATTCAATGTTCGCCTCGCAGGCGGCGATGCTTAAGAAATATTTCCAGATAGAACCCGGCTCGGCCTCCGTCCCCACTTTCCCGCTCTTCGCCCTTTTCGACGTCGCTCTCGGACTTACTATAGTGATCCCGGAAATGGACTTCACCCGGCCGGCTGAAGTAGACCCCGGGATGCTCTCGGGCCTGATAAACAAATACGGCGCCGCGCAGATCTTCGGCTCACCTGCCCTGATAGACACCCTCAGCCGCTACGGAGAAAAAACCGGGGCAAAGCTGCCCGCCTTAAAACGCGTGATCTCCTGCGGAGCGCCAGTCTCTCCCGCTATAATAGCCAGAACCCTTAAGATGCTGCCGCCGGACATTCAGGTCTTCACCCCTTACGGCGCCACGGAGGCTCTGCCGGTATCCTGCATCTCGAGCGGGGAACTGGCGGGCCTTAAGCCCGGCCTACCCGGCATCTGCGTAGGCAGGACCTGGGAAGGGATGGAAACATTTATTATCAGGCTATTCGACACCCCGATACCTCTCTGGTCCGAGGATTTGCTCGTAGAAAACGGAGAAATAGGAGAAATCGCGGTAAAGGGCCCTGTAGTCTCCGGAGAATATTTCGGAAAGGAGAGCAGCACCGCGCTCGCAAAGATACGCGGCCCCGGCGGGGAGTTGTATCACAGGATGGGCGACACCGGCTGGAAAGATCCCGAAGGACGGCTATGGTTCTGCGGCAGGAAAAGCCACCGGGTAATAACCGCCGGGACAACCCTTTTCACCATACCCTGCGAGACCGTTTTCAACGCCCATCCTGAGGTCCGGCGCACCGCCCTCGTCGGGAGGGGACAGCCCGGCAGGCAGACCCCGGTGCTCTGCGTAGAGCTTTCCGGGAAAGCTCCGCAGCGAGAGTCGCTTACCAAAGAACTTCTGGCCCTGGGCGCCGCGCATGAGCACACAAAGAATATAAAGACCATACTTTACCATCCCGGCTTTCCCGTGGACATACGCCATAACGCCAAGATCTCCCGCGAAAAGCTGGCTCTCTGGGCACAGGAAAGACTCAAAGCCGGGATTGCGACATGAAAGCTTTAGTCACCGGCGGAGGCGGCTTCCTGGGCGGGGCGATAGTAGAACTCCTGCTGAGCAGGGGCGTGTCAGTGCGCAGTCTTTCACGCGGGGAGTCCCCGAAGTTGTCAAAGCTGGGAGTGGAGTGCCTGAGGGGAGATCTGGCTGACCGGGAAACAGCGGCCGCCGCCTGCCGCGGCTGCGATACGGTCTTCCACGCTGCGGCCAAGGTCGGAATGTGGGGCAGTTACAAGGATTTTCACGCCGCTAATGTTGAAGGCACCGCAAACCTCCTGGCCGGAGCAAAGAACTCCGGCGTCTCCCGGTTTATTTTTACCAGCTCCCCCAGCGTGGTATTCGCCGGCGGAGACGTAGAAGGCTGGGACGAAACCGCGCCCTATCCAGGGAGTTTCGACTCTTTTTACGCCCAGACAAAAGCCCTGGCCGAGCAGTTGGTTCTGGCCGCCAATACCCCCGGGCTCGCTACCATAGCCCTGAGGCCTCACCTCGTATGGGGACCGGGGCATGACCACCTGGTCTCCCGGATAATATCGCGGGGCAGGGCCGGGAAGATCAGGCGGATAGGGGATTTCAATAAACTTATAGACACCACCTATATCGCCGACGCCGCCATGGCGCACTGGCTGGCGGCCGAAAAACTTTCCCCAGTGGCTGCCTGCGCGGGAAAAGCTTATTTTATTTCCCAGGGCGACCCCCGCCCCAACTGGGAGATAATCAACATGCTGCTTGCGGCGGCCGGAGCGCCTCCTGTGACAAAATCCGTGCCCTATGGGCCTGCCTCCGCCGCGGCTTACATTATGGAAACCGCCTTCAGGCTGGCGGGAGCAAAAAAAGAGCCGCCGCTTACCCGTTTTGTACTGCAGCAGCTCACCACGGCGCACTGGTTCAATATCTCGGCTGCCGGGAGAGACCTCGGCTATATGCCTTCGGTGACGATAGAGCAGGGGATGAATAACCTGGAGGCATGGCTTAAGCAGGAAACGCAGAGCGCATAAAGCAAGAGCGGCGGAATTTCCGCTAAAATACCCGGGCGCTTTCAGGACGCACTCCCCGGACCGGAATTATTTTTGGTCCGGGCGGGTCATCTTTACAGGGTCCAGCAGGTCCGCAAGAACTTTCTTCGGAATCCTGCCTTCTTTCTCAAGCAGTTCCGAAATAGTTTTTCCGCCGGCGAGCGCGCGTTTTGCGATATCGGCGGCAGCCAGATAGCCTATAGACGGCGCCAGCGCGGTAGCCAGGCCCATGGAACGGTAGGCATAATCCCCGCAGCGGGCTGGATCCGCCGAGATCCCGTCCACACAGCGCAGCGCCAGTTGGCGGCAGGCCGCAGTCAGCAGATCTACAGATTCAAGAAGGTTCTCGGCAATAAGCGGCATCATAACGTTAAGTTCCAGCTGGCCGGCACTCACTGCCAGGGAAACCCCCAGGTCGCTGCCTATAGCGTGAAAACAGACCATATTGACCATTTCCGGGATGGAAGGATTTACCTTCCCGGGCATGATCGAACTGCCAGCCTGCACCGCGGGAAGGCGTATTTCCGCCAGACCGGTGGCCGGGCCGGAAGAAAGAAGCCTGAGATCATTAGCTATGCGCCCAAGTTCCACCGCGAAATCGCGCATAGACGAGGAAACACGGCCCACGGGCGCCTGGGACTGCATCGCATGCATCAGGTCCGCCGCTTTGCGCAGCCTGAAACCGGTCAGCCTGGAAAGTTCCCTGGCCATGCCCCTGGAGAAAGCCGGGTGAGTATTCATTCCCGTGCCCGCCGCGGATCCGCCGATACCCAGTTCTTTCAGGTCGGCGGCAGTCCGGACTACGTGACGCAGAGAAGCGCTGATAGCCGCCGCGTAAGCCGAGAACTCCCGCCCAAGAAGCACAGGGACGGCGTCCTGCAGATGAGTCCTCCCGCTTTTAAGGATCCCGGAAAATTCCTTACCCCGCCCCGCCAGCGAGGCCGCGAGGCGCCCGGCCTCCGCGTAGAAATCTTTCAGCGCCGCCAGCGCGGCGAGATGCGCCGCTGTCGGATAGGTGTCATTGGTGGATTGCCCCATATTAACGTGGTCGTTAGGCGATAAAATGTCGTAGCGCCCTTTCTTATACCCGAGAATTTCCAGCGCGCGGTTGCAGAGCACCTCGTTAACGTTCATATTGGTACTGGTCCCGGCGCCTGCCTGAAACCTGTCGACGATGAACTGGTCCCGCAAAAAGCCGGACAGAACCTCGTCAGCCGCGCGGATTATAGCCCGGGCTTTAGCCTTGCCCAAGCGCCCGGACCGTGCATTGACCGCTGCGGCCGCTTTTTTGATATGACAATAGGCCGTTATAAGGCGCGGATTTATCTTGCGGCCGCTCACAGGGAAATTCTCGGCGGCGCGGCCGGCGTTTATTCCCCAGTAGGCCGAAGCA
>MNUR01000048.1 GCA_001871115.1 Elusimicrobia bacterium CG1_02_56_21 | reverse complement strand
CTATTGTAGGGCTGCTTGCCCAGGCCGTAGGCGTTAATACTTTTATTATTGTCCGCATAATGGAACCATTCTGGTTCCTGACGGCGGTGGTCATGCGGCTTTATTTACTGCGGCCAAGTAAGCCCGGCCTTGGAAGAGCCGGAAGCGAGCCGCAAGCGGGAAGGTTTAAATAAATGCCGGATACCCCCAGGATAGGCATAATAATCTGTACCTCCAACAGGCGCGAAACGCTCATGGCATGCCTGGATTCCTTGTCGCGGCAGGACTATCCGGCCGGGCGCATGGGCGTCTGGATATATGATGACGGGAGCACTGACGGAACTGCCGGGGCGGCGGGGGCAAAGCTGAGGGCAATGCGTGATTCCGGTTTCTCCCGCGCTGAACTTATCACCTCCCGGGCAAAACTGGGCATCTCCCAGGGCCGTAATGAAGCGGCCCGGAAGGCGCTGGAGGCCTCGGATCTGTTGCTTTTCCTGGATGATGATGTGCGTCCGGACCCTGGCTGCGTAGCCGGGCTGACCTCCGTGATGAGAGGGCGTCCGGAAACGGGGATAGTAGCCCCCGGCGTGCTGAGGTCGGATGATGCCAGGGTGCTGCACGGCGCATATTTTTTAAATCCTGTAACTTTCAGCTATAAAGTTAAGGAGAGCTCCGGAGAAACGTATTGTGACTGGGTTGACCCGGCCTGCATTATGGTGTCGCCGGGGGTTATTTCCGCCACAGGCGGTTTCTGGCCAGGTTATTACCGGTCACACGAGGGAGTTGACCTGTGCTTGCGCGCCGGCAAGGCCGGCTACAAGGTGCTGTATTATCCCGGGGCCCGGGCTGTACATGTAATGAGGCAGGAGAAACTCTCCCTCGACCGTCTCTATTACCTTTACCGCAATAAATTCACGCTCATACGCAGGAACGGGTCGGTTTTGCACAGGCTTTTCCTTCTTCCGCTGCTGGCGGCCGTGGCGCTGCCCAAGTACCTGGTTGCGTCCCTTATCCGCAACAAGGCGTTCCTGCCCGGGGAATTCTCCATGGTAACCGCGGCCGTCCTTGATGGTGTGGCCGGAAGGGAGGGCCCCCGGCGT
Source organism: Elusimicrobia bacterium CG1_02_56_21 (assembly GCA_001871115.1). Lineage (GTDB taxonomy): Bacteria > Elusimicrobiota > Elusimicrobia > Elusimicrobiales > UBA9959 > UBA9959. The sequence goes on along the minus strand of MNUR01000048.1, from coordinate 3,469 downwards.
GAGCGTCCGGTTGTTAAAGTTGAAGAAAAGAAGGTTAAAAAATCTGATTTCCATCTTGATGTCCTTATTTCAGGGCTGGCAGAGATGGGTAATATGCTGATACGCTTCATTGCGGGCGTCCTGGTTGCAAGAAGCCTGGGGGCTGAAGGACGCGGCGTGTACGCGCTGGCCCTGGCTGCGCCGGGCCTTTTGCTGGGTTTTACCAATATAGGCCTTGGGGAGGCCACCACCGTCCTTATCGGTAAGGGTAAATATCCGCGGGAGCGCGTGATCGGCAGCATGAATTTCCTGATGCTTATAATCGGTTTGTCAGGTTTTGCCGGCTATTTCGGTCTGAGCCCGATAATCCTTAAAGCCCTTCGTCACAGCATGCCTCTGGACGTGTATATGCTCGCGTTCTGTGTCTTTCCTCTTACCCTGTACTGGGGCGGGAATGCCTCTGTTGCTCTTGGTCTTTCAATGGTGCGCCGTATTTCATGGGGGAGGCTATTGAATAACTCCGTGTTCTTTGTTCTTATCCTGGGTTTTTATTTTCATGGGCTCAGTGTGAAAATGGTGTTAGGGGTTTTTATCCTTTCTTTCCTGGTAGAGAACATCTACCTGCTGTATTATATACGGAAGGAGTCCGGTATAGGCTTCGCCTACGATCTTGAGATAATAAAGGAGCAGGCCGCGCTGGGCTGGCACGTTTTCTGGGGGGGGATGTTCCTGCAGGTGACGAAGAGACTGGACATCCTGCTGGTAAACTTCTTTCTGGGGCCGGGGCCCCTCGGAGTTTACGTGGTAGCGTATTCGGCTGCGGAGTTTGTTCTGACCGTGCCGGGGATCTATTCGCGGGCCGCTTTCTCTTCAGCCGCCGTCTCTTCCGGCGGAGAAGGTTTTTCTGTTTCAAGCGCGGCAATAAGGCAGTCTCTATTCCTGATGGCCGTATTAGCCGTGGTTCTGGCGCTTGTGATGAGACCGTTTATATTGACCGCCTATAGGCGTGAGTTTCTGCCGGCCGTGCTGCCCGCGTTTATCCTGCTTCCAGGGGCCATAATGTATGGTTTCGGAACTTTGCTGGGGAATATTTTTACGGGTTACGCGCGGCCGAAGGAAATAAGCAAGTCCGCCGCTATTTCCTGCGCCGCTACGGTGGTCCTGGATTTCACCCTTATCCCCCGCTACGGGATACTAGGAGCAGCCGCGGCTTCCACCCTGGCTTATGGCTCCGGCGCGCTCTGGCTGCTTTTTTCCTATCTCAGGTTCTCAAAGGCCCCTCTTGCCGAGGTAGTGGCCATACGCCGGGAGGATTTCAGGGCCTACCGCGAACGCCTGAGCGGGATATTAAGGAAGGTTAAAGTGTAACCATGCGCATCCCTCTAAAGTCCAGAATAGCGAGAAGACTCCTTTCTCTACTCCCCAGCGTGGGCTTGCTCCCCAGGCCGGCCCGACCGCAGGGGATCAGCGCCATTTTGCGCATTTGCAATGAGAAAGACTGGCTTGAGGCCTCTATTGAGTCTGTGAAAGATGATGTTGATGAGATAATCGCGGTGGACAATGGTTCAACTGACGGCAGCCGTGAGATTCTTGAGAAACTTGCTATTAAATTAAAGAAACTTCGGGTTTTCAGCTTCGCGGGGAAAGCTCCCTGGGATTATTCTAATTTCGCTATAGAAAAATCCAGCTACCGCTGGATAATGAAATGGGATGCCGATTTTGTCGGGTTTAATAGGGAGGGCAGCGGCTTGAGGGGGCTTGTTGAGTATGTGCGGGCCCTGGACCAGCGCATGTATTATTATCTTAATCCGTTGCTAATAGAGCTGACCGGGGATTTTTACCACCAGTTCAGCGACCTGCGGGTGCGGGGTGATATGGAAATATTCACATACTCGGAAAATGCAAGGTACGTCCCGGTAGCCAGAACTTTCAGCCGGTCTCCTTATCCCGTAAAACTGCCGCCCGGATATACTCCGCCAATTTTCTCGCTGCGTTTAGAAGGAATAAAACTGCCTGTCTACTACAGGATACTTCCCTTTGATGCGAGCGTTGCGTACCATGTGAACATAAAACCGGCCATCAGGCACCTTACCGGATATTTTTATGTTCAGTGGCTGGCCAGCGATGGTTTTGCCAAGGGGGTGAGTCTTGAGGACTACGTTCTGGAACAGATCAGGGAAAAATGGGGTTTCGCAGACCTGGATTCAGCGGCGGCTTTCTATATGGCCGAGTATTCTAAATGGCTTGTGCCCTATGATAAAAACCTGGGGGAACTGCCGAAAAATATAATCAAGCTGGCTGAAGGATCTCCGTTTACCGTAACTTACAAGGAAGGTAAACCAGCTGGCAGGGTGGGGTAAAGTGGAACTTTCCGTAGTAATAGTGAGCTGGAACTGCAGGGAAGAGCTGCGGACCTGCCTTTCCAGTCTGGCTTCCGGCCTGGGCTCTCTCAGTCATGAAATAATTGTTGTGGATAACGCTTCTTCGGACGGGACCAGCGGGATGGTAAAAGAAGAGTTCCCACAGGTCCGCCTGGTCTCCAATTCAGGGAACTCAGGTTTTGCCTGTGCCAATAACCAGGGGCTTGATTTGGCTGCCGGCGAATACCTGCTCCTTCTCAATCCTGATACTGTTTTGACTCCCGGGACCGCCGAAGGCTTGCTTGAGTTTATGAAAGTTGAGCCGCGGGCCGGGGTGGTCGGTCCCGCATTTTCGTCCGGGGCCGGGACCCAGGCGTCTATAAGGCCTGGTATCTACCGCTTTCCGGGGGTTAAAGACGAACTTTTTCTTGATACGGTCCTTGCGGATTTAAGCGCCGGTCTGCACCGGCTGCCCGGGCTGAGCGGCCACGCACCCGAGGGTGCCGGCGGCGGCCCTGTAGAGTCAGACTGGGTTTCAGGCGCCTGCATGCTTGTGCGCCGTCAGGCTATGGCTGAAAACGGAGTTATGGACCCCCGCTTCTTTCTCTATATGGAGGAGCTGGAATGGTGTTACCGCATAAAGCGTATCGGGGGCTGGAAGATTTTTATATTGCCTCACCTCAGCATAATGCATTCCGGCGGGGTTTCCAGCGGGAAAAAAAGGGCGGGTGAAATATCCGCGATTTATTATGAGAGCAGGTATAAATTCTTTGAGAAGCACTGGCCGGGGGCTCTGGTCGCTGTTATAAGGACGGGAAAGGTTATTCTGCTTGGAATTTCACTCCTATGGTATATGCTGGAGAAACTTGCTGCCCCCGGGGAAAGGGCTGAGGCCGAAGCAAAGATTGTAACCTGCCGTGCCGCTATCACCGTATTATTGAGGGGCCGAAAGGGGATGCCCGAAAAAATATGAACAAATTTTTTTCCGGGCCGCTGCGGGCCGTATATGAAAAACTAACCGGATGGATACATACCCGCTGGACGGGCGGCCTCCAGGCCGCCTATGTGGTGCGTTCTCTCAATTTGCGCGCCGCATTCCGCGCCCAGCCGCCGCCGGAAGGGGCAAGGGT
>MNUR01000112.1 GCA_001871115.1 Elusimicrobia bacterium CG1_02_56_21 | reverse complement strand
GCGAAATTCACAATATAGGCCTTTTGGCCCAGGGCTGTCCCAAGAAACTTTTTTCAGGCGAAGGGCAGGAAGGGCTGCAGATCACCGTCCCGTATCCTGTTAAGGCGGTTTTGGTTCAAATTTAACGTATCCAGCAGCGATAAACGCTCCATTAAACCCGCCTTTATCAGCTGATGCAAGTAGTAAAGGGAATGCGCGTACCGGCTCTGGTATTTGATGTACGCCAGCAGCAGGTAATAGCACATGGCCGACCAGATCTGCGTTAAAACGGCGTTCTCGCTCGTCCCCAAAAATGTCTTTATCTTCAAGTTCTGCTTCACCCATCTGAAAAACGCTTCTATCTGCCAGCGCGATTTATAGATGTCTGCTATGGTCCGGGCCGGCAGCTTCAACTGGTTCGTTATGAACTCAAAAGTCTTGTCATGTTCTTTATCGTAATATCTTATAAGCCGCAGCCACCGGGGATACTTTTCCTTCATTTTTCCGCATAGTTCTATCACATCATCACTAACCACCCCTTTGGCCGGTCCGTTCCAGCTTACATGCTGTCCCACAATGCGGTAATTCACCCTTTCCCGCAGGCGGGTGACGAAGTACGCCCCGGCGTCGCTGATGCGCCGGAACCACTTGGAATCCGTGTAGCCCCTGTCAAAGCAGTAGATGCTGTCCCGTGTAAGCTGAATATGTTCCCTGGCGGCCACAACATCATTCTTTTCCCCGTTGGTCATCACCATAAAACACGGTATATCCCCGCTGTGGTCGAACTGGAAATGCATTTTTATGGCCCCTTTCTTGTGCTTTATCCTGGCCCAGGGGAAGACCGACAGGCAAAGGCTGATGGTGGTGGCGTCTATGCTGTAAAGCGGGTTCGGAAAGTTAAATTTGTGTTTCGGGGTCAGGTCGCGGCACCTGGCCAGAAGTTTGTAGAACATGCCTTCGTATATGTGCCAGTCGCGCTTTGCGTTGGCGTTTGAAAGCGTGTTGCGGCAGATCTTTGAGGGCAGGCCCAGGTGATAGGTTCTTAAATTCTGTACGCTGAAGGCGCTTTCTATTTCCCGCAGGCTTTCAAGCCCGCTTATCTGCGCATATAGAAGCGCCGTGAACTGATTCCAGGTGCTCAGCTTCTTGGCGTAGCGGTCGGCGCCATACTGTTTTACGAGGGTTTCGAAACTATGTCTGGGTAGCTGCAAAAGAAGGTTTGAAAACAATGTGCTATAATGGGACATAAGGAATCCTCCGTCGGTAATGACTGTTTTCTTAGACAAAAACATCTTACCATTAACGGAGGGTTCTCTTTATTTATGGATTTTCTTGGGACAGCCCTGCTAAAGGCCTATCCGAAAAAATAGAAAGCAGGGCAGTAGAAGGCAGGTGTACGGGAAGAGATTTAAAATAGTTTATCCTGGCCGGGTTTTTCCTTTCTTTTGCCGGTTTTCTTAGCGGCCGCCTCCGCCTCGGTTAAGCCGAGGCGGAAGATGTCCACTATTAGGAAGCCGTCTTCCCTTAATTGCTGCAGTTTCACGTTATCGTCTTCAGAGAGGGAGATCACTATCTGGTAGCGTGGTTTCATTTTACCTTCCTTTTCCAGTGTAGTTTAAAGCAAGCTTTATCCGGTCGGCGCGGGCGATGCTGGTCCCCATCTTGCCGTCTTTAATCAGGCCGAGGGTCGCGCACATCCAAACTTTGAATTCTTTCGGGAGCATGTATTTCTGGGTATTCATATATCCTCCATTCTGGTCGCTATTCTCTGGTATGTATAGTATAGCATAGCAAAGTATTGCTGTCAAGGCCTATTTTCCCCCCCCTCAAAAAAAGCACAGTAAAATAAGCATATTTTCTTCCCCCTCCAGTGGGGAGGTGTGCCTCTTCTCGCGATTCAGCAGCCGCAGCCTGTTTTAAATTGGTAAAATTTAAGGATGAAGATACTTGAATTCTCCCCCGGCCGCACTTTGATCTGCGGTATCCTGAATGTTACCCCGGACTCTTTTTCGGACGGAGGAAAATGGGCCTCTCCGGGAGAAGCCGCTGTCAGAGGAATGCAGATCTGGGAGCAGGGAGCCGACCTGCTGGATATTGGCGGAGAATCCTCCAGGCCGGGCAGCGCCCCGGTCAGCGCCGAAGAAGAAGGCCACAGGGTGATACCGGTTATAAAGGCTCTGGCCCAGCGGATTAAGATCCCTATCTCTATAGACACCTGCAAGCCCGAAATAGCCCGCCAGGCCGTAGAGGCCGGGGCGGACATAATAAACGATATCACAGGCTTTAAAGACCCCCGGATGATAGCGGCCGCCGCTGTTTCAGGTGCGGGCGTCATAGTTATGCATATGCAGGGAGAACCCCGCACTATGCAGGCCTCGCCTGTTTACACTGACGTAGTGGAGGAAGTTAAAAATTTTCTAGCGGCCAGGGCCGCCGCTCTGGCCGCGGCCGGGGTAAGCCGGATAATACTGGACCCCGGCATCGGCTTCGGCAAGACGCTGGAGCATAATTTGGCCCTGATAGCCCGCCTGGGCGAGATCCGCGCGCTGGGCTACCCGGTCATGCTGGGCGCCTCCCGTAAGAAATTTATTGGCGCACTGGCCGGGGGCGGGCCCGAAGAGCGACTGAGCGGGACCATAGCCGCCTGCACGGCCGGCGCCTTCAACGGGGCGGATATAATAAGAGTGCATGATGTGGCGGAATGCCGCAAAGCTATGCTGGTAGCCGACGCGATAAGGGCTGTCAGGAAATGAAAATTAATAAGCAGGTTCGGGCTCCGGGCAGGCATGGTATTGCCCTTTCGCCGCGCTGGAAACCCTTGCGTGGTTTTCCCCCGGCCGGGAAAATCAGGCTGGGGCCCTCCATCCGCAAAGCGGCTCCAGGGCAATACCATATCCTGCCTTGTAGTTATCCCGCTGAAAATGCCGAGGGGCTAAAATGAAAGTATATCTCTCACTCGGCTCTAACCTGGGCGACAGGCTGCTGAACCTGGATACCGCCCTGAAGCTTCTTGGCCGCGGCGGCTGCAGGCTTATTAAGAAGTCCTCCGTTTACGAAACCGAACCTCTCTATTTCCTTAAGCAGCCGGCTTTCTTCAATATGGCCGCCGCCTGCGAAACTTCTCTTTCTCCCGAAGAACTCCTGGCGCTTATAAGCAGCGTAGAAGCAGGCTTAAAGAGGCGCCGGCATTTTAAGAACGGCCCGCGCACTTTAGACGTGGATATTATTTTTTATGGCGCTGAATCAATCAGCAGGCCGGGGCTGCAGGTCCCGCATCCCCGGCTGGCCGAGCGGGAATTTGTGCTGATCCCGCTGGCTGAAATAGCGCCGGGCCTGCGCCATCCTGCTTCAGGCCTCACGGTAAAAGAACTGCTCGCCCGGATTAAAGTTACAGGCGGCGTACGCAGGCTGCCCACAACCTACGGCGAGCTGGAGGGCTGGTTTAGGACCCTGCCCCTTCCGGCCGCAGACGCGCATTATTCCCTGGCACCTATAAAGGCGGCCCTCGCTGCCCTTGGCAATCCCGAAGCCGGGATGGGGACCGTGGTCCATATAACCGGCTCTAACGGGAAGAGCAGTTCCTCCTCCATTGTGGCCGCCGCGCTTTCTTCCTGCGGCTATTCCACGGGCCTTTATACCAGCCCGCATGTGAAATCTATTCGCGAGCGGATAAAACTGGACGGCAGGAATATAAACAGAAAAGATTTTTTAAGCTGCTTTTGCCGCGTGCAGTCCGTCAGCGCCGGGGACCTTTCTTTTTTCGAGATCCTGACCGCGATGGCGTTTTTGTATTTCTCTTTAAAGAAAGTCCGCTTTTCCGTGATAGAGGCCGGCCTGGGCGGCAAGCTGGACGCTACTAACGCCGCCGACGGGGCTGTTGCCGGAATAACCACCGTAAGTATGGAACATCTTCAGTTTCTCGGCCCGCGGCTTGAGAATATAGCCGAGCATAAAGCCGGAATAATTAAGAAAGGTTCTTCGGTTCTTGCGGGGCTGCCGCTGCCCGAACCTGTTATGCGGATCATAAAGCGCCGCGCCGCGGGCTGCGGGGCCAGGGTATACAGGCCAGCGCCCTTGCCTGCTGCCGGCGCAAGTTTCACCGTTCCCGCTTTTCAATATGCTAATGCGGCATTCGGCCTGCGCGCGGCCCAACTGGCCGCCGGGAAAGCCAGGGTTAAGTTTAAGCCGGAGCTCTCCTTACGGTCTTTGCTGAGGGCTGTTCCCGCCGGGCGCTTCGAGCGGTTTAAACTGAGAGGCCGGACCATTATAGTGGACGGGGCGCATAATATAGAAGGGATAGCGGCCCTGCTTAAAGAATTTTCCGGCAGGCCTGCTGTCTGCGTAGCCGCTTTTATGAACGACAAAGACCTCGGGGTTATTGCCGGCGCCCTGGCGGCAGGGACGGATGCCCTTATCCTTACGCGCTCGCTGTCATACAGATCTGCAGCCCCTGAAGCCGTAAAGAAACTTCTCCCCCCCGCACTGCGGCGCGGGGTGAGAGTGGCGGAAGATCCTTTGCAGGCTTTGCGGCTGGCCGTTAACCAGGCGCCGGCGGGCGGAACGGTTTTGGTGGCCGGCAGTCTTTATCTTGCCGGGGATATCCTCGCCGGG
>MNUR01000134.1 GCA_001871115.1 Elusimicrobia bacterium CG1_02_56_21 | reverse complement strand
CAGAGCGCCGATCTTTTTATTTTGCCAACGAGGCTGCTGGAAGGGTTCGGGCTGGTAACACTGGAAGCTCTTTCCTGCGGAACCCCGGTGCTGGCCACTCCTGTGGCGGCGAATCCGGAAATACTGGGGAGACTGGACGAAGGAATGCTGCTCATGGACTGTTCCCCGGCGGGAATAGCGGCCGGAATACTCGGCTTTATTCCTCGGTACCTGAAAAACCAGGTCGCGATGCGTGAGGCCTGTAGAAAATTCGTGGAAAAGAATTATTCCTGGGCTAAATACGCCGACGGTGTAGAGCGTGCTTTGTTCGAGGCGGTATCAGCAGGGAGGCGCGGTTGACAAAGCAAACCTGCCCCGTCTGCGGCGCTGCGGCCGTTACAACCGCTATGGACTTGCTGGAATGCGGAGGCTGCGGACTTGCTTTTAGAGCAGAGAAATATTTTGGAACGCCGGCCTACTCTCCGGGCCTGGCCGATGGAATTTACGTATCGGCCAAGGCGGCACTTTTTTCCGGAGCCCTGGATTTCCTGAGCACTGTTGTTCCAGATAAGGGCAGGCTGCTCGATATAGGCTGCGCCGGGGGGGAACTGCTTCAGGCGGCGGCTGCTCGCGGTTGGAGCGGGGAGGGAGTAGAACTTGACCCGCAGCTGGCTGCTAAAGCGGTCGCCGGCGGGTTAAAAGTTCACCGGCTGCCAGTGGAAAAGGCGGGGCTGGAGCGTTCGTCTTTCGGTGCGGTTACGGTTTTTGAGGTTTTCTGCCTGATGGACAAGCCCGCGGCGGCGGCCGCAGAATTGTTTCACTTGCTTAAGCCAGGCGGCTTTATATACATACGGGATTTTAACGCCGCTTTCCACCTGCCGCTTTACCGGATGGAAGAACTAGGTTTGTTCGCTTTCCTGGGTGCCAGCCCCTCAGTAATCCATAATTTCAACTTCAGGGCTAAAACGCTGAAGGTCCTTCTTGAGCGGGCCGGCTTCCGGGACATAAGGATACGTAATTCAAGGCCCACCGCGGGAGATCCCTACCGGACCGGCGGGCGGCTGGGCGGATTTCTTCCCGGCGCCCTTAAAGTTCTATACTATTGGCTGGCGCAGGCCCTGCGGGGCCTGACTTTAGGCCGCGTTTTTGCCGGCTCCGCGCTGATTGTGACCGCTAGAAAATAGCGCACGGGTCTGCTCATTAAGTTCCGCGACATCTGCAAAGTAATGAAAACCGCTATACACCAACTCCAGTACTGGCCCGGGCTCCGCTTCTTCTCCAAGATGCGCCTGGCGGAGCTGTTTATCTACCTGGACGACGTGCAGTTTGAAAAGCGGGAATTCCAGAACCGGAACCGCATCCGGACAGCGCGCGGCTGGCAGTACCTGACCGCCCCGGTCATTTCCAAAGGGCGCTTCTCCCAGAAGATAAACGAAGTGGAGCTGGATAATACTTCCGCCTGGAGGGAAGAACATTTGCGCACGATAAAGATTAATTACGCGCGGGCGCCTTTTTTTAAGGAGCATCTTCCCGGCCTGGAGGAACTCTATTCCCGGGACTACCGCCTCCTTGCGGACCTGGCGGTGGCTACCATGGATTTTCTTAAGGACGCTTTCGGTATTAAGACCCCCGTAAAGTTCTCCTCGGAATTCGGTGTGGATGAAACTTCCAGCGCCAGGCTGGCCCGGCTTTGCGTAGCCGCGGGAGGAAATGAATATCTTTCCGGGGCAGGGGCAAAAGCCTATCTGGACCCGGGCGTTTTCAGCTTTGCCGGGATAAAACTCTCTTGGCAGGAATTTAAGCCGCGCGAATACCCTCAGGCTTTCCCGGGCTTTGAGCCGGATATGTCGGCGCTGGACCTGATCTTAAATTGCGGCCCGGCCGCAGGTGATTATTTATGAACCCATATATAGCTGAAGCGCTTGCCGCGATGGACAAGGTCCCGTTCTCTAGATACGAATATCCAGGCTCCGGCTCTCTGGAGCCGGCTTCCTGCCGCTTCCTGGCCGCTTTCGTGAGCGCCTTGGGCGCCCGGCGTATAATTGAGTTCGGTTCAGGCTTCTCCACGCTTATGATGGCCAGGCAGATAGCGGGTCTTGAAGATAATTATCTCCTGTCAATAGGTGATTCTCCTCTTTTTTCAGCGCAGGCTAAAGAAGCTTTTGAAAATTCAGGCTGCCAGGCCAAAGTTGAATTCCGCGTAGCGCCGCTCCGGCCCAGATTTTATGGGCCCCGCTTGCTGCTTTCTTACAATTTGCCGAAAGGATTATTGGAAGCTTTGGGCCCTTTCGATCTAGCCCTTATAGACGCCCCGAAGCACGATTATTGCCGGGAGTCCGGGCTTTACGATGTTTTCAACGCGATGGCTCCCGGCGGCTATATAGTTATGGATGACGCTAACCGCGAGAATATGGAGAAGGGCTATGGCAGAGCCTGGCATTCCGCTTACGGAGGCGCTATGGACCCTATACTCCTGGAGGGGATAGGCAATGGCCTTAATGTCATAGAGAAGATCTCGGACGCTAAACCCGGCTATCCTTTTAAAGGGGCAGTTTCGGTTTCTCTAAAGGCGTTGGGAAATTTCGGCGGTTTGCTGCTGAATTCAGGCGGAGAGTTGCCTAAGGAATAAACTGTCTACTAATATTTGTTAAAAGGGCCTACGCTAGCGTGGGCCTTTTTTCTGCCTGGTATAGGCCCAACGGCTTTTGCGCAGCAGCGTTGCGGAGGCTAGACTATATCTGTAAATGATTCTACCCAAAAAACTAGTGATCGCCGCGGCGCTGGCCCTTACCGGGGCGGCGCCTATTTATGCCGGGGCTTTGTCCTATAGCGAGGCCGCGGCTCCCTGGTCCGCGGAGCAGGCCGTAAGCCTGCCGCCCGCTATCACTGCCGATTTTATAAAAGCCGTTAAAAAAGATTACGGTGCGGCCGCCGCTTCCGGCCTGGTGGAGAAGAGGGAAAAAGTTTCCGCGCTGCTGAATAAATTTAAAGACTGTTCGCTTGGCGGAGCGGACAAGAAGACCGCGGATAAATACCTGGATAAAAAATTCGGGGCCGAAGTCAGGTACTTTGCGGGAGCGGGCTGCGCGGTCTTCAGGGAATCTTCCGCGGGCCTTTCCGCGGCCCCGCGGGCTGCTTCTCTTTCTGTTCTTGAGAATTTATCGGCTTCAGGAGCGCTCGGAACTGCCGGCGGTTCGGCAAGGTTCTTTGACGGTTCTTCTTCAAAGGGAGAGCAGGCTGTTATAAGCCCGGCGGCCGGCGCCCCTCTGCGGCAGACCCGCGCTGCGGCTGTCAGTATCCCCGCGGTAAAATCACTTTCCTCAGAGGTTCCAGTTCCGCGTTCAGATAATCCCCCGGAGGCCGGAACCGCGGGGCGGCCTGTCGATATAGGCAGGGATGGCCGCGTTAATTCCGCGGTGGCCTTCTGGTCCGCTATGCGCAGAGAGAACTGGACAGCTTACAGGAAAGGCGGCCTGACCGGGGCCGCTAAAGCCAAAGCCCTTCTTAAGGCGGCCTCCGCGGCCGGTCTGGGCGGGCTGCTCTCGTTCAGTAATCTGCCGGACGTGGAGATAGCGGCCGCCAGGCTGCGCTGGGACATTAAGAATAATTCCGGTTCCCGCGTTATAACCGCGGATTCGGCTAAATTCGTTTTCCATTCCGGGGTTTTCATACTTGCCCTGGCTCCTATCCCGATGCTAAAAGTTCTGCGCGCGGCCGCCGCCGGCAAGGTCTGGGCAATATCCCTTCTGGCCGGGATGTCAGCCGGACCGATAAACCGTTATGGTTTACATCTCGCGGATTGACTTCGTCGGCACGTAAGATTTAAACCCGCCGGTGCCTGTTAACGGGCCCTCCTTAATGCTTTTGGGAGGGCTTTTTGATTTGTTATACTTTTTAAATGAAGAAAAAGAATAACGGAATGACAACAAAAACTTTTTTTAAACTTATGTTTAAGCGCAATGCCCGCAACGCCGCGGCGCTGGACGCCAGGATAAACAACCTTTGCGGCACCGAGCTTACCGTGGTTTCCTGCGACTCTTCGGGTTTCTCCAAGAAGACTCATGAGCACGGGATAATAGAGTTCATGGACACTATGGTCAAGTGCCACCATGCGCTTGAAAAAATAGTGGCCAGGCACGGGGGGGTAACTCTCTGCGATAAAGCAGATAATCTGATGCTTCTTTTTGACGGCCCCCTTATGGCCACCGCCTGCAGCATAGAAATGCACCGGTGGCTTAAAAAGCGCAATAAGAGCCTGCCTGAGCACAAGCAATACAATATCTGCGTGGGCATCCACCACGGGCACCTGCTCCGCTTTAAAGAAGACGCCTACGGGCCCGCAGTGAACGTAGCCTTCAAGCTCGGAGAAGACGTGGCCGGCAAGGGCGAACTGCTGATCACAGGCCAGGTTAACGGGATTATTAAAAAGAAATACCGGACCGAGTATTCAAAGCATGTGACTATCGGCAGCGTCCCCTTCGACGTTTACAAGGTGAAATACAGATAATAACCGCGGCTTAAGCCCGGACAGCCAGTTCATGACAGCTAAAACGCCCCGGCAACCGGGCGTTTTTTATTTCTGCGTGATTTGCGCTTGCCTGGCGGCGGTCAGCGTAATTACCGGTATTTCGGCGGGAGCCAGCCAGCGCAGAGGGGGGCCCCAGCTCCCGGAGCCGGAGGTAACATAAAAGGCGCTGTTATTGATGCGGTATAAACCGTAAAAATATCTGTAGAAAAGTTTTGTAAAGATATGGAAAGGGAAGATCTGGCCTTTATGGGTATGCCCTGAAAACACCATATAATCCCCGGTCGCCGCTATCTCGG
>MNUR01000101.1 GCA_001871115.1 Elusimicrobia bacterium CG1_02_56_21 | reverse complement strand
CTCGGCCCTCGGAAGGTTTTGCTAAACCGGGCCCCCCGTCAGCCCTAAGCTTTATTAAGTGGAAAGGTTCCGGCCCCTGCGGTAGGCCGCCCGCCGGCTATTTAGAGAGGTTTTTATTGATGTTGGCGCGGGTGACCGGGCTGATTACGCCTTTTTCGGTTATCAGCGCGGTTATAAGTGAGGCAGGGGTTACGTCAAAAGCGGGGTGGCGCACTTTTACCCCCCTTGGGGCTATGCGCGAGCCTTTTACAAAGGCAACTTCCTCGGCGGAGCGTTCTTCTATTACTATAGCCCCGCCGTCGCGCGCCTTGCCGTCTATGGTGGGCGTGGGCGCGGCTACGTAGAAAGGGACCTTGTGGTGGCGGGCTATCACGGCCAGGCCGTAGGTCCCTATTTTATTTGCGGTGTCTCCGTTGGAGGCTATCCGGTCAGCGCCGACCACAATGGCGTTCACCCCGCAGGTCTTGATTATATGCGCCGCCATATTATCGGTAAGAAGTTCCGAAGGCACGCCTCCGCGCATCAGTTCCCAGATAGTGAGCCTGGCTCCCTGCATATACGGGCGGGTTTCGCAGGAATAAGCGTGCTTTATTTTACCGGCCTCATGCGCGGCTGTTATAACGCCTACCGCGGTGCCTATGCCCATGGTAGCTAGCGCGCCGGCATTGCAATAGGTCATGATTACGCAGTTCTTTGGCAGCAGGGCCGCCCCGAAATTACCCATTGCCAGGCAGGCGGTCTGGTCCTCTGCGGTGACCAGGCGGGCTTCGCCGTCAATAAGGTTTAAAAGTTTGCCGGTAGCAGCCGGGGAGAACTTGCCGGGGTTGGCGGCGGCAAAGACCAGCGCTTTGTGCAGCATCCGGTCGGCGGCGTAGAAAAGGGCTACTGCCGTGGGGCGGGAGGCTTTGAGCAGCAAAGCGGTCCGGCGCGCAAGGCGTTCCAGCTGGGACGAGGATGACGGGCGAATACGGCGGATCTCAAGGGCAAAGCCGAAAGCGGCGGCGCAGCCTATGAGGGGCGCACCGCGAAGGGCCATGTCTTTTGTGGCTTTTGCAGTTCCGGCGGCGTCTCTGACCGGGATGAATTTAATCTTGTCAGGCAGCAGGCGCTGATCGAGGATCTTCAGAACGCCCTTTTTGAAAATTAGCCTTGGCGGGATCATAAGAAAATAAGAACCTGGAATCGAAAATCGAGAACCGGGAAGGGCTTTTTCTTCAAGATTCCCGGTTCTCGATTTCTGAGGTTTACGGTATCGAGTCGAGCAGGTTCTTCAGTTCTTCCTCGGTTTTCCCGGTTATTTCAACTGTCTTCTCGCGGCCCTTGGCGCCGCGTATGATATTCACCAGCTTGCAGGGAACCTCGAAGAACTCCGAGAGATAATCCCTGAGCAGTGTGTTTATCTTGAGGTCGGCTGCAGGCGCACAGATCTTCACGCGCAGCACGCTGCCTATGCGTGAAACCACTTCGTTGTCTTCACAGTTGGGTATGACTCTTACTTTTACGATCATGTCCCCTACCTCCGGTTCGGCGAATTGTAGCTCTCGCTCCACCTTGTTGCTGCGGCCCTTGGCGGGCGCCGCCGCTGTTCCCACCGTTAGGCGAAAAGTGCACTCCCTATGCGCGGCAGGTTTGAACCCGCCTCTACAGCAAGTTCATAATCCCCGCTCATACCCAGAGACAGGTAATTGCGGGGGCCGCTGCCGGCCGGGACGGGAAAATCCCGGTCGAAGATCTTTTTTGCTTCTTTAAAAACGGTTTTAAGCTGCTCGGGAGAGGCGTCCGCGGGGGCTATGCCCATATAGCCGCGGGGTTCCAGGTTGCTGAAGGTCCGTATGCCGGCCAGGAGTTCCCCCGCTTTGTCCGGGGCTATGCCGGACTGGGCAGCTGAGCTGCTCAGCTTAAGCTGGATCATAACGGGAATCGTCCTGCCCAGGGCGGCTGCGCGGCGGTTTATTTCAGCCGCTATTTTAACGCTGTCAATTGAGTCTATCCAGTCGAATGTTTCTACGGCGGCTTTGGCTTTATTGGTCTGCAGATGGCCTATAAAATGGAGCTTTATTCGCGATTTTAACGGCGCTAGTTCTCCGGTAACCCACCTGGACCTGGCGTCCTGTATTTTGCTCTCCCCGGCTATTTTTATGGCCCCGGCCTCTATGAGGATCTTTACATCCTCGGGCCTGGCGTACTTGGTGACAGCAAGCAGTTCCGCAACCGCGGGACCGGCTTCCGCACGGCCGCAGGCGGAATTTATCCTGTCTGTTATATGATGAAAATTAGAGAGAAGTGCGCTTTTGCGTGTTAGTTCGGCGTTTGGCATTGGGATTAGTAATATTCTACCAAAAAACCGCTTGTTTTCATAGGCAAATATTTGGTACACGTCAGCCAAATGCTATTATTTATATATGGGATTACCTCCTGGTTTCTGGATACTTGCCGCCGCCGAAGGCCTGATGACGGCCGGCTACGCCATCTCTTTCCCTTTTCTGGCGGTTTACCTCAGCGCGCACCGCGGGGTTCCTATGGCCTGGGTAGGGCTATTCCTGGCGTCCTCCATGCTGGTTGGTTCCCTCGCCCAGTTTATCGGCGGCGAGATATCGGACGCGGTAGGCCGGCGCAAGGTTATGGTCTGCGCACTGGCCCTGCGCACGGTGCTGATAGCTGTTATCGCCTGGATTATTTACTCCGGGGCCGGTCTGTGGGGCGTTTATCTTATCCACCCTGTCAGCGTGTTCATAGGGTCACTGTTCCACCCCGCAGCGCGGTCCTGGGTGGCCGACTATACGCACCCTTCGCGCCGCATGAAGGCTTACGGCTTCCTGCGCATGGGTTCTAATGCCGGCTGGGCTCTGGGTCCGGCCCTGGGCGGTTTGCTGGCCGCGGGTTCTTATTCGCTGATGTTCTTTGTTACCGCCGCCGTTTTCGGGATCTGCACTTTTATACTTGCGGCGGCGATCAAGGACGCGCCGGGCTCCTTGAGCGGAAAATTCGTGCGCCCGGGTTTCAGCGGCGCCGCTTCCGCCCTCGCCAATAAGGTTTTCCTGCGGTTCTGCATTTTTTCTTTTACCATGGCGGCGGTCACCAGCCAGCTGGTGGTTTCCAGTTCTCTCTATTCCAAGAACTACCTGGGGTTTACTGAGCGGGAGATAGGGATGCTGTTTTCTATTAACGGGATCATGGTGGTGGTTTTCCAGTATTTTATGACGCGCGCTCTTGAGCGCGGCAGGCTGACTTCCGGCCTGGCTATAGGGGCTGTGCTTTACGCTGCGGGCTATCTGGGCTTCGGCTTCTCAGTGTCTTTCTCGGAGGCGGCGGCCGCTGTTGTTGTGGTCACTCTGGGCGAGTTGGCCGTTTCTCCCGGGCTGCAGGCGCTGGGGGCGAATATGGCGCCCAGCGCGGAGAAGGGGCGCTACCTGGGGATGCAGGGCGTATTCCAGCAGGTGGGGCGCTCTATGGGTATTTTTATCGGTTCTAACTCAATAGGTCTGCTGAGCCCTGTTTACCAGCAGGCGCCGTGGTTTATAATCGCTTCTATCGCTGTTGTTTCCTGCCTGGGCTTCCTGAGCCTGGGCCGCCGCCTCACCCCCCTGCAGGACGGCCTCCGCGGCCCTACCCTGGCCCCCGCCCCCGAAGGTATCATCTCCCCCGCGTAGCGCCATAAAGAGAAGGCCTGTGGTGCGAAGCCGGGGCCTACCGCGGTGGCCGGAACGCAAAACACGTTCGGCCACACCGTGGCCTCACTCGGTATTCGCCCTCCGCGCTTATGCAAGCGGCGGGCAAGAAAGTGGAGCTGCGCTCCACGCAACGAGGGTTTTGCTAACCCGGCCCCCGCGGTCTCCCCTCCATTAAATTTAATTGCTGCGCCTGACGCGTGAAAAGAAAGGTCTGTCCCGATTACTGTCGGCCACCCCATGGTCGGGCGCGTTTTATGGTTTATTTCTCCTGGATTCCCAGGTAGAAGACGCCGAAGGCGAACAGGATGAAGACAATGGGAAGGGCCACGTAGGGGGCGCCGGCAAGCCCGAGGCTGGATTGAGAGGGGTTGGCGGGGTTGTAGTAGGTGTCCAGGCTTTTTCCCTGCGGGTAGTTCTCCTGCAGGTACGCGTAGGCACCGCTCTCGGTAAAGTAGAACTTGTATTTATTGAGCTGCTGCGGCCCGGAGCTGTGTATGGATTCGTTGGCGCTGTAGTCGTAACTGACAAAGGTGGAGTACGTTGTGTTATGGCGGCCCCAGCGGGAGACCACTTTTGTTTCCGTCACGCGGCCTGTCGCGGGGGTCCAGCGTTTCTGGGTCTCCAGGGCGAGGCGGAAGTCGTTAAGGAAGAATAATCCCATAGCCAGCATCCAGCCCGCCCACAGGTAATACCTCCAGGTTCCATTTCCACTTCCCGCCGGTTTTGCCGCCGCAGCCGTCTGTCTTCCGCCTTGTATTCCAGCACTCATCCTTAAATAATATATAAAACCTGCATGACGGTCAAAGAAGGTTTAGCGAAATTGCAGATTCTGTGAGATGCGCAGTCGGGGCGGCCGGGGTGTTGGCCCGCGTACCCTGGAAGATGGAAACCGTTGCGCGGTTTCCCCCCGCCTTGGGAAATTATGGCGGGGCCCCCCTTCCCCAAAGGGCGCGCGGGCCA
>MNUR01000123.1 GCA_001871115.1 Elusimicrobia bacterium CG1_02_56_21 | reverse complement strand
AACTATAATATTATTGCTGGAATCCACTGCTACTCCGCCGGGTATATCAGTGCCGCCGCTGTCATAGACGGCGGAAGAAATAAAGTTGAGAAAACTATCGTATTTCACGGTGTAGTAGTTCTGGGTGGCGCCGTCGTTCTGCCTGCCTGTGACTATTATATTGTCGGCGCTGTCCACCGTTACTCCGGTCGCCCTGTCATCATTGCCTCCGTCAAACAGGGCGGTAGCCAGCTGGTTGAGGTTATTATCGTATTTAACCACGAGGAAATCGTTGCTGGCCCCCTGGGTGTAACCGGCCACAATAATATTGTCGCTCTGGTCCACCGCTATGGCCGCGGCCTGGTCCGTTCCGCCGCCGTCATAGGACGCGGTAGACAGTACATTTAGCTGCGGGCTGTATTTGAAAGTATAGAAATTAACGTTTCCTCCGTCGTTTATATAGCCCGAAGCAAATATATTGTCCTGGCTGTCCGTTACTACGGCGGCCCCCGAGTCGAATCCGCCTCCGTCATAAGTTGCGGAGGAGAGCAGCGCGGCGAAGTTAGGGCTGTATTTAAGCGTCAGGAAGTCGAGGTCGGGGGCGGCGTTTATTTCTTCTCCTGTCACTATAATATTGCCCAGCCCGTCCAGGGCTATCCCTTTGGCTTTGTTGCCGGAGAGCCCGTTGGTATACAGCACCTGTGCCGTGGGGCTTACCACCAGCGTCTTGCTGTATTTCTGGGAAAGGTAATCCTGGCCGGTATTGCCAGTCAGGAATATGTTCCCGTCAGCGTCGGCTGTGACGGCATAGGCCCTGTCTTCCCCGCCCGAATCGTAGGTGGCCGAGGTAATTACTATCATCTCCGGCGCGGCGGCAGAGGCCGCCGCGCAGAAGGCGATAATAACCGAAGCTATAAAGGCTTTGCCTGGCCGCATTTTCTTCCCCTTAGCCGTTGGCCGGGTAGGCCTGTTCCAGCAGTTTTACGCGCCTTACCAATTCGTCGTTCTCGAAAGGCTTGGTAAGGTAGTCGTCGGCGCCGCGCTCTATGCCCTGCGCGCGCTCGCTCATACCCTTCCTGGCGGTCAGCAGCATCACCGGCATTTCTTTAAAGCTCTCGTCGTTGCGTATCAGGTCCAGGAGTTCAAGGCCGTCCATCTCGGGCATGTTTATGTCCAGCACGGCCATATCAGCGCCGGTTTTCTGCAGCGCTTCCCAGGCCCTTTTCCCGTTGCAATGCGCGGAAACGGCGTAACCGGCAGAGCTGAGGATCATTTCAACCAGGTCCCTGAGTTCATCATCGTCGTCAGCTATTAATATCTTCATCTGTTTATTCTCCTTGGTCTGCCTTACAATGCTGCTCTATGGATTTGTGGCTTTTTTCTGTTGAACCGCGATAACTTCCGCGAGAGGGGCCGCCGGGGCGCTTCTCTTCCGTATCAAAATCTCAACCCGGCGGTTCGCCGCCTGCTGCTCGGGCGTGTCGTTGGGCCCGAGAGGGTTGAATTCACCGTGGCCTGCCGCTACAAAAAGGTCCGGGTTGTTCCCCTCTTTAACCAGGAAGTCTATAACGCTGATGGCGCGGTACAGCGAAAGCTCCCAGTTGGAGGAAAAATCACCGCCGTAGAAGACCGGGGCATTGTCGGTGTTGCCGTCCACCATCACCAGGTAGCGGTCATCGAGGCTTTTTATGCTGGCCGCGAATTTCTGCATAGTGGGCAGGGCGGAGTCTTTGAGCTTCGCTACGCTCAGGTCGAAGACCACGGAGGAAGGCAGGGTGACCTTGATGCCGTCCTCCATAACCTCCACCTTTACGTTCTCCATTTCCTTGAGGTCTTCCTTCACCGTTTCCGCCATTGTCTCGTTGCGCTCGGCGTTCTTTTTTTTGAGCCTTTCCGAATAATCGGTGTACTCAATAAGGAAGAAGATGCAAAGAATCGTCATCACCCCGATATAGGGGAGGAGGTAGGCGCTCATGGCCGCGGCGAAGTCCAGTTTTTTCTTCTTCATTCCGTTGGCGGCTGCTCTTCTACCCGGGGTACCGGCCCTTTGCCCCTCAGTACCATCCTTATTTCTATGCGCCGGTTCCTGGCGCGGTTCGCGTCGCTGTCGTTAGGGGCGGCCGGCATAAATTCACCGTAGGCGCTGGCTGAAAGTCGCTCAGGGGCCAGTAGTTTCTCCCTGCTGAAAAATTGCAGAACCTGCAGAGCGCGGGCGGCCGACAGTTCCCTGTTGGAATAATAGGGGCCTAGCCCTGTAGACCGCGCCATAGCCAGCTGCCAGCGTCTCATGCCCGGGGGGGCGGTCTGGGTTATGGGCACATTGTCCGTGTAACCCTCTATAGCCAGGTTATAGCGCGTCGGCGCCAGCGTAGTTCCTATTTTAGTCAGCAGCTCCCGCGCGCTGTCTTTGAGCTTTGCTTTCCCTGATTCAAAAAGCACCGGCTCGGGCAAGACTATGCGCAGGTCCTTTTCTCCCAGCTTTACTCCGGCTACCCCTTCTATCTTTGCGAGCTTATTGCCGGTTTCGGTCATAGTCTTGACCGCCGCTTCCTTGTGGTAGATAGCGCTGGAAACGCCCTTCATATAATCCCTGAATTCCTGCTCTGTCATGCCCTTCTGATAAGCTATCAGTACGCTGGCGAACAGCATCATAAAAAAAAGCGCCAGGTTGGTAATGAGGTCGCTATAGACCGTCATCCAGACTACAGGGGCAGTTAATTTATTTTTCTTTATCGCCATGTCCTGTAAGCCGGACCTATTCTTCTTTCCTGAGCTTGGAGGCGAGGTGTCTCTCCAGTTTGCGCCGCAGCATCAGCGGCGTTTCATCGTTCTTAAAAGAAAGGATGCCTATGAGGACCAGCTGCTTGCCGAGCAGCTCTTTTGTGCTGTAGCTCTCCAGCTTTCCCGCCGCCGGCAGCGCGATGAAGTTGGCCAGGAAGATGCCGTAGAACGTGGTGACGATGGCCACGGTCATGGCCGCGCCCATCGCTTTGGGGCTGTCAAGGTAGCGGAGCACTCCGAGAATACCTATCAGGGTGCCCAGCAAACCGTAAACCGGGCCGTAGCCGCCGGCCGCGGCGAAAGCTTTCTGTACCTGCTGATGGCGCTCAAGGGTGAACTCAATGTCTTTTTCAAGGCTTTCCCGGATATCGTCTTCGGGCCACTCGCTGAGCACCAGCTTCACGCCGGACCTCAGGAATTTATCGTCCTTGGCCGTGCTCTCTGCCAGCGAGTCGACGCCTTTGGCTTTTACTATGCCGGCTAGCTCGCAGAGCCTGTCTATTACGGCTTTGGGTTTGTTTAATTTCTGCGGAAAGAATATCAGGAGGAGAGAGCGCGGGACGTCTGCCATAACGTCCAGCGGGAAGGTCATCATGGTCGAGGCGATAGTTCCCCCCACCACCAGGACGAACGAGGGCAGGTTCCAGAGCAGCCCCATTATATCCCCGGCCATCATGGCGTACCAGACGCAGCCAACACCTATAGTAAGACCGAACACAGTTGAAAAATCCACGGTTTCCTCCTTTAATGTTCCGCGGGCTTGAGGCGCCGCGGACTGCCGCTTTTTTTAACGGCCTTTGTCAGCGGCGGACGGCTTTACGCTTTTACCTGCTTAACGTCCGCCAGAGGCAGGATCAGGCCTTTTTCCGCCAGCGCGTTTACGGCGTGCAAGATAGTCAGCTCGGAGTCGTTGCTGTCTCCGGTAAGGAGCATGTTCTGCATCCTGGCCGCTACCAGGTCCCTGATGGCGGGCCCGAGCATTTCGGCGAAAGCTTCAGCGGTGGGCGCGTCGCAGTTCTTTAGGCAGCGCGCGAAGGGCTCGGCGCCGGCTTTGCGGAAGATCCTGCGCAGGGCGGTTTCGTCGTAGCGCAGCAGGTCCTCGAATTTGAAGTAGCGGGTTTCCACGTTCGCCGCAAAGGCGGCGTCCCTCTCCCTGAGGAAGGCGAGGGTGCTCTCCTGGGATTTTTTGTCCATTATCTGCATAAGGTTGCCGAGGCGCGCCTCGCCGCCGAAGCTTCCGGCCATTTTGTCCTTTATGCGGAGCAGGAGTTCTTTGATTTTTTCAGGCTCCAGGAATTCCCTCTTGAGGAACTGCTCCAGGACTTCCTGCATCTTGTATTTAGGGATAGCCGAGAAAGCCAGTTTCTGCGGTATCCGCTGTACTACTTTAGCTATGACTTCCGGGGATTCGTCGTGGAGGATAAGCATCAGGTCGTCCACATTGTCCTTGGTGACATACTTGTCCAGCGGGATGTTCTCGCCCTGGTCGAAAGTGAGCACCGAGGCAGCGCCTCCGCCTCCGGCGATGTTCAGCGCGCCTGACATGGTGGTTTCGCCCCCGACATCATCTCCGCCGCCGGCCAGGGTGATATCTCCCCCGGCGCCTCCCTTGACCGCGACAGCAGATCTCCCGGCAGCGGCCAGGGTTGAAAGATTTTCGTTAAGGTTCTTGAGGAAACCGCGGAAAGGACCGTAGAGGAAAACTGCCAGGACAGCCAGGCAGACGAGGGCGACTACGGCCGGGATGTTTATTGCCCGGGGGGCTTTTACCGGGGGCGCGCTTTCTATGGAGATAGTGTCGCCCGCGGCGACCTCCAGGTCCAGGGCGCCGGTAACGAGTTTCTTTATCTTGGCTTCCTGGTCTTTTGTGACCTGCTTGCCTATTATTATCCAGATGTTAACGCTGGTAACTC
>MNUR01000057.1 GCA_001871115.1 Elusimicrobia bacterium CG1_02_56_21 | reverse complement strand
AATTTTTTTCACAATTTCCCCCTTATAGTTCTTAATTGCTAACCTAGGAGCCTGTCCGACATAACGTTTTCTGATGGTAGTGGATAAAATCCCGGGCAGGCTGTTTTCTCGTCGTGAGCATTTTTGCGGAAGCGGTCACAGTTCTCTATAATATGGATATCGTACGCGCGCGTACGGAAAACCCCTATGACCGAAAGAACATTCCGCCCTTACGACCCGGACCAGATGCTTCTGCTGCCGCCATCCTTGAAAGAATGGCTTTCCACCGACCACCTTGTTTACTTCGTGGAGGAACTTATCGGGAACCTGGACTTGGATGCCATCCTGTCGAGCTACGGCGGGCCAGCGCGCGGCACGGTACCATACGACCCGAGAATGCTGACAGCGGTGCTGATTTACGGCTATTGCACCGGCGTGTTTTCTTCGCGCAATATGGCGCGCAAGTTGGAAGAGGACGTGGCCTTCCGCGTGCTGGCCGCTAACCAGCGGCCGGATTTTAGGACAATCTCCGATTTCCGGAAAGCGCATCTGCGGGCGTTATCCGGATTGTTCGTGCAGGTCCTGCGGCTGTGCCGTGCGGCGGGACTGGTAAAGCTCGGGCATGTGGCGTTGGACGGGACGAAGATAAAGGCCAACGCTTCCAAGCACAAGGCGATGAGCTATGAGCGCATGGGCAAGGAGGAAGCCAGACTTAAACAGGAAGTTGATGCGCTGCTGCGGCAGGCCGAGGAATTAGACAGACAGGAAGATGCGGAATATGGAGCGGACCGGCGGGGCGATGAGCTGCCAAAAGAACTGGCGTTCCGTGAGGGCCGGCTGAAGAAGATCCGGGAGGCCAAAGAGACGCTGGAGCGGGAGGCGAAGGAAGAGGCCGAGGCGCAGAAGCGCGAGCGGGAAGCCCGGGAAAAGGAAGGCCGCATAAGCGGGCCCAAGCCCAAAGAACCAGCCCCCGAACCGGATCCGAAGTCGCAGAAGAATTTCACGGACCCGGAAAGCCGGATAATGCCGTCACCGGCGGATAAGAAGAGTTTTGTGCAGGCATACAACTGCCAGGCGGCGGTGGACGGGAAGGCGCAGGTAATCGTGGCGGCCGATGTGACGCAGGAGGCCAACGACAAGAAGCAGGCGGTGCCGATGATGGCGCAGGTGATGGGGAATACCGGCGCAGCGCCGAAGAAAGCTCTGTTGGACGCGGGGTATTTCAGCGCGGATAACATCGCCGGGGTGGAGAAGTCCGGCACGGAGATTTTCATGCCGCCGAGGCGGCAGAAGCACGGCGAGAAAGCCGAAGCGCCCGGGCGCGGAAGGATCCCGGCGTGTTTTTCCGTAGTGGACAGGATGAAGCGGAAACTTAGGACGAAGCGGGGCCGCGAGGCCTATGCCTTGCGCAAAGAGATAGCGGAGCCGGTTTTCGGGCAGATAAAACAGGGGCGGGGATTCCGGCAGTTTCTACTGCGAGGCGTGGCGAAGGTAAAAGGGGAGTGGACGCTCATCTGCACCACGCACAACATTTTAAAGTTATGGAAAAGCGGGCGGTTTAAGGCGGTGTATGCGGGTGTTTAGAGGAAAAGCGAGTGATAACTGTCAGAAAGAGGGGCGGCGGCTACAGGTCGGCACATGCCGCCGCGCGGTATTGAAGGCGGATGTGGACCTTTAGCCGGTGGTACCGCCTTTCTATGGTGGTTTTAGGCTTATGTCGGACAGGCTCCTAGACTCTCCCGACCACCGCACCCATGGCCCTCTTGAAAGCTCATGAGGCTGGCTCAAGCGTTAAAGGGTCAGGGGCCACAAGCAAGCATTGCACGCGCTGTCGGATTTGGGCCGCACTGGATTTGCAGCAGTAACTGCCCGGCCTGTCCATTAGGTTGTAACAGGCTTCCGGAAGCCAGATATGGTTCCCCGATTTTAAGCGGAAAATAATTCTGGACCGTGCCGCGGCTTTTTAGCGCGGCAGCAAAACACGCAGAGAATCTCCCATCCGCCGTAAAGATGTATTGCCCTATCGCGACCTCGCTCCCAATTCTTTTGTCCACCAGATTCCCTTTCTTATCCGCAATATAGAGCCGGGGACCACGGGAAACTGAGCCGATCACAACATAAAGCTGCACAATTGCCCCGGGAACATCCGCCGTGAACGCAACCATTGCCGGGTCACGGGAATAAAAATTCCGGATGTAATTGTATCCGTTATCGCAACTGTTGGGAGCCTGCAATAGTTTGCGGGCCTGGGGGCCGTTCATATCGGATGGCGCCGGGCCGAGGTTAGGCAAAGGCCCGCCGCCGGAAGTACCGGGAGATTTATTAAGCCGGGGAGCGGCTCCCCCGCCACTCCCCCCGCCGCCAAGGTTTTTCCCAGGAGCCGGACCGGCACCCTGCCCGGTTTTTTTCTCCACAGCACCATTCGAGATGCCGGCACCACCCTCATACACCCCCTGGGAGGTAGAGGTGGAGTCTTCCACGCTATCCCGGATGGCTTCGGTCTCCGTAGTCAGGTTTTTTGTCTCTACAGGCTTAAGCTCCCAGAAACCCGAGCCGGCCGCGTTTGCTCTCGGTACTGTTGTCTTTTTTACAGCCCGCCGCTCCGCGCCGCCCGCAAAGCCAGGCAACAGCGCAAAAACGGATAGCGATAAAATACACGCCGCAGTATGTATCGTACTCATAGGCCGCCCCTCCATACTCTTTAATAGTTTCCGACTCAGAGGACACCCTCCGGACACGATAGGATTCCCCGTTCACCACTCCTCCACGCCTCACTGAGGTGGTCGGGATAGACTAGCCCCGGTGGAATTAAAAGCTTATAAAACCCCGAAGGAATTTACCACCGCCATAAATACCTTATCCAAAGATGATTCTCCCGTAAAAAATCGGTGCGGCTGCCGGGGAAATCATGCGACTCTGTAATTGTAGCAAAAAATGGCAGGCGCGATTTCTGAAAATGACCGGAAAAAACTCACCAATTCCGTAAGCCCGTTCCTAAATCCGGCAGTTAAAGGCTTGAAAAACTCCTAAAAAGTGGTGTATCCTCCAATGATGACAACAAAACCATCAGCCGCAGGAAACGTTCACCCTTTGGGTGAGCATATAAAACCGGGTTATGGGCGCGTCGCGCTTGACACCTTTGGCGGGCGGATGCAAGTGGAATGGGACCAGAACGCGGAAGTGTCGTCTATGGGGTTGCTGCCGTATTTCGTGGATTTTCTTAAGACCGCCGATCTCTTTGACCCCTGGGTCCGCAGCTGTCCCTTAAAATATAAAAGCGGTAATGCGCCGGCTGTGCGCGATGTTTTAGGGACGCTTGTTTTATCGCTGCTTAGCGGACAACACCGTTACGCGCACATCACTTCGCTGCGCAACGAGGGTGTGGCGCCGGCCGCGCTTGGGATGAAGAAAATATGCAGTGAAGATTCCGTGCGGCGCGCTTTTGAAGGCGCGGACGAAGCGTCTATCACGCGGTGGCTGCGGGCGCATTTACGGCGGAGCTGGGAAGACCTGCCCGGGGAGCCGTGGATCCTTGATATAGACACAACGGTCAAACTGCTTTATGGCCGCAGACAAGAGGGCGGGGTGGTCGGTTATAATCCAGCTAAACCCGGCCGCCCGTCGCATTCCTACCACACATATTTTATGGGCGGCACGCGGATAGTACTGGACGTGGAAGTTGAAGCGGGTAATCATACGGCCTCCGCTTATACGGCGCCGGGATTATTCGCGTTCATAGACGGGCTTTCAAAGGAACAGCGGCCGAGGATGTTGCGCGGGGATTTCGGTTTCGGCAACGAGAGAATAATATCGGCGGCCGAGGAGCGCGGGCTTGATTACCTGTTTAAACTGCGCAGTACCGTAAAGGTCCACTGGCTGGTAGAGAATCTATTCAAGAAACAAGGGTGGGAAGACGCCGGGCAGGGATGGGAAGCGATGGAAGCGCAGATACAACTGCAAGGCTGGAGTCGGCAACGGCGGCGGCGCGAACCGCCTGCCCAATACCCCCAATATCAGTTTCGAATACATCGAGGGCGAATCCATCCTGCTGATGATTAGCGAGAAAGGCATCTGCGCCTCCTCCGGTTCCGCCTGCACCTCCGGCTCGCTGGAGCCCTCCCATGTCCTCATGTCCATGGCCGTATCTCAGACCTACGCCCACGGCTCGGTGCGCTTCTCCCTTGGCGTCTACAATACGCAGGAGGAAGTGGACTATATAATAAAGGAATTCCCGCCCATCATAGAGCGCCTCCGCGCCATCTCTCCCTTCGCCGACGGCAAGCCCCTGTTCGGCATGGAATCCTGCGAACCGCATAAGCACTGAAGCCTGTCACGTATAACAGGTCGCAATACACAAAACAAAGCAGACGCCAGGACGTCCGTTTTGTTTTCATTGAAACCGATTTTACTTTAATCCTGAATTAATGATTTTAATTTAGTGACTTTGTCTGCAAGTCTGCGGTAGCGGTTAGGATGGTTCGTCTGGGTGTAGACCCGCATAGCTTCGATATAGGCGGTCAGCGCTTCTGAGATCTTATTGTTTTTCGCTTTTCCAGTCAGGAGTTCCGCCTGCCCTATCAGCGCGGCGCCTAGATGGAGTTGTATCATGGCGTAATCGTCGGGGAATGACTCAAATGTCCGTCCCCGCATGGCTTCTCTGTATGCGGTAACAACTTCCTCTAGTTTCCTATTCTTCGGCTCTCCTGCAAGAAGCTCGGCCTGGTCTTCCAACGCATGGCCAAGATTGTTCTGTGTCATGGCATAGTCTCCGGGAGACAACTCGAATGTCAGGACCCGCAGCGCTTCCTTGTACGCCGAGACGGCTTCCTCCAGTTTCTTCTGTTTCTCTTCTCCGGCAAGCAGTTCGGCGTGGTCTCCGATCGCGTGGCCCAGATTGCTCTG
>MNUR01000047.1 GCA_001871115.1 Elusimicrobia bacterium CG1_02_56_21 | reverse complement strand
AATAGATCGAGGTCAATTCTTCCATTAGTTCATAAAGCAGATTCTTATCTGCTTTATACCCCTGGGACCGGAGTTCGTTGTATATTTTATGGAGCGAAACCGGGCTTGAGATGCCGGCGAAGAGACGCTTAACGAAATATTTCAACAGGTGCGCGTGGGGTTTGCGCTTATAGCGCTCGATAAGGTCTTTAAAAAGCATTACGTCAAAATAGCCCTGCAGTGTCTTTACGCGGAAATCCTGCGCAATAAAACAAAGCTCCGGGAATCCGCCGCCAAGCAGGTACTGTTCGGCTTTGGCCGCCTGATGCGCATAGCGCTTGTGCGGCACTGGCATAGCCTTGAGCTTTTCGGCTACGAAGGAGCCCGGGAAGCCGGCGCCGCCGGTCAGCATTATGCGTTTTGAGGATAGATCCAGAAATAAAGAAGAAATCGAGAATAACAACTGGACGGCCTATAGTTTGCTTATGTAATCCCCCGCGCGGGAAAAATCTTTCAGGATGAGACCGGAGAACATGATGATTTTGGCGTATATTACTTTAAGCTAGACCGGCAGGTAGGCGTGTGCGACCCTGTTGCGCAGGGTATCGGACTCGGCG
Source organism: Elusimicrobia bacterium CG1_02_56_21 (assembly GCA_001871115.1). GTDB lineage: Bacteria > Elusimicrobiota > Elusimicrobia > Elusimicrobiales > UBA9959 > UBA9959. Next base: position 4,313 of record MNUR01000047.1, on the reverse strand, counting down.
GAATACAAATAGCTTTCCAGGCTCCTGAAAAAATACAGGGCGACCTCTACGGCCTTCTCATAACGGAAAGATAAAGCGTCGTAATATTCCATCTGCTTGGGAGTGTATTTAGTTTTGGGAGCGTACGGTTTGTACTTCTTAACCGAGCCGGCAAGCAGAGAGGCCGCTTTTTGCAGGTCTTTAAAGTTTTGAAGGATAAATTCTTTTTGCATTTTTAAGCGCCTCCTCGCAGAAAAGATCGCCCTTTTTATAGATTACAACATCCAGGTCTTCTTCGCAGAGGGCGAAAAAGCCGGCCTTAATTTTTAAAGAAAGGCTTAAAGCGTCGGTTTTGGCGTATGGTTTCAGAAGCAGGTCGATATCGCCGCCTTTCCTGGCATTATCAACCCTGGAGCCGAACAGGTAAACCTCTCCCTTAAACCCGGAGAGGGAGCTTGTTAAGGCATTTGATTCTATTCTTGAAAGGCGCATAAATTTATCAAAATGAGCGTAAGGCTGGGAGACAAACCATGATGTTTTGATGTCTATATTATAACAATACGGTGATAAGGGCCGAAAGATAAACAAGATACATTGGGGATTGGGGAAATCGGGAATCGGGGTAGGATTATTTTCCTGAGACCGTGGTTTGGGCGGGTTCTGGTTTAAGATCCGCTTTTTTGCGGCGGCGGGTTTTTTCGCCGCCCTGGGCGTCCGCGTCGGGCCCGTAGTTGTAGTTGTACTGGTAGTAACCGTAGTAGGAATAAGACAGGCCGCCGAACTTGGACATATTAACCACGGCGCCGAGTATTTTTATGCCGGAAGTGGCCAGGCGTTTTACGGCCGTTTTAATAAGCGGAACCCGGGTTTTCCCGAAGGCCGCTACAAAAACGCAGTTCTTTATATATTTACCCCAAAGCAAAGCGTCGCTGATCGGGAACATAGGCGGACAGTCTATTATTACGCGGTCATATTCTGTTGTGGCCCAGGTAAGGAAGGCCGAAAGCCGCGGGGTATTAAGCAGTTCGGCCGGGTTGGGCGGGCGCGGGCCGCAGGTAAGGATAGAAAGGTTTTTTACGTCGGTAGGCTGTATAAGGGGCTGCAGGTCTTCAGTACTCCGGCCGCCGCCAAGGAAATCGCTGAGGCCTTTAGCGTTTGAAACGCGGAAAACTTTATGAAGATTGGAGCGGCGAAGGTCGCCGTCTACTATCAGAACTTTCTCCCCCGTCTGCGCTATAGCGGCGGCAAGGTTACCGCCCACATAGCTTTTCCCCTCGCCCTGAACTGTGCTGCTTACAATCAAAGACTTGGTTTTACTGCCTACCTCGGCAAAGTCTACCATGGTGCGCAAATTGCGGATAGACTCGCTTATAAGCGAATGTTCCTGAAGTATAAGATGGTTATACGCGGTCTGCTCTTTGTTCTGGCGGGTAAGAGGGACAATCCCAAGGAAAGGCAGGCCCAGCTTATTTTCAACGTCTTCCTGGGTGCGCACGGTCTGGTCTATAAATTCCACCAGCACGGCGGCAAAAAGCCCGAGTACCAGGCCGCCTATTACCGACAAAAGCATATTGAACATTTTGCGCGGCTTTATCGGGCTCAAGGGCGGCATAGCGGCGTCTATAAGGCGTATATTATTGCCCATCAGCTGGCCGGAAAGGTCTATTTTAAGGCTCTGAATGACTTTATCCGTTTCTACTTTTATCTGGCTCTGTACCGCCGCTAAATTAGCGTTAAGGGCCAAGACCTGCGGATGCTTGGCGGTATAATGGCCGGAGGCTTCCGCCACCTGCGATTGAAGCTTGGCCGACTCGCGCTTGAGGTCCATGATAAGCGTATTATTTACTACCGCCGGGAGGCTTTCGTAAATAGCGCGGCTCTGGCCGCCGGGCTTCTCGCTTTGCAGGGCGTTAAGGACATCTTTTGAAATAAAGAGCTGGTTGCTGAGGTTCTGCTCTATAAAAACATTGGCCACGGTATTGGCTATATTTGCGGCCAGCAAAGGGTCATAAGAATCTACTTTCACATACACCAGGCGGCTCCGGGGCACCGGCGCTATAGCCACGGGTTTTATAAGTTTGCGGTAGCCGTATACGCCGGCAAACTCCGGGTAACGGTCCAGGTTAAGGCGCTTATGGACGGTTTTAAGCAAAGCTTCGCTTTTAAGCAGTTTATACTGGGTCTGGTAGTAGTCGTCGTTGCCGCGCTCTACGGTGGGGCCGCCCTGGTAAATAGTATTATTGCCGCGCTCTTTTTCTATTACAAGCAGGGACTGGGCCTGGAAGACCGGGCGGGCATTAAAGGTGTAAAGGGCGGTGGCTATTACTACGGAGATAAAAACGGAAAGCGCCACCCAGCGGCGGCGGAGGATAAGGTCGAGATAGTAAGTCAGATCGAATTCTAATTCATTATCATTATTATTATCATTCATAAGATATCCATTGCCGGGCGGCTAGAAAGCTAAAATAAATGTATTAAAAAAAGCTTTGGGGGACGTAGACGGTGTCGTTGGGCTCAAGGTAGATATCGGCGTTTTTGTCGCCTTGTTTGGTTATGCGGGTTATTTCAACCTGTATGCTCTGGCTGGTATTGCCGGAGCCGCGCAGCACTTTGGTGCGGTCCTGGGCGGCAAGGTCGGTGAAGCCGCCCGAAAGGGTGATGGCCTCCAGCACCGTAAGGCGGCGCTCGGCGGGGATCTGCAGGGAGCCGGGTTTTTTTACCTCGCCCAGGACGTAAATTTGTTTATTGCCGTACTCTTTAATAAGCACGGTAACCTGGGGTTTTACCAGGTATTCAGAAAGCTTTACAGCCAGGAGGGACTCGGCTTCGGGGACGGAAAGGCCGGCTATGTTCAAGTTGCCGGCTAAAGGGAAAGAGATGGTTCCGTTGCCGCTTATGCGGGCTGTGCGGGACATATCCATTTCTTTAAAAACGGTTATTTCTATCAGGTCCCCGGGCTGTATTTTATAGTTAAGAAAGCTTCTGTTCTTCAGGTCCAGGGCGTTCTGGATAAGGCGCTGTTCTAAAACGGCTTCCTGCTGAGGGGTTTGGGGCTGGGCGGCGGCCAAAGCGGGGGCCTCTATAGAAGCGGAAGGGGCAGGGATATCCTGACGGCGCGCGAAATTGCGCGGGGATGCGCAGGCGGCTAATAGCGACAAAGAAAGGACCCAGAGTACCCCAGATTTCATAATAAATATTATAGCAAAACAAAGAAGCAAGGGCAGAAGAGGTTTCACCGCAGAGGCGCGGGGGCCGCAGAGGAAGCTAAGAGAAGAGGAGGTTACAGGGACTTGGGAGAGACGTTTACGGCTTTGCCGTTTTTCCAGATGGCCAGTGGGCGCCCGGTTTTTTTATGGTCGGCTACTACTTTCCGTACAGCGGCTTTCATGGCCAGTTCGGCTTTATCCTGTATGGACTGTTGTTTTTTCATAGGTTCACGGACTCCAATATTACTCCGTAGCTTCGCTGGTTTTCAACTGTATGGGCGCTGCCCGCACCCTTGGCCGCCAGGACGGGTTTCTCACCGGAGTTATCGAAAAGCATCCAGGTGTCGGCCAGCTGGGAGTAGGCTTTAAAGAAATTGGCAATAGAGCGGGGAAAGCGGCGCCGGACATCGTTGGCAAGCACGTCATGGCCGCCTTCGGCAACGCGGTTTTTAACACGCAGCAGGGAAAGGTCTACGCCGGGGACCCATAAAAAGAAGAAGTGCACTTTATAGCCGGCTTCTTTTAAGCGCCGGAACATCCTGAAATGGCTGCGGCCCGAAAGGGTGGTTTCAAAGCCGAAATCCTCGCCGCTTTTTGTAAATTCGCGTATGCGGGTCAGCACCAGTTTCCCGGCTTTAAGCGCCACTATTTTAGGGTCAAAAGGCGACAGGCCGTTGGCGATGAGGTCAGCGTTTACAAAATGGTTGCATTTAGCGTAATTGGGCAGGAACTCCCGGGCAAAAGTGGTTTTACCGGAACCGTTGGGACCTGCTACGACATAGACACTGGAGACTTTACCCATTAATTGGATTATAGCAGTTTACTATATAGGGGGTTGGTTTCTTCGGGAGGCATGGAGAGGCTGGGAAAGGGGAAGTTCACCACAGAGTGACAGAGGGAGAGGAGCGAAGAGGAGAAGGGAAAAAGGACGAAAGAATAAAAAAAGGGATCTAGGAGCCTGTCCGACATAAGGCTTTCCTGGCGAAATTGACGATTTTGAGGCCGAGCCGAAGCGCCGCGAAACGAGCACCCTCGACGGAGGTTGTAAGTTGAGCGGCGCAAAGGCGCAGGCAAAAAGCGGCAATTGCAGCCGAAATTGCTTATGCCGGACAGGCTCCTAGGAGAAGA
>MNUR01000130.1 GCA_001871115.1 Elusimicrobia bacterium CG1_02_56_21 | reverse complement strand
CCTTTATTGGCGGTTTCCTTGCGGAACTCCTTAAGGGCGGAGAGGTTCATGTTCATTTCCGCGTCTATCTCTTTCTTGCGGCGGTCCTCCTCGGGGCGGGACAGCTTCTCGCGGCGCACGAAAACGCGGGCGCCGATGATCTTGCCGTACACGCCGGGGGGCACGCGCATCGAAGTGTCGGTCACGTCTTCGGCCTTCTTGCCGAAGATGACCTTCAGAAGGCGCTCTTCGGGGGAGAGCTGCTGCTCGCCCTTGGGAGAGACCTTGCACACCAGGATGTCGCCGGGGCGGACCATGGTGGAAGGTATCACGACGCCGTCATTGTCGATATGCTCGAGGGCGTCGGTACCGACGTTCGGGATGTCGCGGGTAATCTCTTCGGGCCCCAGCTTGGTGTCGCGGGCTTCAACTTCGAACTCTTCGATGAAGACCGAGGTGAGGGCGTCGTCTTCCACTATTTTCTCGGAGACCAAAATGGCGTCTTCGTAGTTATAGCCTTCCCAGCTCATGAAAGCCACCAGGAGGTTCTTGCCCAGGGCCAGCTGGCCGTGGTCGGTAGCGGGTCCGTCGGCTATAATGTCGCCTTTCTTTATCTCGTCACCGCTCTGCACGGTAGGAACCTGGTTTACGCAGGTGTCCTGGTTGGAGCGGCGGTACTTGATGAGATGGTAAATGTCCGGCTCTTTGGAATGCTCCGGCTTTATGGCGATCATGTCAGCGGAGACGTAAATAACCTTGCCCGAGGTGCGGGCAGCGATGCAGGCGCGGGAGTCGCGGGCGATGGCCGGCTCCATGCCGGTGCCTACGAGAGGAGCCTCGGTGACGAGCAGCGGTACGGCCTGCCTCATCATGTTGGAACCCATCAGGGCGCGGTTGGCGTCGTCGTGCTCGAGGAACGGGACCAGCGCGGCGGAGATTGACACCACCTGCATCGGGGACACGTCCATGTAGGTCACGTCGCCCGAATCTTTGAATTCGTATTCGTCCTTGATGCGGCCGTAAACCTGGTCCGTGGAGAGCTTGCCGTTCTCTATGGGGGTGTTGGCCTGGCCTACGAAGATGTCGTCTTCGATGTAGGCGGTGACGTATTCGGCCTCGTCCGTCACTTTCATCTTGCTGATCTTCCGGTAGGGCGTCTCGATGAGGCCGTACTGGTTGACCTTGGCGTAGGCCGCCAGCGAAACGATAAGACCGATGTTCGGGCCTTCGGGCGTTTCGATGGGGCAGACGCGTCCGTAATGGGTGTAATGCACGTCGCGGACTTCGAAGCCGGCGCGCTTCCTGTTCAGACCGCCCGGCCCGAGGGCCGACAGGCGGCGCTTGTGGGTGAGTTCGGCCAGCGGGTTGATCTGGTCCATGAACTGGGACAGCTGGGAAGTACCGAAGAACTTCCTCATGATGGCCACCACGGGGGCGGCGTTCACCAGGGTCCTCGGAGTGACGGTCTTGTCTTCCTTGCTCATGCGGTCGCGCACGTTGCGGGCTATCTGCACGAGCGCCACGCGGATCTGGTTCTCCAGGAGTTCGCCGATGGAGCGGACGCGGCGGTTGCCGAGATGGTCGATATCGTCCACTTTGTACTCGAACCTGGTCCCTTTGTAATCGTAACCGGCGGCGCCGGAGTTAAGGGCCATCAGGTACTTAATAGTAACCAGGATGTCTTCGAGGTTGATATTGCGGAGCTTGTCGCCGGGAACCTTGAAGCGCTTGGACTGGCTGGCGAGTTCCTCGTAAACGGGCCGCAGCTTCCTCATAGCCTTATAGCGGCCTACGATGGAGAAGTCGTAGCGGCGGAGGCTCTTGAACATTATATTGTCCAGGTATTCCTCGGCCTGTTCCTTAACTATGAAGTCCTGGCCGCGCATCTTTTTGTAAATTTCGTAGCGGGCGTCGGAGGCGCTCTTGGGCTGGTTCTTCGCTTCGAGGGCGAGTATCACGCCGGGGGAATCTTCCTTGGGGTTGCCCTTTATGAGGTTAACCTTGGAAACCTTGCGGTCCACCATGGTCTTGAGGGCTTTCTCGTCGAGGGGCACGGCGGCTTTTTCTTCCAGGTTCCAGATAACTTCTCCGGAACTTTTGTCCACGATGTCCTCGATGGCGTACTTGCCTATGAGGTTGGCGGCGTTCTCCTGGTTGACGGTCACTTCTACCCCCTCGTAGAAGGTCTGCAGGATCTCGGCGTTGGTCTCAAGGCCGGCGGCCTTGACGAAGGTGGTGGCGAGGATCTTTTTCTTGCGGTCCAGGCGCACCCACAGCACGTTGTCCGTGTCGAATTCGAATTCTACCCACGCGCCGCGGTAAGGTATTATGCGGGCGTAATAAAGGGATTTACCGAGGACGGACTGCTTCTTCTCGTCGTCTTCCTCGAAAATGATGCCGGGCGAGCGGTGCAGCTGGCTGACCACGATGCGCTCTGCGCCGTTGAATATGAATGAGCCGGTTTCGGTCATTATAGGAAGCTCGCACAGGGTGACGTCCTGGTCGATCATGTGCTTGAGCTTGCCGCTGTCCTGTTTAAGGGAGAGGGACATGAACGCCTTGAGCGGGGCGGAGTAGGAGCCGCCGCGGGAGAGCGCTTCCTCGGGGTTCTGGTACTTGGGGGTCCCGAGTTCGTACTTGAGGAAATCCATTACCATCGAGCCGTCGGCCGATTCTATGGGGAAGACGTCTACGAAAGAGGCCTGAAGGCCCTGTATTTTGCGGTTTTCGGGTTTTTCGTCTAGCTGCAGGAACCAGTCGAAAGACTGGGTCTGCATGTCCAGGAGGTCCGGTACTTTGAGAATCTGGCCGATCTTGGAGAAGTTAAGCTTTTTCATCAAGTCACCTCATATTAATTAGTCGGTATAAACTCAGATAGCAGACCATCCCTCCTGCTATTATGCAGAAGGGATAAGTCTAGCTTCGCTTATTTTACCGCGTATAAGCTTGTTATATTCACACGACTTTTCTTGCTGTTGATGCCGTTTTAGGGACCACGTCCCTTATGACGGCCTTGTACGGAAGCCGGTTTCCCGGCCAAACGACGCCCCGCGCGGCATCCCGCGCGGAGTTTTTACGGCGTGTTATTTCAGTTCTACGGTGCCGCCGGCTTCGGTCAGTTTCTTTGACATTTCATCGGCGGTCTTTTTGTCCACGCCCTCTTTGACGTTCTTGGGGGCGCCTTCCACCAGGTCCTTGGACTCTTTCAGGCCCAGGCCGGTCAGTTCACGGACGATCTTGATCACGGAGATCTTCTTGGCGGGGTCGGAGAGGGCCTTGAGGATGACCGTGAATTCGGTCTGCTCTTCGGCGGCGGCGGCGGGGGCGCCGGCGGCTCCGGGGGCGGCGGCCACGCCTACGGGGGCGGCCTTCACGCCGAACTTGTCTTCGATCCCCTTGACGAGGTCGGCAAGTTCCATGATGGTATAGGTAGATATCGCTTCAACTATCTGATCTTTGGTTAATGTTGCCATTTTAGGCTCCTTATTACGCCTTCCGGCGTTGTTTTTTAGTAGCCTGTCCGCCTAAGCGGGCAGTTTATCCCGTTTTACTGGCGGGACTACCAGGATTTACTAGGCTATGCCTGTGCCGTATCAAGCGCTATGCGCCTCAGACGGCCGACAGATTTTTATTAGACGGCGAAAACGCAGATGGAGGAGTGAAGGATCTAATCACGGACTACTTACTCGCCAATCTACTTTATAGTATAGCAAATTTTGGGGTTATTTAGCAGCTTCCGCTTTTTCTTTCTGCTCTTTGAGAGCGTCCAGCACGTAGCGGATCTGGGCAATATTGGTGTACAGCATGCCGGCCAGCTGCGAGAGCAGCTCGGTCTTGGAGCCGATCTTGGAAAGCTTCTCTATATCTTCGGGGGAAAGCCACTTCTTGTCCGAGAAGCCGCCTTTCCACTTAACGCCGGGGTTCGTCTTGGCGAACGCCATCAGCTCTTTGGCTACGCGCGTGATCTCATCGGGGTCTTCCATGGTGACCAAGGCCGTAGGGCCCTTGGTCAGCGTGGCGTCCCCGGATTTGAGGGCTGCGGTTACAAGCGCGTGCTCTACTATGGTATTGCGTACTACTTTAAAGCGGGATTTAGTGGCGCGAAGATTATCACGGAGGCCGTTGGCATCCTTGAACTTCATGCCGCTGAAGGTGGCAATAAAAGAATCTTTGGCCGCGAGTTCTTTGGCCAGCGTATCAGACAGCTCTTTTTTTTGAGTCTTATTAATTTTCATTAGGGAAATCCTGTTCGGTTCTTAGAAAATTCAAGCGCATTTAACTGCTTCCCCTGCGATTAATAAGACCGGCATCGACCTACTCTGCCAACACCGAGTTGGGTGTTAGTACCATCGGCCCTGGAGACCTTAACTGCCGTGTTCGGAATGGGAACGGGTGTAACCTCTCCGGAAAAAACACCGGTCTTACAAATCGCAGGAAAAGCGCGTATCTTAAAGCAAAAGCACACTATCACACCTTGAGCATTATGTGTCTAATTTAGGATTAGAAAATAAGGCCAAGCCTCACGGCCGATTAGTATCAGTTAGCTGAACATGTTACCATGCTTACACATCTGACCTATCAACCCGGTAGTCTTCCGGGGGCCTTTAGGGACAATTAAGTCCGGGGATACCTTATCTTGGGGCGGGTTTCACGCTTAGATGCTTTCAGCGTTTATCCCTACCGAACACCGCTACCCAGCTTATGCCGTTGGCACGACAACTGGTATACGGGCGGTTCGTCCACCTAGGTCCTCTCGTACTGTAGGCAGCTCCCCTCAAGTATCCTGCGCGCATATCAGATAGAGACCGTACTGTCTCACGACGTACTGAACCCAGCTCACGTACCGCTTTAATGGGCGAACAGCCCAACCCTTCCCACCTGCTTCAGCGGGAGGATGCGATGAGCCGACATCGAGGTGCCAAACCTGGTCGTCGATGTGGACTCTTGGACCAGATCAGCCTGTTATCCCCGGGGTAGCTTTTATCCGTTGAGCGATGGCCCTCCCACGAGGTACCACCGGATCACTTTGTCCGACTTTCGTCCCTGCCCGGCTTGTAGGCCTTGCAGTCAAGCTCGCTTCTGCCAATGCACTCTGTGGGCGATTACTATGCGCCCTGAGC
>MNUR01000124.1 GCA_001871115.1 Elusimicrobia bacterium CG1_02_56_21 | reverse complement strand
TACCGTCCGGATACTCGACAACGGGATAGAAAGGGTTGTTGTCACCGACGACGCGGTGCGTGACGGGGATATGATCTACCGCGACTACTGGGACGGGAAGGATGAGAACGGGGATTTTGTGGAGCCCAGCGGCAGGAATCACCAGTATGACGTGCAGATCACGGCGCAGGATATAGACTCGCTGCTGACTTCCATGGCCACGGTACAGATGACCATAGAGGTGGATCCGCTGCGTATCTACGACGTGTCTATAATTCCTCTTACCCTGGACAGCCCTGCGGTTGTCTCCTACCAGGTGTCCGAGCCTATGAAGGTAGTGACCAAGATCTTCAAGCCGGGTACGACATTGCTCCTTGGTTCCGGGGACCCTCCAGCGGGGCGCCTGGTGAAGCGCATTATCGGTGTCCGGCCCGCGCGCACCCAGATCACGGAATACTGGGACGGGACAGACCTGACCCTCTCCAAGGTCCCCGACGGCAACTACGTGTTCAGAGTTTACGGCTCCACTGACAGCGAGGCCATAAGCTCCATCGACGGGGTTGTTACCAGCGACGCCCTGCTTTCTCCGGATATCATTGTCGCCAATATCCCGGTTATGAGGGGCGGCACGGACGATCTGTGCGGGGATTTCGTAAACGAGACTTTCTTCGCACCTAATCCCTATGACGGAATCAGCGGCTGGTTCAAGATCCCGATAATTATTAACGGGTGGGCCAGCCTGAAGATGTACAACATAGCCGGGGACCTGGTGTATAAGAGGAATTTCGGAGATATCAACAACCCCCGCGGAAGCGGCAATAATGTGGACGGCGGGGGCGGACAATGCTCTATAACGCAGTCGCATGAAGCCTGCTGGCCGAAAATAAACAGCTACGGCAGGACGGTAGCCCCCGGAGTGTATTTCGCGGTAATACGTTTCCAGGCCACGGAAGGGACCAGGGACGTCTGCCAGGTGATAAAGAAGATACTTATACCGTAGGGTGGGCAAGGCGGCCGCCGGCTGAACCGCCGTGCTGCCGAACGAGGAAGAGTTTATGAAAATTACAAAGAATTTACCGGTCATTTTTGCCGCCTCGGCCATGCTGCTGCCCTTTGTTTTGCCGGCGGCCGCGGCAGATACCAGGATAGGCACCGAGGGCGCGGCTTTCCTGAAGATCCCCACCGGCAGCCCCAGGGCTCAGGCTCTGGGAAACTGCGGCGTTTCTCTTATGGAAGGCGGGGAGGCTATGGGGATAAACCCCGCGGGTATAGCTTCGGCCCAGATGCGCGAAGTCTCTTTTTCCCACCTCAGCTGGATACAGGATTACGCCGGGCAGTACTTCGCCTACGTGCACCCTATCGGTCAGTCCGTAATAGGGATAAACCTGGCCTATTACGGCATAAAAGATTTTGACGTGCGCGACATAGAGGGAAAGCCCCAGTACGGGGCCGACGTAAACGTGCGCAACGGCTATACCGCCCTGACTTTCGCCAAGGGCTTTTTCCTTGAAAAATTCCTGGTAGGCGTCAGCGCCAAAGAAGTTCTGGAGGACAACTATACCAAGGAGTATAAGAACCTGGTTTTCGACTTCGGCGCTATACTGCGCATCGGCCGCAAACTGTCCCTCGGCTGGTCGGGGCAGAATATGTCAGGCAAGAAAAAACAGGTTGTTAAGGTTAACCGCCTGGGCGGGGCTTACGCTTTTAACCCGTTTATAACCCTCGCTCTCGAACAGAAATCCTACTCCGACCGCAAAGGCAAGCTGGGAGGCGGAGTAGAGCTGAGCCTGCCGGAGGAGCTCCTTCAGGTTGGCCGCGTGTCCCTTCGTGCCGGGTACTCCCCTGCCGACAATTACGGCAAGAACCTTACCGATAAAACCCTGGACAGCCTGGGTTTGAACGAGGTTTCCGGCTGGTCGTTCGGAGTGGGCCTTTACAGCGCCCAGGCTCTGGGTTACGGCATGGGTTTAGACTACACCCTGGCGCCCTACGGCGCGCTGGGCAAAGCCAGCCAGCTGGCCGTGCGGGTACAATTTTAGAGAGTGCGGGCCGCCGGGAAGAGGATTGCGGCGGACGGCGGAGCTGATGAATGTCTGAAAACGCGAACCACGGAGGAATTAATTCTTATGTCAGGATTCCCGTCCGCAGGCAGCGCAAGGGTCAGACGGCTATAGAGTACTTGCTGGTCACCGCGTCTTTGCTGATAGTTTTTGTGATGATGTACAAGGCGCTTCAATATTCGCTGGCCAACCAGTTCAAGCGCGGCGGTATGGTGATAATAAAGATGTACAAAGAAGACCCCTGGTAGGAAAAAGCGGATACTCCTGATATCACCGTAATAAGCGCAGGTAAACGCGGAGAGAGAGGAATCGACAGAAAGAAACCGGTAATGGATTTTGAGTTTTAAATTGTTTACGGAGGAACTAAAATGAATAAGTTGTTCAAGAACAGAAAAGGCCAGAATACCGTGGAATATTTGCTGATGCTTGCCGTCGTAGTGGGCGTTGTGCTCATCGCCGGCGTTGCCCTCAAAAAATATATGCCCACATTATTCTTAAGCATCCAGGGCATGATAAACGGCGCCGCCAGCTCACTCGGCTCTTCCGCCGGAAACCAGTAAGGCGGGTTTGGTTCCGGCTCTAGGGGCGTTTTACCCGCCCTTGAGCCGGGTATTTTACGGGTAATAAAAGCCGGCTTTATGCAAAAGAGAGCTTTTTCCGCTGCCGCCTTGCGCTGCGCGAGGAAAGGCCTTCTCCGCCTCAAAAAGGCGGGGCAGGTCACAATCGAGCTGCTGCTGGTGCTGCCGGTTTTTATGCTGTTGCTATTCTTCATAATGGAAATGGGGAATATGGGGTTTCAGACCATACTTGCGCATCATTGCGCGTATGAACTGGCCCGGATAGGTTCGCTTGTGGCGGGTCCTAACGGCGCCCAGTCAGGCGGTGGAGACGGGCTGGCTAATATGAAGATGAAGAACGTCCTGGCCAAGATGTTCCCCACTTCCCCCGAGGTCAGCGTAGAGGGCTACAGTCACGATAACCCTATTCCGCCGGACCCGCAGTCGGGGCAGCAGAGCCGCGACTGGATAGTCACCCTTAACTATCCGGCCAAACTTATTTTTCCGGGGTCCAGCACTTTTCTTTCTGATAACCCGAAAAGCAAGAGGACCAAGATGATCAAGGTGATGGTGCGGATGCCGATAGAGCAGCCGTACCGGAGGTAGGCCGGCCGGGGGCTTTGAGATTTAACACGGATTTAATTGAAAGTTAATAATTTAATTGGAGAATATACTTATGGAAAAGAAAGGCATGCTTGTCCCCGTGCTGCTGGCCCTGGCCGCCGCCGGCATTTACTGGTGGGTGCTTACCTCCAAGGAACGCACCCTGTCCGCCCAGCACGAGCGCGCCACTGTGCTGGTAGCCCGCTTTGACCTGCCTACCCGGACTATCATGAACGTGGACCTGGTGGAAACCAGGGAAATCCCGCGCATGTACCTGGAGCAGGACGCTTACGAGGTAAAGAGCCAGTCCGATATTAAACTGGTCTCCAACCTTGTAACTTCTATCCGCATCCCGAAGGGCAACCAGATAACACAGTCCGCCCTGGTCTCGCTCAGCCCTGAAGCCGGCCTGAGCGTAAAAGTTCCTCCCGGCTACCGCGGCTGCGTGCTGCCGCTTGAAAGCGACCTCCTTCGCCTCATAAAGCCCGGGGACCGCGTGGACATACTTGTCACCTTTGACGCCGTGATGGGAGACAACCGCAAAGAAAAAGTGACCGCCACCATCCTGCAGAATGTGCTGGTGCTGGGAGTGGGTTCAAACCTCGGGCAGGGCCTTTCCGGTTCGCAGGCCAAATCCAAGGCCGCCGCCGAAGCCGCAGACCAGGCTTTCTCCGAAAAGTCGGCCCTCAGCCTCGCGCTCAATCCTAACGAGGCGCAGTATCTTGCGCTTTCGGTCAAGCAGGGAGAAGTTGTGGTTATTGTCCGCGGGCTCGGCGACGTGGAGCTGCACCCCATGGAGATAGCCTCCTTCAAGAGGCTTATAAAATAAGGATATCCTAATGAAAAAAATAATCTTTGCGTTAATCGCGCTGGCGCTTCCCGCCATCGCCGGAGCCGAGAGCACCCAGATGGTTGCTGTCAGCGCCGACATAGTGGAGATAAGCGGCTCTATCCAGAAAACCCGGGGTTTCGGCTGGAGCCAGATCCTGGATTTCGGCGAAAAAAGCATTCCGGGCATAATCACTCTCGGAGATTTCGAGCGCAAGACCAATCTGGCCGCCACCCTCAAGCTGCTGGAGACAGAGGGTAAGGCGCAGATACTGTCCAATCCCAAGGTAGTCACCAAGAGCGGCACGCAGGCCAATTTTACGGTCGGCGGAGAGATCCCGGTGCCCTACGCCAACCAGGCCGGGGTGGGCGCGGAATTTAAGAAGTTCGGAGTCATACTGGTCGTGCTGCCCGTAGTGCTGACGGAAAAGAAAAACACCGTAGACGTCCAGATACAGCTTGAAGTTTCCAATCCCGATTATTCGCGCCCCGTGGTTGTTTCGGGGACCACTATCCCGTCCATGGTAACCCGCCAGATACAGACCGAAGTGGAACTTAAGAGCGGCGAGACCCTGGTTATAGGCGGTCTTAAATACAGCCAGCGCAATGTGGCTAAAAACAGGGTTCCTATACTGGGCAGCCTGCCGCTCATCGGCGCTCTTTTCAGTTCCACCGACATCCAGGAAAGCCAGAGTTCGCTTTTCCTTTTTGTGACTTTTGACATTATAAAGTAGCCGGCACTGACGGAGCCGGCCGCAGAGAGCAGTAAGAAAGGCGTCAAAGATATTTATTTTGCCTGTCCCGGACCCGCGCTTTCGTGCATTTTAGGGCCGGCGTCCCGCAGTTAAGCTGAGCTATATGGAAGAACAGAATCTTGTTCCCCGCGTTATAACTTTCTCCGGTCCTAAAGAGGGCGTGGGAAAGACTTCTGTCGTCATGAACCTGGCCCTGGCCTGGGCTAATTACCAGAAGCGCAACGTTCTGATACTGCCCCTGGATCCTATGTGCCGCGCCGAGCACGCGCAGCTGCTGGGTCTTAACCCGCCTTCAATGGCGGAGATCATCAGCTCCCTGGGCCGGGATTCCGTCAGCGCGCTGGGCGCCCTCCTGAAGGGCAAGATCCCTATCTCGCAGTGGGGCGTGGGGGTCCTTCCCATCAGCAAGCGCCGCACGGACGTGGCGAAGATGTCGCCGGATATCATACTGCCTCTTCTTTCGCGCCTTAACCAGAACTTCGACATCTTTATAGACGTTGACCCGTATTTCCCGATGCAGGTCTTCGCTTTCGATATCTCGGACCTGGTGTTCTGGGTTTCCAACTCTAACGTTTCGTCCCTGAACGCCACGGCCGGAATTTTCCGGGAGATAAACGAACTGCATTTTCCGATGAACAAATTTGAGGTGGTGGCTAATCTTTTCGACATGCCCGGAGCCGTAGGCCCCAAGGAAGTGGAGAAGTTTTACAAGCAGATGGGCAAAGACGTGCTGGCCTTTATGCCCTGGGAAGACGCCCTTCCCGCCCTCGCCAACCAGAACAAGATATTGATAGCGGAGCAGCCTAATACCCAGTGGGTGCGCATACTGCGCGTGCTTCTCGGGCGCCTCGCGGAACTTAAGCCCGCAGAGAAACAGTGGGTTTCAAATATCACTACCGCGGAGTTCTCCCACGGCTCCGACATGCTCTGGCGCCAGACCGAGAAGGACGCAGCTGCCGCCCCCTCGGCCGCCCAGGCCCAGTCGGCCGCGGCCCGCGTGGACGTGCCGCCTTTCTGGGAAGAGCTCAAGCAGAAGGTTCACCGCAACGTGGTGACCGCGCTGGAAACCGAGCGCGTTAAAATTTCAGACGACGCCGCCGTAAACCAGGAGACCCGCAAGCGGGTTGACGGAATTATTAACAGCCTGCTCCAGAAAGAAACGGCCACTCCACTGACCAGGGAACAGCGCGTTAAGTTCATAAACGAACTATTGGACGAGATCCTCGGCCTGGGGCCGCTGGAAGAGCTGATGCGCGACCCGACCGTGACCGAAATAATGGTCAACGCCTTCGACAAGGTCTATGTTGAAAAAGCCGGTAAGCTCGTCCTGACCAAATATAAATTCCGCAGCAACGACCAGATCATGCAGGTGATGAAGCGCATCGTGGCCCCGCTGGGCCGGCGCATAGACGAATCCGTGCCGCTGGTGGACGCCCGCCTGAAGGACGGTTCCCGCGTTAACGGCATCATTCCGCCGCTGGCCGTGTCCGGCCCCACGCTGACCATCCGCCGTTTTTCCGCAAAACCCTTTACGGACGCGGAGCTGGTAAAAAAAGGCAGCGTCTCGCAGACAGCCGTGGACTTTTTGAAAGCCTGCGTTAAACTGCGCAAGGATATCATTATCTCCGGCGGTACCGGTACCGGTAAAACCACTTTCCTTAACATGTTGTCGAGCTATATCCCGGAGGACGAGCGCATTGTGACCATAGAGGACACCGCCGAACTCAGGCTGCAGCAGGACCACTGGGTCAGCCTTGAAAGCCGCCCGCCCAACATAGAAGGCAAGGGCGAGGTGAGCATCCGCGACCTGGTAAAAAACTGTCTCCGTATGCGCCCCGACAGGATAATAGTAGGCGAAGTCCGGTCTTCTGAGGCTTTGGACATGTTACAGGCCATGAACACCGGCCACGAAGGCTCCCTGGCCACTATCCACGCCAATACTCCGCGCGACGCGCTGACCCGCATGGAGGCCATGTGTCTGATGGCCGGCGCCGACCTGCCCATCTGGGCCCTGCGTGAAATGATCGCTTCAGCCGTGCATATGATAGTTCAGCTCACCCGCTTTTCCGACGGTACCCGCAAGATCACCGCCATCACGGAGATCACGGGCCGCGAAGAGAACCAGATCACCATACACGATATTTTCAAGTATCACCAGACGGGCCTGGACGAAAACGGGAAAGTAGTGGGCTATTTTACGGCCACGGGAGACCCGCCCAAGTTCTACCAGGATTTCGCCACCCACGGCATGAAGATCCCGCTGGATATGTTCTGGACCGAGGAGCAGAAGAAAGCCAGGGCGGGGCGTTGAAAAGATAGTCGAAATCCGGAGGGGTGGACGCGGTTTCTGCCCCGCGAACCCTTTGCGGAAGGGGGGGCCCCGCCAGGCGGGGGGAAACCGACGCAAGGGTTTCCATCTTCCAGGGTTCGCGGGGCAGAAACCCCGTCCAGCCCGGACCAGCAGAGACGGGAACAGTTCAGATTTATGAAGAAACTGACGGCGATGATAATTTTGCTCGGCGCTTTTGCGGGGAGACCCGCGGAGGCCGGCGTTTTTACGCAGTCGGAGATGGACGAGATCTCCTGCGCCGCCCTCAAGATGCAGCTTTTTTACTATTACCTCGACCCGGCGCGCGACCAGAAAGTCCTTGAATTTCCCATGACCTGCCGGGGGGTTAAATCCACCTTCGTCATGCCCAAGTGGCTGGAACCGGCGGTGGTGGAAATGGCGGGGCGCAAAGTCTGGCGCGACCCTGAAGAAGGGGAGATCTCCGAAGCCGCTCTGTGGCAGACCCCCGTATCTATAATTTACGAATACCTGGAGCTTACCCGCAAGACCTTTCCGCCCGAGTCGGGAGGGGCCAATATCCAGCCCGGACTGCTGGTGAAGGAATACGCGGATATCCGCATCCGCTTCCAGATGTCGATGGACAGGCTTTACCGCGCCCGCACGCGGGAAGTTAATATGGGCGACTCCATGCAGGGCCGCGGCCGCATCGTGATGGCCCAGTTCGCACTGGTGCTTAAAGAGATGGAGTCCATTGCCGACGCTATCTCGAGCACGAACCAGCGGCGCTACGCCGAAGCCGTCACCGCTTCCGCAATGCTCAGCCAGGATTCTTTCCGCGCTCTTTTCAGGGGGCCCCGCAAGTACGAAGCCCCGCTTAAAGAGACCGGCAGCGGCAGGGTCATTAATACGGCCCTTACCATGATGGGCATAATCCTGATGTTCCTGGCCGTGCAGGCTTTTTTTGCCATGAACGACGATAAGACCAATGCGATGATGGGCGACTATTCGAAGAAAGTCGAGACCTTCACCGAGGCGTTCTCGCGCCAGTTCATAAATATTAACGTCAAGTACCTGGTCCTGGGGCCGATCGCCGTGTTCTCGCTGCTCGGCCTGCTCACGATGAACTTCTTCGCTTTCCTGTTCCTCAGTCTGCTGGGGGCCGCGATCGGCATGCGCACGCCCGCTTTTGTGCTGACGGCTATGAAGCAGGCCCGGGGGCGCAAGATAGACGGGCAGCTGATGGACGGCCTGATATTGCTTTCCAACGCCCTGCGCTCGGGTCTGGACGTGGTGCAGGGTTTCGAGATGGTCTCCAAGGACCTGATGCCCCCGATTTCGGACGAGTTCGCGCTGGTAATAAAGAACTATCAGCTGGGTATGTCTTTCGAGAAAGCCCTGGGAGTTATGGAAGAGCGCGTAGAATCCAAGATGCTCTCCTATATGATCCGCGCTATAGTGCTGCAGCGGCAGATGGGCGGTAACCTTACCAAGGTATTTGAGCGGATAGTAGTGGACATCCGCGAGGAGTCCAAGCTGGAGGAAAAGACCAAGGCGATGACGGCGCAGCAGAAGATACAGTCCATAGTGGTGGGCATTATGCCCTGGGTGATGGTGGGCGTCATGTTCCTGTTCCAGCCCGCCACGATGATAAAGTTCTACAGCACGCCGCTCGGCATGGGTACCGCGATATTCTGCGTGATCTGGGTCGGGATCGGAATGAAAGTCGTGGCCAGCCTGGGGAAAATACGCGTATGAGCCCCGATAAAATAACCAACGCGCTGCTCGTGATCGTTTCCATGGCCGGCTCCTTTGCCGCCTTCACCGCCGTGCAGCGCTTTTTCGCCCCCCGCGAGGAGGCCCGCTCCCCTATAGGCGACATCAGCGATATGGAGGGGAAGGAAACCTCCGTATTCTCGAAACTGGAGAACAGCAAGAATTTCTGGGACAAGGTGGACCTTTTCTTCGCCAGGCAGATGGGCATGGAAAAAAAACTGGAAGAGACCTATATGCTCCTGGGCCGGCCTTCGGGCACCGACCCGCTTAAGATGCTGCACCTCCAGCTTATCGCCGGGGCCGCGCTGCCTACGATCTTCTTCGCGCTCAGCCAGTCTCCGTTCACCCTCCTCTTCGCCCCGATGGGATTCCTGCTTCCGGGCGCAGCCATCTATTCCGGCCGCATCCGCCGCCGCCAGGAAGACATTATCCGCAACTTCCCCACCTTCGTGGACCTCGGGGCCCTGATGATAGAGTCCGGGCTGGATTATATGACCGCTTTCGACCGTATAGTGAAGATCGCCCCGGTGAAAACCGGGCTGGAGGTGGAGATAGGCAGGACCATAGACGAAGTTCAGCTGGGTTATTCCCGCCGCGACGCGCTCAGACGCCTTTCCATGCGCACCGGCCTGCAGGAAGTCCGGTCTTTCGTGGGCCTGATCGTACAGTCCGACGAGCTCGGAACCAGCCTGGTGGAGCTGCTTAGAAACTATTCTTCGGACATGCGCTTCCGCCGCCTGAACAAGGCGGAAAAACTGGCAGCCCAGGCTTCCACCAAAATGCTGATCCCCCTGTTCATCTTTATTTTTCCTACGGTGTTCATCCTGATGCTGGCCCCGATGATAATGGACCTGATAACGGGAGGGATGCCGTTTTAAACTGCGATCGGGAATCGAAAATCGGGAATCCGGGGTCGAGCGTAGCGAGACTGTGCTTGTCGCGGGTCGGGAGTCGAGAGTTTTTTATGACGAACATATTTTTAGCGGTCATCTTTTCGGCGGCGCTTTGCGCCCCGGCCTCCGCGCAGGCCAATAGCGTGAAAAGCGAAGAATCTTTGTTCCTCAATCTCGGGAAAACCGGCCTGGGCGCGCTGAATGAAAGGGACGAGAAGCGCAAATTCCTGGAGACGGTGCACCTGGAGAAACAGAAGCTGCAGGGCAGGATGCTCGATAGCGTATACGAGAACGCCTACGAGTATTACCGCAACGGCAACTACGAGGACGCCAAGGATCTCGCTCTGAAGATACTTTCGATAGATCCCAATTACAAAGACGCCCACATGCTCCTTGAAGCGTCCAACCAGCTTCGCGGCAGCCCGCAGCCCGGCATGAGCGAAAAGCTCATGATCGAGGACCGCTTCAAGACCGCGCTTTCGTTCTATACCGAGGGCCGCGTGGTGGAAGCTCACGACAAGATGGAGGAGGTCGTTAAGCTTTCTCCCCGCAATATCAAGGCCAGGTACTGGCTTCTGAAAATAAAGGACGATCTGAAGGAATATTATTTCCAGAAGGGCACGGAGGCGTATGCTGCGCGGGACCTTAAGGGCTCCCTGGATAATTTTTACAGCGCCCTGATGATAAGGCCCAAGGACGCCCGCACCATAGAATGGCTTACCCGCATAGAGGACGAGTTGCGCCAGCAGAAAGCCAACGATATGCTTAAATCCGCCCTTGAGTTCTACGCCCAGGGGCGCCTGAAGGACGCCTACGAGGGGCTGAAGCGGGCGCTGGAGGTGCAGCCCGGCGATTCCAAGTCCACCAAGCTCCTCATAGAGGTCAGGAACGAGATAGAGAGCGGCTACCTGGCCGCCGGCAAGAAACTTTACGGCGCCCGGCGCTATCCGCAGGCGATAGGGGAGTGGGATAAGGCCAAGCCTTATACCGCCAATATGGCCTATCTTAACAAGCTGATTTCCCGGGCCCGCCAGCAGATGAAGCTGGAAAGCGACGCTAAGAAGCGCCGGGCCGAAGAGGCCGCTAGGCGCGTCAGGGCAGAGGAAGAGGCGCGGGCCAAAGAGGAAGAAGCCCGCCTGAAGGCCGAGGCCGAGGCGAAGCGCAAGGGCATTACGATAGAGGAAGCCGTTAAAAAGCCCAAGGGCGTAAGCGAGGAGAACCGCCTGGCGGCCCAGCAGCACTACCTGGAGGGGCTCAAGTACTTCCAGAATTCCAATTATGACAAGGCCCGCGACGAGTGGACGATAGCGCGGCAGCTTGACCCGGGCAACTCCGACACGGCTTCCGGCCTGAAGAGAATAGAGCAGATACTTTCAGGCGGGCAGTAGGGGAACTGACGGGGCCGGGGAGAGAGCCGCCTTAGTAGAGGGCGGCTCCCTTTTTTGGAAGATTATTATTAATTGTTCCGTAACAAGTTGGAAACGCGCTTATTGTAGAATTTAAACAGTTGAGCAGGAGGCGGATGCCGGGTTCAGTTCCCGCTGCCCGCTATCCGGGATTTTTAGAGGAAAATTTTATGCGGCTTACGGTGAAATGGCTGATGTGGTTTATAGGCATAGGCATCTACGTGATGTTCCTGGGCGGCGTATTCTATTACAACCTTTTTAAATGGACCTTTGACGAGAAGCTTAAGCAGGACGTGATAGAAACCGTCAAGGTTTACGCGCCCACTATGCGCAACGGACTCCTCAATAACGCCAACGCCATCTCTTTTGAGGAATACGACATAATGATCTCGCTGTCCAAGGACGAGCGCATCACCTCCATGCTTTACTTGAGCCGCCAGGGCAAAGTGCGCTGGCATAAGGAAGCCCGCTTTATAGGCATAGGCTGGGACGAGCTGCAGAAGCAGGTCCCTCCGCCGACGGACGCTATCTCCCAGGCCTACCTCTCGAAGGCGCCCAAGGTGCGCCAGGTGAAGGGCGAGCCTTTTTACGAGATAGCCATCCCGTTCTCCGTGAGGGGCGAGATCATCGGCATAATAGACATGATGGTTTCCAGGGCCGGAGCGGAGGTCCTGATCGGGTCCGCTATGCGCAAGTATGTGTTCGGGGCCGTAGGCGTGCTTTTCCTGCTCGGCCTGCCGCTGTATTTCTTTTTCCATCATTATGTCATCTCTCCCATGGACGCCCTGCGCGACAGCGTAGAGAGCGTTTCTCTTAAGAATTTCGACCTGCGCTTCCCGGCCCGTTCAGACGAGTTCGGCGACCTTACAGGTGCTATTACGCGGATGATGGGGAAGATGAAGGTGGAGATAGAGGGGATCTCCAACAGGGACCGCACTTACAGGGACGCCGAGCAGCGCTGGTGGCGCTCTCTGCTGAACATTATAGTCCCGTCCACCAACTACGTCATAGTGGTCGACGAGAACAACAGCATACTTTACGCCAATTTCGAGCTCACCTCCGGCATGGACGCTAAGAACATCCACCTGCTGGACGTTGTGGACAGCCAGCAGCAGACGCTCCTGCGCCTGGTAGGGCAGGCTTTCGAGATGCCTGACCAGCCTGTCGAGGGCGAAGCTGTATTTAAAAACCAGAATTTCAACGTAAAAGTGCTGCATGTCGGGCAGACCGCGGAAACCAACCGCACGCTGATACTGTTCTATCCCAAGGCCGGCATCAGCATGTAAACAGGGCGCCCGGACGGCATCCGGGCCGGCCTGGCTACGCGGTTTTTCGGCCGCGCAACCGGCCGCGCAATCCTGTTTAATTCAACTTAAAATTATGTATTATAATCAGACTGGCGTTTTCTGGCCTGTCCGCTGTTATTTAATTGGAGGAAACATGAAACTTGAAGTGAGAAATATTAGCGTCGGTTCCCTGGTGACCTCTTCCGTCCCGCTGGTGATTTTCTGCCTGGCAATTCTGGGCGGAGTGGTCACTTTCATGGTGGTTCCCAATATTCAGCTGGCTTCAATGAGCTTTCTTCAGAAAATGCTCAGCGTAGGCCTTTATGCGCTGCTGTACGTAGTGATAAGCACCGCGGTGCTTGTGTTCGCCGCTTTCGTCTACAACATCCTTACCGGGGTGCTGGGGCTGCGCGGAGTGACTTTTGACATAGAAGAAGTGCACCACGATTGATAAAAAATAAAGCATAGACGAGCCGGGCTCTGCCAGCTGCGTTTTATTGCGGCCGTCAAGTTTGCAGTCTTAGGAGAACTTGTGAAAATAAACATCATTTTTGCCTCAAAGGACCTGTCCCGGGCCTCCCTGATGCTGGAGATGCTTTCCCGTCAGGGCTATGCCGTAGCCACGGCCCACCGCTCGCGCGAAGTGATGGGGATGCTGGCGGAAAAGTCTTTTGACATGGTAATGATAGGCCAGAACCTAGCCGACGAGGAAGGTCTGGCTTTCCTGCGCAACCTCAGGGCTAAGAACAAGAATATCCCCGTTATCGCCGTGCTGGAATCCCCGGATACTTACCTGGACCATATGCCTTCGGGACTCAGCATGGAAACGCTGCTGCCCCACGGGCCTTCCGGGCGGGAAACCCCGAAGATCTCGTACAAGCTGGCTTTCTTCCAGCTAGGCGCGGACGAGTGCCTGGCCTACAGCCAGGACCTTCACGAAAGCGTGGCGCGCGTGCGCGCTGTCGTGCGCCGCACCGTTAACGTCCAGGCCGACGAAGTTCTGAAGATGAACGAGATAGAGCTGAACATGTCCAGCTACACCGTTAAGATAAACAACAAGGAAATAAAAGTGACGGCCAAGGAATTCGACCTGCTCTACGTGTTCCTCAGTTCCCCGAACCGCGTGCTGTCCCGCCCTTATCTGATCGAGCGCGTCTGGGGCTACAATTATTTCGGTTCGCCCCGCACGGTGGACGTGCACGTGCGCCGGCTCCGCTCTAAAATGAGCAAGGCCGCCCGCTACGTGCATACGGTGCCCTGCGTCGGATACAAGCTGGTCCCTTCTAAATAGAAGGCGCGGGGTTCGTTGGCGGTGTTTGAAATTTATACCTGATTTGCGGACGGGAGGATACGATGGCTGCACAGAAAGTTCTGATAATTGACGACGACAACCACCTGAGAGAGAGCCTGGCGGAGGTTCTGGACCTGGAGGGCTTTACCTGCTATCAGGCCGGCAACGCCAAGTCCGGGATAGATTCCGCAAAAAAGAACGTCCCCGACGTTGTAATAATGGACATCCAGCTGCCCGACTCTTCCGGCTTCCAGATCTGTCAGGAGCTGCGGAAGTCCTCCAAAGATTTCATCCTCATCATGATGACGGGCCGCTTCCTCTCCGCCGAAGAGAAGACGCAGGGCTTTTCCCTGGGCGCGGACGAATACCTCACCAAGCCTTTCGATATACAGGAGCTGTGCATACGCATACGCCAGCTGCTGGGAAGGAAGGGTAAATAATGAAGAAGGCCGCCCTGGTATTTATCTCTCTCTGGCTGGTTTGCACTGCATTCGCGCGGCCTGTTTCCGCGGCGGCCATGCCGTCCGGCGGCAGAATGGAGCTTTTCCTTGAGGCCATGGACGGCAAGGGCTGGCAGTGGTTCTTTATGGCCGATACCGTCAGGCGCCGCCTGGATTCGGCCGAGCTCAGGGTTTATCCGCTTGTGGCCAAAAACAGCGACGGAACTTTTTCCGCCCGCCGCGGAGAGCCCGAGCTTGCCGAGGCTACGCGCCTGGCCGTGGTGATAAAAGTTTATCCCGGCAAGATCCTGAACTATCTTAACGCCCGCTCCCTGAGCCCTGCCGCCGACGGCTGGCGGGACGCCGCGCTTTTTGCCGGCATTAACCCCGACGAGCTGGAGAAGCTCGCGGCATCGGACGGCGCCGCCGCCCTGGCCGAAGCGTACCAAAAAACTTCAGCTGCCGGCGTAACTGAAACCGCTCTTTTCCTGGGCGGCAAGCCTTACGGCGGTTCCCAGCGCATCATGCCGCTTTACGAGGCGGTCAACGCCTCCCTCCCGGCCTCCCGGCGCGCGCCTCTGCCCGCGGGTTATACCCCCAGGCCCAAAGCGCCGCCCCCGGGTTTCTGGGTGGTTCTTTCCTCCGGCATGGAGGCCAACGACGCCTTGGTAGGCGTGTTCGACCGGTACTTCGAGGGAATAAAGCCGGTTATGCTCGATTACGCTTCAGCCGAGCGCGGGGCCAGGTTCCCCGCCCTGGAGTTTGTCCCGTCCTATGTTCTGGCGGCGACTCCGGAAGTTAAAACCCGCCTTGACGCGGAGCTGAAGGCCGGGCTTTTTAAGGAAAAGGGCGGCTACCTGGTTTACGAGGACAGGCAGCGCCGCGGGCTTTACGCCGGCCGCGCGGAAAAGAAAAACACCCTTGAGATCTTTGTGATGAGCCAATGCCCTTTCGGGGTGATGGCCGAGGACGCCGTCCTGGACGCGGAAAAGAATAATTTGCTCCCGAAAGGCCTGAAGGTGGAGATCCACTTCATAGGCGAAGCCCGGAAGGACGAAAAGGGCGCCTGGGGATTCTCAAGCCTTCACGGGCAGCCGGAATGGGAAGAGAACGCCCGGCAGATCTTCATAGCTGAAAAATTCCCAGCCAAATTCAAGGCCTACCTGAGCGAGCGCAATAAGGCCGTAACTTCTCCGGATTGGCAGAAAGCCGCGAAAGCGGCGGGCATAGACGCCGCCGGCGTAACCGCGGGCTTCGAGAAAGCCAAGGGCCTGCTGGCCGAAAATTTCGCGGCTACCGGCGAACTGGGGATAACGACATCCCCTTCTTTCGTGGTGAACGGGCAGCAGTTCATGGTGGGATTGGGCGAACTGATAAAGACGCCCGGTTTTGAAAAAATACCTCCCCCCGGGCAGCCGGCAGCCGGCTGCGCCAAGTAGGGCAGCTATTCGCGAGTTTCGCCGCTGAAGCAGCGCCCGCAGAGAAGAATGCGTGTTTTTGTTTGCGTTCTTCCTGCGCGCCGCTCCTCAGCGGTGAAGTTTTTAAAGGGGCGAAACAATTCTGTAACAGCCTTTTGGGATAATATATTTATCCTGTTCGTTAGGCCCCGGTTTACTATATGACAGAAGCTCCAAAGAAACGCGGAAGGCTTTTTTACAAGTTCCTCCTTATTTTCCTGATAGTGTCTCTGGTCCCCCTGGGCATAGTCGGATATTACCTGGTAAACCTCAGCCAGATCACCCTTAACCGCGCTATTTCCCGAGACCAGGAAGCCCTCGCCGTCGGCTTTGCCGATACGGTATCCAGTTATATAATCAACTTCCGCAATGTGCTGGCCGACGCGGCTCACCTGGAGGATTTCGCCTCCATGAACACGGTCAAGCAGCAGGGGCTGGCGAGCCATATAATGCAGCTGCACGCGGCTTTCCTCGAGATCTCCGTCATAGACGCTTCAGGGCAGGAGACCGTGCGGCTCGGCCGGTTTGTGCACGAAAGCAACAGGCGCGATTTTTCGAACGACGCCCTGTTCGCCAAGGTCATGCGCGCGGGAGAATTTGTGGGCGGCCTTGAGAAGTACATGGGGTCCTATCCGGCTATCACGATGGGCGTACAGATAATAAACCCCGCCACCAACCAGCCGGTGGGGGCTATCCTCGCCAAGATGAGCCTTACCGCGCTTTCCAGCCTGCTTAAGACCGGCTTCCCGGAGACCACCCATACCCAGGCCGCGGTGATAGATTCCAGCGGTTTCCTGATAGCGCATTCCAATTCCAAGGAAATTTACAAAGTGGACGCCAAGCTTCCCGACGACGTCCTCCGCATCCTGCTGCAGAACGACGCCAAGACCGGCGGCGGGGAGATAATACTTGAGACCACCGGCGAGCGGGTCCTGGGGGCCTTCGCGGAGGTTTCGGACCTGGGCTGGGTGGTTTACATACAGCGCTCCGTCTCGGTGGCTTACTCTGCCTCTGACGACATGCTGAAGCGCACCTGGCGCATGATGCTGATAGTCACGGTTTTCGTGCTGTTCCTGGGCTACGCGGTCTCGCTGATCATCACCCAGCCTATTTCCGCCCTCCGGGAGGCCGCTATAAAGCTGGGCGAGGGCGACTTCGACTATTTGCCTGACCTGAGCATGCCTAACGACGAGATCGGGGAGCTGGCGCATACCTTCATGCAGATGAGCGAATCGCTCAAGGTCAAGACCGCCGAAATAATGTCGGCCAAGGACGAGCTGGAGCGCCTGAACCGGAGCCTTGAAAACCGCGTTGAGGCCCGTACCAGGGAGCTTAAATCCGCGCAGGACGAACTGATTAAGAAGGAGCGCCTGGCCGCCATAGGACAGATGGCTTCTGTCGTAGGCCACGAGATACGCAACCCTCTCGCGGTCATAAATAATTCCATCTATTTCATAAAGACCAAGGTGAACGCGGCCGCGACGGTAACTCCCGTGGAGCCTAAAGTTACCAAGCATATCGCCATCATAGAATCCGAGATCCGGCAGGCCAACGGCATTATTGACGAGATCCTGGGCTTCGCCCGCACCAGGGAGCTTAATCCCAAACTGGTGCACCTCAATTCCTACCTGGAAGACCTTACTATGTCTTTCCCGGTTCCGCCGCACATCGAGCTCGTGCAGAATTTTGCCCCTGAAAACCCGACGGTCAACATAGACGCCGACGAAATGACGCAGGCTTTGCGGAACCTTATAAAGAACGGCATAGAGGTGATGCCCGAGAGCGGCAAGGTTTATGTGCGCAGCGAGCTGGTAGACGCCGGCACCGTGCGCATAGACGTGGAAGATACCGGCCAGGGCATAGCCAAGGAAGCCCTGGAAAAGATCTTCGCCCCGTTCTTTACCACCAAGGCGCGCGGCACGGGCCTCGGTCTGGCCGTGGTTAAAAAGGCGGCGGACCGCCATAAAGGACGCGTGGAAGTGACCAGCGTTGTAGGCCAGGGAACCTGCTTTAAGATCTATATCCCCGTGGTGCAGAATCCGCCGCCCATGACCCCGCGGTAAGCGGTTTTCTGCCCGGTATACTGGCCGCGAAAAGACGCGGTACCGCAGCCGCGAGGCGGCTGTTAAGCGCGGGGCCGGGGGGCGGTTTATCCCTCGTTTTTCCGCTTTTTAGCGCTATGCCCTCTTCTTTGCGGCCTTTGCCGAATATCCCTTGTACCATAACTGATTAATTAAGTATAAATATATACGGCGCGCGGCAGGTTCAGCGCGCCCCGATACAATGGAAAGCAAAATTTTAATAGTCGACGACGACGCGCATCTTCGCGAGACCCTGAGAGACCTTCTTGAAATGGAAGGCTACAAGGTTTTTGAGGCGGAGAGCGGCGCGGCGGCGATGAAGATGGTAGTCTCCGATTTCTTCCACGTGATCCTGATGGACTTCAACCTGACGGATAAGACCGGTATCGAGGTCATCAAAGATATCCGCAAGCTCAATACCGACAGCCAGATCCTGATGATGACCGCGCACGCCTCCCTCGACACCGCGGTAAAGGCGATACAGGAGTCCGTTTACGACTTCCTGATAAAGCCCGTAGATTTCAACTACCTGCGCCGCGCTATCAAGAAGGCCGAGGAGAAGC
Source organism: Elusimicrobia bacterium CG1_02_56_21 (assembly GCA_001871115.1). Taxonomy (GTDB): domain Bacteria; phylum Elusimicrobiota; class Elusimicrobia; order Elusimicrobiales; family UBA9959; genus UBA9959. The sequence goes on along the minus strand of MNUR01000124.1, from coordinate 4,251 downwards.
TTTACCTCGAGCAGGAGAACAAGCGCCTCATAGATATGCTCAAGCATAACAACGAGGAGCTGGACCGCCTTAACGGCATGAAGTCCAAGTTTATGTCCATGGCCTCGCATGACCTCTCTAATTCCCTGATGACGCTGCAGATAAGCTTCGAGATGCTGGCCGCCACCCTTACCCCCAACGCCGACCAGAAGAAGAAGATGGATTTTATTATCACCAGCATCAGCCAGATCTCCCGCCTGATAGGCGACCTGGTGGACTGGGCCTCCATAGAGCAGGGCAAGTTCCGCCTGGAGAAGAATTATTTCGAGATGGATAAGATGGTGGAGGAGATGATAGTGGGCCCTAAGGCCCGCGCCCAGTCCAAGAATATAGAGATCTCCTCCCAGATCTCGCCGGGCCTTAAAATGGTCTGCGCCGACAAGCGCCGCATCAGCCAGGTCCTGCTTAACCTCCTGGAGAACGGCATCCGCCACACCCAGCGCGGTGGAAAGATAGTGGTCTATGTGAGCCCGTTCGAGGACTCGGTCTGCGTTTCCGTCAAGGATACCGGCGAGGGCATAGACCCGGAAGTCCTTCCCAAGCTTTTCCAGAGTTTTTACCAGCCGGCCGGCGGGAAGTCCCCGCACGGGCGCCTGGGGCTGGGTCTCTCTATCTCAAAGGAGATAGTGCAGAGCCATGAGGGGAAGATACTGGTGGAGAGCGAGGGTGTGGGCAAGGGCTCGGCCTTTAAATTCACCATACCTTTCGCAAAGGAGCCGCCCCCCGCCGACGCAGCGAAGTCCGGGCAGGCTCCCGCCGAGGGGCAGAAGTAGGGGAGTTGCGCAGCGCCGCGGTGAAGCAGAATTCACGGCGGCTTTCCGACTGACAATAACTATTGGGTACAAGGAGCAAGACTATGGCAGTTTCAAAGAAAAACGTGACGGTGCTTATAGCGGACGACCAGACACTCTTCAGGGAAGGCATCAAGGACCTCCTGGAAGACGAGAAAGGCATCATCGTAGTGGGTGAGGCCTCCAACGGCCCCGAAGTGGTCGCCATGGCCAAGAAGCTTAAGCCGGACGTGATCCTGATGGACATTAAGCTGCCCCAGATGGACGGCGTTTCCGCCACCCGCATCATCCGCAAGGAATGCCCTGAGACCAATGTGCTCATCCTGTCCGGCTACGAGGACGAAGCCCACGTCACTGAGGCCATCCAGGCCGGCGCCAACGGCTATCTCTCCAAGATGCTGCCGGCTTCGGAGCTGGTGCACGCGCTTAAAACCTTCAACAGCGAAGGCGTGATGATCCCCCAGCCCATAATGGGCAAGCTGATACAGGGCCTGCGCCAGATGGGAACCCCCGGCTACGAAAGCGCGCCCGATTCCCTGACCGCCACCGAGATAAAGGTGATGGCTCTGCTGGGCAAAGGCAACAGCAATAAAGAAATTGCCGCGGCGCTGGGCTGCAGCGTTAAAACTATCAAGAACCACCTCAACAGCATCTTCCAGAAGCTCGGGGTGAACAACCGCACCGAGGCCGTTGTAAAGGCCATCGAGAAGGGGCTTATCTCTCCCGAAGACGGCAGATAAGCAGCCACTTGTATCCCAAGCGGCCGGACCTGTGAAGGCCGGCCGCTTTGTCATGTTAATAATAAAGCAACATCCCTATGCTAGACTTTATAAGGCGGCGGGCAGTGCTCCTGAGAGAGAACCCGCACCTTGAAACAGCCGTTTTTTGGTGGTATAACATGAGTGTTAAAGCTGAAGGTCAGGCTCAAAGGACTGGATGGGGACTCTGAGGGTTCTTTTGTCGGATATTTTGCTCGAGATCAAATTGCGGGCCGCCCTGAGCGGCTTCCGCCCTTTGTTCTTTATCCTTCAGCCTTCATGCCGCTTTAAGCGCCGCCCCGGCCAGAATACGGTAGAATACCTGCTTCTGCTGGCTGTTGTCGCCGGGCTTACTGCAATGATGGGAATTCTTTTCCATAAAAAAATACTTGGCGGTATCTTTACCCTGGTTGGCATGATAATCGGCGCCGGAAAGCCGACCACGTAGGGTTTCGGGCCTGGAAACGGCTGTAAAGTAAGAATATGGACGCAAGATCTGCGATAAAAAAAACTGCAAGGCCCGGCGCTCCCGGCCTGTGGCGCTCCGTTTCCCCGCGGCGCGGGCAGATCCTTGTGCCTACCCTGTTCATACTCCCGTCCCTGCTGCTTTTTGTCTATCTTCTTTTTGAGACCACCAAGCTTTCCCGCGAAAAGATCCGCCAGCAGTTCGCCGTGGACTCGGCCGCTTTCATCCAGATGGGCGACTACACCAACCTGCTCAACCGTACGGCTTACGTGAACGGCGCTTTCCCGTACCGGATCTTCAAGGAAGCTTACGAATGTCCCAACCCGGAAACCCCGCTGCATAACGCTGACGGCTCAGGAACGATCTGCCCGTACGACATGCTTTACGCGGCCGGGGCTTTCCCTAAGTCCAAGGACGACGTTAAGGGTGCCCCGCCGGAATCCCTGGATAAAAGGACAAAATGGGAAATAGCTTTCGACGATACGGTCAGGCCCGAATTTACCGGCAACCCCTCCTCCAAGCAGGACAGACCGGTGCTTGAGCTTATAACCCAGGACCAGGGCGTAAAGATCATGCTCGAATGGGGCACCGCCATTGGCTATTACAAGTTCTATTCACAGGTTTACAGCCTGTTGGGCAACGTGGAAAAGTCCCAGTTCACCGTTTTTGAGCGCCTCACGGAAAGCTTCAACTTTTTCCGCAAATCCTATTACCTCAACGCCAATACGCCCGACTGCGTGAGCAACCCGCAGACCTGCGGCAATGACGGGATTTTCAGCGGGGGGGGGTTTGACGCCAACAGGCTGGTGGAAGGGCAGAATTTCTTCATGCATTATACGCAGAAAATAATGTTTTACGCCAAGGTTTTCACCGGGGGGACGCTGCCCCCGTATTACCTGGGAAAGACCAACCCTCCCATGGATATGACCAGTATGGACCCGGCCGGGCTGTTTCAGCTGGCCACTATTACTGACGACAGGCTGGATAAATTCGGGCGGGGTCTGGACGTCTTCCAGGGCTGGGACGCCCCGTCGAATTTCTTCAACATAAATTTCAATACTATAGCCAGGTGCAACGAGACAGGCAGGCCCTGCGTGCACGCTATGGTCACCTCGCAGTGCCCGCAGCTGACCACGGCGGGCAACAATTGCGTCTGGCCGAACCCGACGCCGAAGTACCAGACCAGGCTTTATCCATAACAGGAAAAAACAGTGACAGAAACAAAAAGCGGAACAATGAAAGGCGTAAAAAAGAAAGCGGATTCAGCGCCCGCGTTCCTTAGCGCCTTTAAGCCTTCGCGGCTGCTGCCCCGGGCCTTCCGCCCGGGGCGCTCAGGCCAGGCCATGACGGAGGTGGTCCTGCTCTTCCCTCTTTTCCTGATCATAGTTTTTATAACCGCCAAGATCTTCGCCCTGCTGGTGCTGGTGCAGAAGCTGGAAATAGCCTCCTATTACGCCGCCCGCCGCTGGCAGCTTGAATCGCACCTGAATTCCGAGCACGCGGCGTGGGACGCCACTACCCTTAAGAAAGATATAGAGAAAAACGTGCGCGGCTACATAGGCTTTGAGACCCCCGCGGTGAGCAAATTCCTCAACCTCAGGGACATGAAGATGGAAGTGGTGCGCACCCAGGTCTGGAACGTGATAACCATAACCGTAACTACCAATGCGGCCGGAGTAAAGATGCTGTGCAAATACCCGAAACAGGCAGTCTGCGCCGCGCCTTACGGGGCCGCCTGCATGAACGGCCATGATTACCTTTGCCAGGGCGGCAAGCAGATGGAAGTGATTAAGTACGTGCCCAACCGCGACCGGCCCATACAGTTTGTGCTGCCGGGCTTGAAATAGAGGACTGGAGGATTAGAAGATTAGAGGACCGGCTATAAGGTCGGCAGAACTCAGAAAAGCTGATCCTGCGGTCTTTTATCCACCTCCGTTCTTCTGCCTTTCCAGTCCTCTAGGAGCCTGTCCGACATAAGGCTTTCATGACGAAATTGTCTATTTTGGAGCCGAGCCGAAGCGCCGCGAGACGAGCACCCTCAACGGAGGTTGTGAGTTGAGCGGCGCGAAAGCGCAGGACAAAAGGGACAATTGCAGGCGAAATTGCTTATGTCGGACAGGCTCCTAGAGGATTGGAGGATTAGCCTAAGGCGTTGAAACCTTATAACTAGTCCTCCAATCCTCTATTACTCCGTCCT
>MNUR01000060.1 GCA_001871115.1 Elusimicrobia bacterium CG1_02_56_21 | reverse complement strand
CTATTTTGCACTGGCGGCCCTTTCCTGGTGGCGCTATTCCCAGAATTTCGACATGCAGGGCGGTATGAAAGCCATGGAGGATGAGTTTTTCCTTAATTCGGAGAAGGTGATAGAGTTATCACGCAAGATGATAAAGGAAGAGCGCGACCAGGACCAGGCTTATTTCTTCATGGGCAGCGCCTACGGCCTGGAAGGGCGCTGGTACGCCGTGCAGCGCAGCTGGTGGCGGGCCTACACCCACGGCAAGAAAGGGCGCAAATTCCTTAAAAAATGCGTAGAGGTGAACCCGGCGGTATACGACGCCTTTCTCGGGCTCGGGATCTTCGATTATTACGCGGCCACGCTGCCTGGCGCCCTGGGTCTAGGGGCCAGGTTGTTCGTCGGGGGGGACAGGGCGCGCGGGATGGAGTACGTAAAACTGGCCAAGGAAAGGGGGCGTTTCTTCAGGATAGAGGCGCGGTTCTTCCTTATAGAAATTTATTCGATGCACGAGAAGGACTTCAAGGCAGCCTACGCCGAAGCAGCGGAGATGAAGGCTATCGATCCCACCAATATGATGTTCCGTATCGGCGAAATAATGGCGCATATCCAGGCCTCCGACTGGCAGGAAGTCCTGCGGGAATGCGAGGCCTTCCTCGGAGCCTGGCATGTCAGCCCCCAGAAGGGGCTCGAGCAGCAGCTCGCCATGATCTATCTCTCAGCCGGCGACGCTCTTATAGCGCTTAAGCGCTACGACGAAGCAGTCTCCTGGCTGACCGCGGGTATAGAGACTACGGGTTTCCCCGGGAAAGGCTGGGTTACCTACTGCTATCTGCGCCGGGCCCAGGCCCTGGACCTGCTGGACAGGCGGGAAGAGGCGCTTAAAGACTACAAAGTCGCCGCCGGCCGCCCCAATTTCTGGGATTCCAGGAAGTACGCGAAAGCGGGGCTGAAGAAGCCTCTCGGATATGACGAGATCTACCGCCAGATGACGGCGGATTAGGCAGGGAAGAGTACGCTGCTGTTTTCTGTATTTTCCCTATATGCGGGATTGGAGATTTTATGAAAAAGACCGAATTTACCGCGGTGGTTCCGGTGGCCGGGATGGGGACGCGCCTGCGGCCCCACACTTATACCTATCCAAAGGTTCTGCTCACGGTCGGTGATAAGCCCATAATAGGGCATATTCTCGACGACCTATCGGCCGCGGGTATAAAGAAAGTCTGCATGGTCGTGGGCTACCTCGGCGAAAAGATAAAAGAATATGTGGCTAAGAATTACAAACACCTGCAGGTTTCTTACGTGGCTCAGGACGAGCAGAAAGGCCTGGGGCACGCTATCTGGCTGACCCGCCGCTGCGTGACCGGCCCGGTGCTTGTAATACTCGGCGATACTATCCTGGACGCCGACCTTTCCAAGTTCATGACGTCAAAACAGGACTCTATAGCGGTCAAGCGGGTAGAAGACCCCAGGCGCTTCGGAGTGGTTGAGGTCAAAGGCGGTTATATCTCCGCCATGATAGAGAAGCCCGAGAAGCCCAGGACGAACCTGGCCATAGTCGGTATTTACTCTTTTCATAACTCTTCCCTGCTTTATAACAGTTTGGAGAAGCTGGTAGATTCAGGCAAGACCACCAAAGGCGAAATCCAGTTCACCGACGCGATGGCGCTGATGGTGAAGGACGGCCGCAAGATAAAGCCCGTGCCCATAGATGGCTGGTATGATTGCGGAAAGCCCGGTACCCTGCTTGAAACCAACAGGCACATCCTGGATAAAAAGAAATTTTCCTGCAAGGCTAAGAATTCTCTGATAATCCCGCCCGTTTATATTTCTCCCGCGGCAAAGGTCAGGAATTCTATCGTGGGGCCTTATGTTTCAATAGGAGCCGGGGCCGATATAGATTCCTCCATCATTTCGGACTCTATCGTAAACGAGAAAGCCGCTATCTCAAATATGAACCTGAGCGGATCTTTGGTAGGCCCCAGCGCGACAGTGGCCGGCAGAAAAGACCAGCTTAACGTGGGGGAAAACTCGGAAATAAGATTTGATAAGAGCGCCTGTCAGTAAATTAAAACCCCTGAGGCTCCCTGTCCGCCAGCGGCAGGGTAAAGAAGAAAGTGGACCCTTTGCCTACTTCGCTGCTGGCCCACACCTTGCCGTTATGCAGCTTCAGGAAATCGTTTACAATTGCCAGCCCCAGTCCTATTCCCTCCTGCGTCCGGCGTGAAGGAAGCTGGGTGAATTTCTCGAATATCTTGTCCAGGTCCTCTTTGGCTATCCCCTGCCCTGTGTCGCGGATTCCTACGAGCGCATAGTTTTCCTGGTTGGGATAGGGCGCCGCCGCTACTACCACGGCCCCGCCTTCCGGAGTCGCCTTAATTGCGTTTGAGATAAGGTTGGTAAGCACCTGTACTATGCGGGGCGCGTCGGCCATTACGTAAATATCCCGGGAGATGGGACGCATGCTGAGCGCTACCCCTTTCGTCTTTGCCCACGGCGTAAGCCCCTCTACGGCCTCGGAGACTATCGGCTCCAATGCAGAAGGCTGCAGGTGGATATCCATCTTTCCGGCCTGGAGTTTGGAGAAATCCAGTATGCCCCGTATCATTTGGCTGAGGCGGTGGCTGTTGCGGATGCTTATGTCCAGGAAATTGCTCTCCACGGAGTCCAGTTTGCTGCTGGTCGCTTCGGTAAGCATCTCCAGCGCGGAGGTTATCGAGGAAAGGGGAGACTGCAGGTCGTGGGTCACGCGGGAAAGGAACTCTTCCTGCATGCGCTGCGTCTCTTTATATTTTGTCATCTCCGGAAGGGTGCTCAGCTCTCCGACCACTCTTCCGTCCGAGTCCACCAGCAGCGCTACGGAGCGGCGCATCGCCCTGCCCATATGCTCGTCGCCCTCTAGTTCAACCTCTCCCGATACTATTTTGCCGCCGGAAAGGTCCATGTCCTTTGACAGGGCAAGGAAATGCTCGCCCGGCCTCAGCTGCTCGGTTATATGCTTGCCCACGGCGTCCGCAAATTTAGTTCCGGCTATTTCCTCGGCGGCCGGGTTCATCATCAGTATCTTCCCGTCTTTGTCTATGATGACCTTTCCGTCCGCCACTTTGGACAGTACGGTTTCGGTGCGGGCCCGCGTGTGCAGGGCCTGCTCTTTTTCCGCCTCTATCTCCCTGGTGGACTCGGCTACCTGCTGCTGCATTATCTTCAGCGCTTCCTCATAGGCGCGGACGCGCTCCTTCGGGTCTTTAACCGCGGATTCCACGAGCCCTTTGAGGATGCCTCCGAAACTCATGCTTGTCAGCGATTTCTCCTGTGTTTTGCTGTCGGCTGACGGGGCCTGTACGGCTTTTTCTCCGGCCTGGCCGGGTGCAATTCCGGGAGCTGGGGAGCTTCCGAACATCGCATCCAGATTGGATTTGCTCCCGCTTTGCGCCTGTCCGGGCTTTTCCCCGGCGGGCGCGCTGCCGGCGCCGGGCGCGGCGGGGGTGGCGAACATTGCGTTTAAATCTTTGCTGTCGCCGGCTGTCGGGGATTCATGCCGGGCCGGGGGGGTCGGCCAGGGGGGCTGGCGCGGCTGCTGAACGGGAGCCGGCCTGGGAGCCTGTCGCTGCTGCTGCAGCGGAGCCTGCGCGGGCGCCGGCCTGGGTGCTTGGCGCTGCTGCTGCACGGGAGATGCGGCCGGGGCCGGCCTGGGTTCGGGTCTGGGTGCGGGAGATTGATAAGCGGAGGTTTGGGGCTCGTAGCTGCTGCCCTTCACATAGTGAACGGCTTCCGTCTTTATGTTCTTTACGCCCTTCTCAGCGAAGAATTCATTTATGTATCCGGGAGGCCTGTTTTTAATCTGCGCTCCGAGCAGTTCGCACAGCGCGCCTATCTCAAAAGATGCCACACCCTGGAGGAAAGTCAGTCCCTGCAGGCGGTGAGCTTTGAAAAAGGCGTTCAGGTTCTGTGACTCCTGAGTAACGGCGGGGACTGCGGTATCGTTAAAAAGCCAGCTGTCGTTCATGAAGGACAGGGTGATGGCGGTGTCCTGTTTTGCCTGGAATATCGTTTCAAGAATAAAACAATTCTTGCGCAGGGACTCTATAACGAGCGGATGGCTTAAAGTATAAAGCGCGGTGTTTTTTATTGATTTAGCCAGGTTAGTGAGGAACTCGGAGCAAAGCTCCGGGTATGATTTCTCATATCTGGCCGTTTCCTGCATGTACTGGTCCGGATTTTCACCGTCATTTTCCTGGTTTAGTGGTTTCATATCGAATCACCCCATCATAATCTTAAGCGCTTCACTCATAGATGTCGTTCCCAGCCTTACGGCCTCCAGGGTGGATTGGCGCAGCGAGGTCATCCCCTCGCTTACGGCCAGGGCATAAAGCTTGTCCGCGTCGTTGCTGGTGGTAATCATCTGCCGCATAGCTGAACTATTCACGGGCATAACTTCAAAAACGGCTTTCCTGCCTGAAAAACCACGGGTGCAGGCGTGGCAGCCCACAGGGTTATAGACCGTTTTAAGCAGGGCAATCTCTTTTTCGTTAAGGAATTTTGTATCCTCCTCCGACAGCCGGCCCGGGGCGCGGCAATGGGGGCAGAGCGTGCGTACCAGACGTTGCGCTATTACCAGTTTTACGCTGGCTGCCACCAGGTAAGGGGCCACTCCCATGTGGGTAAGACGAATTATTGTGGCGGGGGCGCTGTTGGTGTGCAGGGTTGAAAATACAATATGGCCGGTTATAGAGGCTTTTATGGAGATTTCCGCGGTTTCAAAGTCCCTTATTTCTCCCACCAGCATTATATCCGGGTCCTGGCGCAGGAAAGCCCGCAGGGTAGATTCGAAAGTAAGGCCTATACCCGACAGTATTTTTACCTGGTTGATATTGGGGACTTCATACTCGACAGGGTCCTCGGCTGTCATTATATTGACGTCCGGCTTGTTGAGCACGTTGATCATCGTATAAAGCGTAGTGGTTTTACCGCTGCCGGTGGGGCCCGTAACCAGGATGAGGCCGTTGGCGCTTTTAAGGGCTCCCTGCACGCATTTAAATTCGCGCGGGGTAAGAGCCAGCTGTGAAAGGTCGCTGTTCAGTTTGCTTTGCCCCAGTATACGCATTACTATTTTTTCACCCTTTATGCAGGGCAGTGTGCTTACCCTGAACTCTATTTTATTCCCTTTTATCTGCACGCGGAATTGCCCGTACTGGGGGAGGCGCCTCTCCGTTATTACCAGGCTGCTCATGATCTTGATGCGCGCCGTTAGGCGCGGGTGTATGGATATGGGCAGGGTGGTCAGCTGGCGCAGCACGCCGTCAACGCGGACTCTTACCACTACCCGGCTTTCGGCGGGCTCTATATGGATGTCGGAGGCGCGCATCTCTACCGCGGCCATTAGAATTTTGTTCACGCGCTGTATGAGGGGGGAATCGTTGGTAAGGTCTTCAAGGCCTATGGCGCTCTGCGCTTCATCCTTGCGCGGAGTCCCGCTTTCAAGAAGTTCCATCTCCTCCTCGTTCCCGCCCATCAGAACTTCCATTTCAGGGAGTTCTGATTCGGGTTCCGGCAGGTACTCAGGTTCCGGGGCAGGCTCAGTCTCTTGAACGGGCAATGGTTCCGGCTCGCGCGCTTGGTTGAAATCCTGGGGCAGCTCTACCGGTAAAACCGGTTCCTGAGCCGGTTCCGGGGCCGCTTGCCTTTCTTCAGGCTCATAAAAAGGTTTTGCAGAGGGCGCGGGGTGTTCAAAACGCTCAATTGAAAGCGGTTCCGGCTCTATAGGTTCCGCCGCCTGCGGCGACAGGGCGCGTTTGGGAGCGGGACTTCTAAGGCCAGGCGGGGGGCCGGCGGGGTGTAAAGCTTTTGATATGCTTTCCAGAAGTTTCGCGTTAGAAACAGGCTTTTCAAGAAAATCCGAAATGTCCATGTTGAGGGTACGCAAGTGCTGGCGGTTTGCGGCCCCGGTGAACATTATTATGCGGATACTCCGCATCTCATAGTTGCTGCGCACTTCCTGTATCAGTTCATACCCGTTCATCTTGGGCATGTTGAAATCCACCAGGATCAGGTCAGGGATGGTCTTGTTCAGAACTGCGAGGGCGTCCTGTCCGTCGCAGGCTTCCAGAACCTTGTAATGGTTTACTCCAAGGAGGTGCTTTACCAGTTCCCTGTAATCTTTATTGTCGTCAACTACCAGGACAGTCTTGCCGGGCGGAGGGAGGCGCTGGCCTGGCTTTGCCCCCGGCTGGGACGCGAGGGGGCCGCGTGCGCCTCCCGCAGATGCGGCTCGCGCGCTGCCCGTTCCCCCGTCCATGGACATGCCGGGAGTATTTGTGCCGAAATTTGCCATAACCGCCCTCATTAGTTGCTTTGTTAATTGCGTCAGACTATCAAGCCGTGCCGGGATTTGTTGTTTTATCTTATAGTAATTTTAGTATCTTGCTGTTACAAAAATACGAACTAATAGTTAAATCCTTAATTTAAGTATACAGCCGGAGCCTGGCCTTTACAATAGGCAAACTCTCCTTTGTATTGACTTTTTTCCGCCCGCTGAAGGCGGGCGGTAATCCGGGGGTATTTGCCTTATTTCGGGCGTTTTTTCTGGGTTTTTCTGTAGTTGGAAGGGGTAGTCTTGGCGATCTTTTCAAATTGCCGTATGAAGGATTCTGTGTGTGCGTAGCCTAGTTTAGCTGAAATTTGTTTTATGCTGCTGCCGGTGGACCTGAGTATTTTTTTGGCCTGCGCTATTTTCATTTTCAGTTTGTATTCATTAAACCTCATCCCGGTCTTCTCCCGGAATATCCGACTTAAATACTTGGGGCTCATATAAACAGTTTTCGCGGCGTCCTGCAGGGTTATCTTTTTAAAGCAGTTTCCTTCCAGGAACCAGCGGACATGCTCTATTTTCCCGGCCACGTTCATCTGGTCCGGGCGGTCCTCTCCGGACCTGGCCTGGAGTTCTTTCTCGATGGCGGCCCGCATCGTTTTAAGATCGAAAGGTTTCTCTATATAATTATCGGCCCTGGCCGTCAGCGCGTGTATAGCCGTGTCCTTGGTGCTGAAGCCGGTCATTATAATTACGCTTTTTTCAGGAGCGATGGTCTTTATCAGTTCCAGGGCGGCCAGGCCGTCCATCCCCGGCATCTGCACGTCGAGGATGATCAGGTCCAGCTCGTTGGGTTTTTTAAGGATATCCAGGGCCTCCCGCGCGCAGGAAGCCTCCGTAATATCGTATTCCTCGTACCAGAGTCTGAAATCCGTACGCAGGTCTTTATTGTCGTCTACCAGCAGAATTTTACCGCGCATAATTCCCCCTGTCCCGGACATATGCACGCCCTACCCGAATATACAAAAAATTAAGCTGCGCTGCGCAGAAAAAGCAAAGCCCTTCCTATGGTATAGGCTTCCTGCCCGCGGGGCAGAAGCGCCAGCAGGTCTCTAACGGCCTGCAGGTCCTCTCCCAGCGTAACTACAGCGGGCTCTTCGTAGCCGCCCGGCCTCAGCTGCGGCAGGCCGGTAGCGGCCAGCAGCGCATTGCACAGGCACACGCGTCCGGTGGTGTTCTGCGCCCGGCCGCCCTTGGCGAGGAAAACCTCTACTGGCTCCGCGGGGCAGCGGTAGCCCAGTTCGCCTTCCGGTGTAAGATAGTTAACCTGAAGCAGACCTATATCGCACATGCGTTTGCGGGCTTCATATACAGACTCCTCTGAAACCGTGCCGGGAACCCTGGCTACTTTAAAAGGGAACCCGGTGGGCGAGACCATTGCATTGCTGACTTTCAGCTCCCCTGAGGTCAGGAGTTTCATGACTTTAGACCTGAGGGCGGGGGCCATTCCTGACTGGGAGGAAAGCGCGGCCATCGTGCCGAATTGTATGCCGGAAGCCCCGAGTGAGCGCGCTTCCCGCAGCCGCGCCGGGGCTCCGTAGGCGCCGGCAAGCCAGAAAGGCAGACCAAGGCCGGCTATGGCCCCTACATCCGCTTTGTCCTGGTCCGTATACACAAGCAGGGGCTGGCCTTTAGCGTCAAAACGCATTTTGGCCGGCGCCGCGCTGTGTCCGCCCGCTTCCGAGCCTTCTACTACAAAGCCGTAAGGCTTTGAGGCCGGGTTCGAGGCCAGAGCGCTGGCGAGCCCGAAAGAAGATACTATGGCGAGGAACTTAGGCGCCGGCAGAACAGGCGCCTGGCCGCCCAAAATGGCCTCAGGGCGGACCGCGGCGTAAAAGCTGCCGGAATTCGAGCGCGCCCCGTATACTTTTAGGGACATTGCGGCCGGCTCATGGCGGGACAGCCGCTCTATCATAGAGGGCATTTCGTCGGGGCTCCCGGCGCCCACAAGCACGTAAGCCGCGCCCGCCAGCATAGCGCCGTAAAGCGCCCACGGCAGGGGCCGTTCCACTTTGCGGAGGAAATTGATGCCTACCGGTTTGTCGTGACCTTCCCCGGCCAGCCAGACTTCCGCGAAATTGGCCGCCAGTACCAGTATCTGCATCTCCCTGGGCAGCTCCCAGAAAGAATCCGGCCCGGGGCGGAAATTTTCTATCCTGGTCAGCCTGCAGGGGGCCACCGGCTTATAAGGAGTTCCGGGGGCGCGGCCGCCTTCTATGTAATATTTGTTGAAAAGCTCCCATACCGGTTCCGCCAGTGCGGGCTGGCGCCGCACCAGCTCGGTGAAGGCGCGCTTTACATGGCCGCCCGGATCCCCGTCCTGGAGGATGCGCGGATATACGATTTCGAGGGCCGTGCCAGATACTACGCCGAGGCCGCCCATCATTGAAACTATCCTCGCCATTACCCACCAGGAAATACGCACGCCCATTCCGCCGGAAATTATTTCCGGGTCCGGCTGGTCTGTTCTTTTTTTGTTTTCAGTATTCACTTTGCCTCTTAGACCGATCTTTAAAAGCTGTTTACTTTCCTACACCTATCAGGCTCAATGACGGCAGGTATGTCACAAGGCCCAGCATGGCCAGGAGTATAAGCAGAAAAGGGAGAATCGCGCGGTACAGGGTGGGAAGCTTCTTATGAAAGCGCGAACTGGCCAGGAAAAGGTTCAGGCCCAGCGGCGGCAGCATATAGCCTATCTCCAGGTTCAGCAGGAAGATCACCCCCAGGTGTATAGGGTCTATTCCGTACTGTGCGGCCACCGGTACTATTATCGGGACCACGATGATGATAGCCGAGAAGATCTCTATCATGTTGATGACCAGCAGGAAAGCGTTCAAGAGTATAAGGAACAGGAATTTGCCGGGCACATAGGCCTGCAGCCAGCCGAAAAGTTTGGCCGGTATCTGGGCGTCTATGATATAGTTAGTGAGCCCGAGCGCCGTTCCCAGAACCATGAAGATGGCTCCTACCAGAAGCATGCTTTTTACCGCGACGCGGGGAATATCGCTGAACAGCTTAAGGTCCCGGTGGATGAGTACTTCCGTCACAAGCACATAGAAAGCCATCACCGAGGCTGCCTCGCTGGCTGTGAACAGCCCCATGTAGATACCGCCGATTATCACGAAGGGGAGGGGGATTTCCCAGGCCGAGGCCCGCGCGGCCTTTTTCAGGGCGCCCATGCGGAAAGGCAGCGGCTTTATCCCGGCTTTACGGGCGGTATAGAGCGCGTAGATGGAAAGAACCACCAGCAGCAGCGCGCCCGGGAGCAGGGCCGCCTTGAACAGGCTGTCTATGTTTATTTTAGCCACCAGGCCGTAAAGTATTATCGGCAGGCTGGGCGGGAAAAGCAGGCCGAGGCTGCCGGTGGTGGTAAGCAGTCCCAGTGTGAATTTTTCCGGGTAGCCCTGCTTTGAAAGCATGGGGTAAAGGAGGCCGCCAAGCGCTATTATAGTGACCCCGGAGGCCCCGGTAAAGGCCGTAAAAAGAGCGGTGGTGAAAAGCGCCACTATGGCGAGGCCGCCCGGAAGAGCCCCGAACAGCGCTTCAGCCAGGGCCAGCATGCGCTGGGGCGCCTTGCTTTCCGCCAGGATATAGCCGGAGAAAGTAAAAAGAGGGATAGCAATGAGCGCCGGCAGCGAGGCCAGGCGCAGCATCTCCACAATAACGGCGGAGGAGTCTATCTGGGCGGCGGCGAACAGGTACATTGCCCCGGCGCCTATAAGCGTGAAAACCGGCGCGCCCAGGAAGGCGAGCAGCAGTATCAGGAGGCCTGCGATTATGCCCATTTAAGCGTGGCCCTCCGGTTTCTCTTCGGGGCGGAAAATCCCCATCATTGCGTGGTAGGCTATAAGGACGAAAGTGACGGGTATTATTATCTCCGCCCAGCCTCCCGGTATGCCCAGCCGGCCGATGTAGAAGGCTATCGAGCCCGAGTCAAATTCGTCGAGTATGAATTTATAGGAGGCGTGAAAGAGCAGGCCGCAGGCGGCCACCGTAAAAATATCGGCAAAAATTTCAAGGGGGCGGTGAAGTTTCTTCGGCGCTAATTTAACAAAAGTCTCCAGCGCGAAGTGATGGGAGTAGCGCGCGGCCAGGGCGGCGCCCGTAAGGCCGGCCCAGAGCACCATGTGCCGCAGCAGAGGGTCCAGCCAGACTATACCGGAGTGAAAAAATATGCGCAGAAGCACCTGCATGAAGGAAAGCCCCACCATGGCGAAGATCAGCGCCACTACCAGGGCTTTTTCTGCCTTTACAATATACTCTTCAATCTTAAATGCAAGACGCATAGTATCATTATCCTAAATGCCCGCCCCCGTCCGCAAGTGTGTAAGACTTTTCCAGAAGACTTATCCTGAACTGTTTTGGCGCTGATCCGGCGCGGGTCTTACTGCATATCTGGCGTAATAGGGACCGTTTTCCCGGATGCGGTTGAAACGGCGGTTTTTTTTTGTATGATTATTACTCCGGGCAGGGTGCTGAAATTTAACTTGGCTAACGGAGGATGAGATGAAAATAAGCAAAAAAGTGGAAGAAGCAATAAACAAGCAGATTAATGCTGAAATTTACTCGGCCTATCTGTATCTGGGCATGTCCGCCCGCTTCACCGAGCTGAACCTGAAAGGTATGGCCAATTGGCTTTATGTTCAGGCCCAGGAAGAGATGACTCACGCTATGAAATTCTACCGCTTTAACCTGGAGCGGGGCGGCCATGCGAAACTGCCCGCTATTGAGGGCGTGCGCGACGACTGGAAAACCCCGCTTGAGATGTTTGAGGCGGCCTATGAACACGAGCAGAAGGTCAGCGCCATGATAAACAATATAGTGGACATCGCCCTGGCGGAGCGTGACCATGCCAGCGCCAGCATGCTCACCTGGTTCGTGGACGAGCAGGTGGAGGAAGAGGCGAACGCCTCCGAGATAGCCGACAAGCTGAAGCTTATCGGCGAGTCCAAAGAGGGCCTTTTTATGCTGGATAAGGAACTTTCAACCCGCGTGTTCGTAGACAGCACGCTGCCCGCGGGCGGAGCTCAGGCTTAATCAGGCGAAGGGGCAGGCCGCTTTTATAAGCAGCCTGCCCATTTGTTTTAGTAGGGGAAACCATGCCTACCGATATCGCAATAGCCCACGCGGTAAAACTTAAGCACATAGCTGAAATCGCCTCCCTGCTGTCCGTGCAGGAAGACGACCTGGTTATGTACGGCAAGCATAAAGCCAAGCTGCCCCTAAAGCTTATAGACCTGGAGAAGGCTAAGAAAAACAAGCTGGTACTGGTCTCAGCCATCTCTCCCACGCCGGCCGGGGAGGGCAAGACGACCATTTCAATCGGGCTGGCGCTGGGGCTCAATAAAATAGGCAGAAAGACAACAGTTGTCCTTCGGGAGCCTTCGCTGGGCCCGGTATTCGGAATGAAGGGCGGGGCCACCGGCGGCGGGCATTCCCAGGTTCTGCCGATGGAAGATATAAATCTCCATTTCACAGGAGACTTTTCAGCCATTGAGAAGGCGCATAATCTGCTTTCGGCTATCATTGATAATAATGTCCAGAACAAGAAAAACAATCTGGGGATAGACCCGCGCACCGTCACCTGGAAACGCGTGATGGATATGAACGACAGGTCGCTGCGCAAGATAATCGTAGGCCTCGGCGGAACCATGTCCGGGGTTCCCCGCGAGACAGGTTTCGATATTGTCGCCGCTTCCGAGGTGATGGCGATACTCTGTCTTTCCAACGACCTTAAGCATCTCAAAGAAAAGCTCGGAAATATCTTCATCGGCTATACCTATGACAGGAAGCCGGTTTATGCCCGCGACCTGAAGGCGAACGGCGCCATGGCGGCCCTGCTGAAAGACGCGGTCATGCCTAACCTGGTGCAGACCAGCGAGGGCACCCCTGCGATAATACACGGCGGGCCCTTCGCCAATATAGCCCACGGCTGCAATTCTATAATAGCCACAAGAATGGGGCTCAGTCTTTCGGATTATGTGGTGACGGAGGCCGGCTTCGCTTTTGAGCTGGGTGCTGAAAAATTCCTGGATATCAAGTGCCGCTACTCCGGGCTCTGCCCGGGCGCTGCCGTGCTGGTGGCCACCGTAAGGGCGCTTAAATATCACGGCGGGGTGGGGCTTAAAGAGCTGAATAAACCCGACGCGGAAGCGGTCTCCCGGGGGCTGGCGAACCTGGAGAAGCACGTGGAGAACATGAAGCAGTTCGAGCTTTCGCCCGTAGTGGCTATAAACCTGTTTTCCTCCGACACCCCGGAGGAGCTGGCCGTTGTTAAAAAGAGGTGCGAAGAGCTTGGCGTTCCGGTCGCCGTTGCGGACGTCTGGGGGCAGGGCGGGGCCGGGGCCGTGGAGCTGGCCGGGCTGGTAGCGGGAGCCGTAGATGCAAAGGCGACCTGCGGCTTCAAGCCTGTTTACGAATGGGAGTGGCCGGTACAAAAGAAGATAGAGGCCATAGCCGGCAAGATGTACGGAGCCAGGCACATTGATTATACTGCCAGGGCCAGGAAGGACCTTGAGAAAATTACCGGGCTGGGCCTGGATAAACTGCCGGTCTGTATAGCTAAAACACAGAAGTCCCTTTCCGACAACCCCGAGCTTATCGGCCGCCCCAAGGATTTTGTGGTCACAGTCAGGGAGATAGAAATTGCGTCGGGCGCGGGATTCCTCATCCCCATAACAGGCGAGATCATGCGCATGCCCGGCCTGCCGGAGCGCCCCGCTTCGGAAAATATCGATATAGACGAGAACGGCAATATTACCGGGCTGTTCTAAATTATATCCTCTTCCTCTACAGGGGTGAACCAGCGCTGTGCCGCGAAAGTGGGAATAACGGCGCTGGCTATCAGCACCCCTGTCAGCACCGAATACTGCGCCGGGTCCAGGAAGCCGGCCTTCAGCCCGAATAAAGCCGCCATCAGGCCGAAAGTAAGGCCGGTGGACATGAGCAGGGTAAAATAGTTCCTGGTGGCAGGAAAGAACTTCCGGGCGAAGAAATATACCCCCGCAAATTTAGCGGCCTGCCGCACAATAAACAGCGCGGCAAATACCCCGGCGGCAGCCCGCAGCGCCGGCAGGGAAACTTTCATCCCCGCCACTATGAAAAAGAAAGGGGTAATAAAAGCGTAAGCCACCGTGCGCAGCCGGTTCTTTACCGGCGCCGCCGCCGCCCCTTTCTTGAAATGGCCGCTCATCAGCAGCCCGAACAGGAAAGCAGGCAGCATAGCCTGGCTCGATCCCAGTTCCGCCAGGTAGATGAAAGCAAGCAGCACGAAAAAGATATATTTAATTTCCGGTTCTATTACCCTGCCCGAGAGCGCCGGGTGCCGCAGTATAGCCCCGGAGAAGCGCCCGGCCAGCAGCAGGAAGGCGCCTGAAATTACGAGGAAAACCGCCGTGTAGAAATTGGGTTTGAGGAAGGCGGCGCTAAGCGCCAGCGCCGTCAAAGTGTTCGTAAGAAAGGTGCAGGCCATCAGCAGCCGGCCGGTTTTTGTGCCCGCGCGGCCCGTTTCAACCAGCACGGAGTAGACCATGGCCAGGGAGGTTTCGGAGAGGGCGATGCCGCCGATAGCGGCCGCCCGCGCGCTCCAGCCGGCGGCGTACCGGCAGAAAGCAAAGCCGGCCGCGAGCGGCGCGAAGAAAGAGAAAAAACTTATTATCCCGGCCTGCCTGAAATTTTCTTTCAGCAGTCTGCCGTCCACTTCAGCCCCGGCGAGAAAAGTGAGCAGTATGCCTCCGAAGCCGGCGATATAGACCATCCACTCTTCCGCGCGCAGGCCCAGGCTGCCCGCCGCAAGCCCCAGCAATATCTCGAATACGGCCACTGAAAGGCCCAGCTTCAGGCTCAGTACGCTTGCTGCGAAAATAAGCAAACCGGCTATTAACGGCGCTTTGTCGGGTTCCATTCAGGCCTCCATAAACAAAGACCTCTACCTTTGGCTTAAGGTAGAGGTCATTAGTCCCCTCGGACGGTTCCCCCGTGCGGTCACGGGGCGGCGGACATCATCGCCTTGACTGTAATTATATCAGCTTTTCTTGGGCGAGCGGAATTCTTTAAGCGCTTTTTCCACTTTCTCAAGCAGCTCTTTAGAATACAGCTTGCCTACCAGGGAGGTCCTGGCCGTCTCGCCCGCCAGCTCCAGTTCATTAACCGCAGCGGCATCGGCCGGCCGGGTGAAGACGAGTTTCTTGGCTTTGAGGATGCCCACTGATTTCTCGTTATCCTTCCTGCTCTGAAGCGTCAGCGCCCTGAAATGTTTCTCTCCCAGTTCCATCATTATCTTCTGATCTTCCTGCGAAAGCGAGTTAAATGTCTTCTTTGAGAGCATAACCGCTCCCGAAGCGTTGGCCAGCGGCAGCGCAAAAACATATTTCATCCGGGCGAACCACTGCAGCGCGATAACCGAAAGGGGGGAGCCGTAGACGCCGTTTATCATCCCGGTCTGCAGGGAGGTCATCACGTCGGTGATGGAGAGCGGTATCGGCTGTATCTTCAGGGCCGCGAAGGAAGCTTCGGCTATGGCGTCGCCTTCCCAGATCCACATCTTCACTTTGTTGAGGTCCGCCGCCCGGGTGACCGGGGAGTTGGAAAAAATATTAACATTGCCCACCTCCGCCCAGCCCAGAAGGATATAGCCGCGCCTGGCGAAAATTTCACGGAAATCTGCGTCCAGAGTTTTATAGACATAGTCTATCTCTTTCGAGTTTTTGAACAGGAAAGGGGTGTCGAGCAGCCGGGCTTCCGTGGCTATCTCTCCCAGCCCTACTCCGGTAAAACCTCCTGCCTGCAGCTGGCCCAGGCGGATTTTGCGGACCACGTCCTTCTCGTCGCCCTGCACTCCGCCGGGATAGAGCTTGAATTTAACCCGGCCTTCCGTTTTGGCCGTGGCCTCTACGGTGAACGCTTTCATGGCCTTCATCCACGTTGAGCCGGACGGGGCCAGCGTGGCCAGCTTCACCACGGTCTGTGCTTTAAGCGGGAGCGGCAGCGTCATCAGGACCAGCGCGGCCAATATTGACAGGTTCCTAGAAAAGTTCATCTTTAGCCTCCAGCAGTTTTTTTGCCTTGATCTTAGCTACTTCGTCGGGCAGGCGGGTTTCGCCCTCCCGGGTTTCGGCAGAAATTATATAGTTGAGCAGGTTCTCGAACAGTTCCTGGTCCTGGGCCGCCACGGCGCCCAGCTTGGCGTACATCAGCCTGTTCATCAGGAAGTGTTCGCCCCCGCCTTTCAGGGCCAGTTCAAAATGTGCCCGGGCTTTATCCGGGTCGCCCCCGAACATCCGCGGGCGTATCGAATAGTAGGCTCCCATCAGCGTCCGGGGGCCGTTGTAATAATAGGACGGGTCCAGTTCCAGAAGTTTTTCAATGGCCGGCTCAAGGGTAGGCAGCTCGGCCACCGCCTCCGGGTCGTCGCGGTTAATGTTTATGTACAGAGCCTTGCAGAAAGTGTTCCAGAAGAGAGGGGCAAGGTCCGTTTTTTTTGCGGCTACCGGGGCGGCGCCTTTAAGGGCCCGGGCGGAGTAAATTTCGCCTTTTTTGTAAAAACCGGAGGCCCGGACCGGGTTCCCGTCTTCCAGGAACAGCAGCGCGTAGCCGCAGAAACCCTGGGCGGTGTTAGTAAGCAGTCTTTTGTTGTCCGGGTGGCTGGTTAAAAGTATTTCCATCAGCTGCAGGTTGGCCGGGAGGGCCTCTTTAACATACTGCGGGTCTTCCTGGCTGTAGACCGAGGGCAGACCCCGGTGTATGACGCCGGAGGTGACGCGCGCCGCCGTGCGGTTGAGCGAGCAGCCGGACAGCAAACCGGCCGACAGAAGGAGTAAGGCGCAGGCCAGGCGCTTGAGCGTATTTATTTTTTTCATTTTCTTTTCTCCAGCACCAGGGCAGCGAAGGCCCGGGCAATAATAGCGTGCTTTTTCATAAAGTCCTCCGCCGCGGTGGGGAAGCGGTAGGTCCAGTTCTGGTCGTCCAGAGTGCCGGGGGTATTAACCCTTTCCCTGGAGCCGAAGATATCCTGTATGGGCAGTATTACTATGCGCGAGCCCGCGCCAAGAAGGGAAGTCAGGACTTTTTCCCTGGCCCGGGAAAAAGCGGGCGGCTTTGAAGTACCTCCGGATACAAGCTCCCAAAAAAGCTGTTTCTCGCTATCTTCAACGGTCTCCCACCAGTCGGCCAGGGGCTCGTTATCGTGGGTGGAGGAGGTGGCCAGTGAGACCGGGGGGTACGCTCCCGGCTCGGTATAGCGGCCGTCGCGCTCTTTTTCCCAGCGCATCACCCTGTAGCCAGGAATATTAAGCTCGGCCAGAACTTCTTTTACATAAGGGGGTATGACGCCCAGGTCTTCGGCTACCGGCAGCATGCCGCTGGCGGCGCCTACCGCCTGCAGAAATCTCTTGCCGCGTTCGCGCTGGCAGTTTTCTTCCTTTATGTCGAAGTCCGCCCTGCGCGAAATATCGCGCGGAATGACCCAGGTGCGGAAAAATCCCACAGTGTGGTCTATCCTGAACAGGTCGTAAAATTCCGAGGCTTTTTTCACCTTGGAGCGCCACCAGTCAAAATTCCCGGCCTCCACCACGTTCCATTTATAGGCGGGCAGGCCCCAGCGCTGGCCGGTTTCGCTGAACGCGTCGGGTGGGGCGCCTATTTCGCTGTCCAGGTCAAACTCGGCCTGGCGGGTCCAGACGTCGGCGCTTTCCTGGTTCACCATGAAAGGCAGGTCTCCGAAGATCTTGATGCCGAGCTCGGAAGCGCGGTCGCGGGCTGCTGTCCACTGGCGGTGCGCGGCCCACTGAAGGTATTTGAAAAAAAGTATCTGGTTCTCTTCGCGCCGGCGGGTCTCTTCCAGGGCCCGGGGTTCGCGCTCCCGGAGCGGGCTTTCCCAGTGCGCCCAGGAAGCCCAGTTGTGGGTGTCTTTCAGGCGGCGGAACATAGCGTAGTCGTCCAGCCAGGCGGCATTAGCCCGGCAAAAAGCCCTGAATCCGGTTGCCAGCGGCGAATCTCTCAGTACATGGTTCTGGTGGAAATGGGTGTAGAGCCTCCAAAGTACGGTGAACTTAAGATGGCGGACCTCGTTATACATTACGGTTTTGGCCGCGCGCAGCCTTCTTATTTTGCCCTGGAAGCGGCGGGATCTTATCTCGTCGGCCAGGGTCGGAAAGTCTTTAAGCTCGGGGAGTTCGTCTACCGCTATATAGATAGGGTCCAGCGCGAAAGCGGAGAGGGCCGTGTAGGGGCAGGACACGCCGGGCGGCATTTCATTTATAGGCAGAATTTGCAGCAGGTCGAGGTTCATAGCCTTAAAGGCTTCGAACCAGAGCGTCATGGAGCGAATATCGCCTATGCCCCAGTCCTTTTTGGAGCGCATAGAAAAAAGCGGGAACAGCGTCCCGGTATGCTTTTTTTCTAGGAATGGGTGCATAAATCGATTCGTCGCCACCGGAGGGATTCCCTCTAAAACTCCTCTCTCGAGGCTGAACCTCCCGGTCGCTCTCCGGGAGCCGGCGTCTCAGGGAGCGCTGGAATTTACCTTGCCGCTATCGCTTCTATTTCTACCAGGGCGGCCTTGGGCAGGGCTTTTACTTCTATAGTGGCCCGGGCCGGGGGATTGACCCCGAAAAAACCGCCGTAGACCTCGTTCATCTGCGCAAATTGGCCAAGGTCGGCCATGTAGACCGTGGTTTTTACAATATTTTCAAGCCCCAGGCCTTCCGACCTGAGTATGCCTTCCAGATTTTTAATTACGGCTTCAGTCTGGGCTTTGATATCGGCCGGAGCCATATTCCCGCCGGAGGGGTCTATTGGCAGCTGTCCTGAAATGAATATCAGTCCGCCGGCCTCTACGGCCTGGGAATAGGGGCCTATGGCGGAGGGGGCTTTGTCCGTTGATATGATCTTTTTCATTTTAATCCTTTTTTACCGTGCGGAGGAAGTTCTCAATGGAGCGGTCGTAGGTTAGTTCGGCTCCCGGGGTAAAGTAGCAGCCGGGCAGCTCTCCGTTTTGGCGGTGATAGCTCACGCAGTCGCAGCAGACGCCCTTGCGCGGGCAGGGCTCATAGGTGCAGGTGCAGTTCTTCTGATTAGAGCTTTTTTTGCAGTCCATAACTTACAGTTACAATACAATATAAATGAATACGGGCTCAACTTGCCCAGCTCCCCCTAATTAATGAATAATATCTCCGTGGGAACAACCATACATTTTTCAGGCATAGGCGGTGTCGGGATGAGCGCGCTGGCGCAGATCGCGGCTATGGACCGGCTTAAAGGCGGGAACGAAGGCCTCGCTGTGAGCGGTTCCGACCGTGACTTCGACCGGGGGCGCAACCTTGAGGTGAAAGCCGCCCTTGAAAAGCTTGGGATAAAAATTTACCCCCAGGACGGTTCAGGGGTAAATGAAGACACCTCGGAACTGGCGCTCTCCACCGCTATAGAAGATACAAATCCGGAAGTGGTAAAGGCCGGGGAGCTTGGTCTTAAAATAAGTCACCGCTCCGAACTTCTTTCCGGGCAGGTTAACCGCTTCGACACTATAGCCGTAGCGGGAACCAGCGGGAAATCCACCGCCGCGGCCATGCTTTTCTGCGTTCTTGAAGCCGCGGGGCTCGGGCCTTCGATAATAACCGGGGGGGCCCTGGGCGCCCTCAAAGAGCGCGGCCTTATCGGCAACGCTTTCCGCGGCAGCGGGAAGATACTTGTGGTAGAGGCGGACGAATCTGACGGGACCATTGTGCGCTACCGCCCTAAAACCGGTTTGCTCCTGAACATCAGCAAGGACCATAAGGACATCTCCGAACTTAATAAAATTTTTACGGAGTTCGCGGGGAACTGCGGGCGCCTGCTTGTAAACGCCGAAGACGCTCCTGCCGCCGCGCTGCTCCCGGGAGCTGAAAAATTCGGTTTCAGCACCGGAGATTGGAAGGTCACGGCTATAAAGGCCGGGCCTTTCTCATCGGCTTTTAAGATCAACGGAGTGGATTTCAGTCTTCCCGCCCCGGGGCGCTACAATATAGAGAACGCCCTGGCCGCCTGCGCCGCCGCCGCCGTTTACGGCGTCAGCCTGGAAGCCGCCGCTGCCGGGCTCAGGGCTTTCCGCGGGGTTGAACGCCGCTTTGTGCTGGTGGGAGAGAAGGGCGGCGTGACCGTTATAGACGATTACGCCCATAACCCGGCAAAGATCTCCGCATTGCTGGGGGCGCTGCACCAGGCCGGGGGACGGCGCGTCCTGGCTGTTTACCAGCCGCACGGTTTTACTCCTACAAGGCATCTTAAAGCCGAGCTGATAGAAAGTTTTGTTTCCGGGCTTAACCGCGGAGACATCCTGATAATGCCGGAGATCTATTATGCCGGCGGTACCGCTAAAAAGGATATTTCTTCCAAAGACATAGCGGACGCGGTCGCTTTGAAAGGGCATGAGGCCGTTTTTTTTGAAGACCGCTCCAAAATTCCCGCAGCGGTTTCGGCCCTGGCCGGGCCCGGGGACATAATAGCGGTAATGGGCGCCAGGGACGCCACCCTTGCCGGTTTCGCCGCGAAAATATTGGAGGCCCTGCCTTAAATATGGCTAAAGTAACGGTGATGATCTACACTACCCTGAGAAAAAATCTGGGGACGGCAAAGCTGGAGCTTGCGGGCGGCAATGTGCGCGAAATACTTGACCGGCTTTGCGACTATAAAAACCCCGGCGTAGAAGACCTTATACATGACCCGGAGGGGAATATCAGGCAGCATTTTGTGCTGACGCTTAACTCCGAGATATTGGATAATAAGAAAACGGCCTCGGTGCCTGTGAAAGACGGCGATATCCTGCACGTTTTTCCGCCCGTGTCCGGCGGCTGAAACAGATAAAACCTAAACCCCGCCGGTTAGGATCGGGATTATTATATTTTGCGATAATACAGCGGTTCAGCTGTTTTAAAAGGAGAACTTATGAAGCCAGTTACAATAGCCGATGGTGTGTACTCGCTGCGGGTGAACCATTTTAACAGAAAGCTTTTCGATTCGCTCATCCCCCTGCCCGAGGGCACCAGCTATAACGCCTATTTGGTGAAGGGTTCGGAGAAGACGGCGCTGATAGATTCCGCCGACCCGGATAAAGCCGCCGTGCTTTTTGACTATCTGAAAGACGAGAAAAAAATTGATTATATAGTGTCTCATCACGCGGAACAGGACCATTCCGGTTCCATTCCGCTGGTCCTGGAGCGCTACCCGGCCGCGATGGTGGTGACCAATCCAAAATGCAAAGAGCTCCTGATGACGCATTTGCATATCCCCGAAGAGAAATTTATTATTGTTAAGGACGGGGAAACTCTTTCTCTGGGCGGAAAGACCCTTGAGTTCATCTACACGCCCTGGGTGCATTGGCCCGAGACCATGGTGACCTATCTGCGCGAGGAGAAATGCCTTTTCTCCTGCGACTTTTTCGGTTCCCACCTGGCCACCGGCGAATTATTCTCGGTTGAGCAGCAGGTTTATCAGCCCATGAAGCGCTATTACGCTGAAATAATGATGCCGTTCCGCTCCAATATCAAGGCCCATCTGGAGAAGCTGGCGAAATACGATATTTCCTTTATAGCGCCCAGCCACGGGCCTGTGCATAATAACTCTAAATTTGTAATGAACATTTACAGGGACTGGGCGGTAAGCGAGCCCTGCAATAAAGTCCTGGTAATTTATATCTCTATGCACGGCAGCACCTATATGCTGGTCAACCGCCTGGTCAGCCGCCTTCAGGAAGGCGGGGTCTGCGTTGAAAAACTAAACCTTGAGCAGTTTGACGAGGGCCGGGTGGCCATGGCTCTGGTTGACGCCGCAACTATAGTTATAGGAACCCCCACTGTTCTTACCGGCCCGCATCCCAAGGCCGTTTATGCCGCGCATCTGGCGAATTTGCTGCGGCCTAAGGCTAAATTCGTTTCTGTAATCGGCTCTTTCGGCTGGGGCGGCCGCGCCGTAGAAACCATAGCCGGGCTAATCCCGAATATCAAGGCCGAAGTCCTTAAGCCGGTGATAATAAAGGGTATGCCTGCCGAGGCTGACCTTAAACTGATAGACGAGCTGGCCGCGCTTATAGTGGAGAAGCATGCCGGGCTTGTTTGCCGGGCCTGAAGCGGAAGTTTTGTTAAATTCTCAGATAGTGCTAAGAGGATAAAAAAATGAAAGGTAAATTGATTGCGGCCGCGTTTGTGTTCTTTGGCTTGTCCTTCAGCGTTTACGCGCAGGACAATGCCGCGCAGCCCCGGGCAGAGCCCGCAGTGCAGAGCGAGCAGGCTGCCGCCCCCGCGGTTGAGAACCAGGGCGGCGCGGAAAAGGAAGGTTTCTTTAAGGGCTGGATGAGGAAGTTCCGCGGTAAAAAAGAGGAAAAAATAGAAGCTGCCGGAGAGAAGAGAGAAGAGAACGGCGAAAAGGCGCAAGAGAAAGGGGAAAGGCTGCAGGAGCAGGGCGAGCGTCTTCAGGACCGCGGGGAAAAAACCGGGGAGAGGGGAGAGCGCCTGGAAAAGAAAGGCGGGAAAATGCAGGAGCGCTCGGAGAAGATGGAGGCTCAGGCTGAAAAACAGCGCGCTAAAGGCAACGACAAAGCCGCCGATAAACTTGACCGCAACGCTGACCGGCTGGAAAACCGCGGGCGGAGTTTGGAGAAAAAAGGAGAAAGAAAGCAGAAGAAAGGCAAAAAAGCGCAGAAGCTCGGAGAAAAAAAAGAGAAGCACGGCAAGAAAATAGAGAAAAAAGGCGAGAAGATGCAGAAGCAGGGCAAGAGCTCCAAAGACCGCGGCGAGAAGAATAATAAGAAAAAAAAGAAAAGCAAAAATCATAAATAAATATTGCGGCATTAATATAGAAAGCCCCGGCCAGTCCGGGGCTTTTCTTTTGGCCTTGCTTAGGCCTTGAAAATACGGGTTCTGTCTGCTAAACTCTTTTAGACAGAACCTGATTTTTCAGTTTCCCCCGGTCGGGGAAGGGTGAAAAACGGGCAGGTTTTATTTTAGACAGGGGGCGGTTATGGCGGACAATTCCAACAACAGAAAAAAGACCCTGATAGTTTCTATGCTCGCTTTCCTGTTTATAGGGGGCGGGGTATTCCTGTTCTTCATTATCCAGGGCTCTGACGATCTTACAGGCGCCCGCAAGAAAAACAGTTTCTCCTATGGCTTCGGCGTCCGCAACGCCGTCCTCCCGCTTTTTAAACGCTTAGGAATTTCCACTTATGAGGATGATATCGTCCGCCCCAGGAAGGGGGCAGAGGAAAACAGCTTAGGCATTTCTGCCGAATCCGCGGC
>MNUR01000016.1 GCA_001871115.1 Elusimicrobia bacterium CG1_02_56_21 | reverse complement strand
GCAGGGTGGAGATAACGACTTTCTCGATCCCGGAGCTGCAGGCGTTGGTGAGGCGGTCGGCGTTTTCGTTGGTGAGGGGTTCGCGCTTGTATTGGTATATAGCCATAGTTCGTATATTACCAAATATACGAACTATGGGCGCAATGTGTAAAAGGTAGTCCGACGGGAGCGTTACAGGATTGAAGGGGGGAGTTCGCTTCTATGGGGGGAAGGCGAACTTATATCCCAGCGGTTTTTAATGCAACCCCGGATGATGGTAAGCGGCCGAAGTGGAAGGGGGCATAAGACTATGCACATGCTGCCATGCGTGGGACTCATGTGAAGCGTGCCATAGGTCATAGGTCTGCTGCAGATTGGTCCAAAGATTGGGGCTGGTGCGGAATGCCTGGGAAAGGCGTAAAGCCATATCCGGCGTAATAGCGCAACGCTCATTAACGATCTTGGAAAGAGTCTTCCTGGAGATATCCAAAGCTTTGGCGGCGGCGGAGACCGTAAGCTTCAGCGGCTCCAGGTAATGCCTTTTAAGAATCCCTCCGGGATGCGTGGGGGGTCGTGTTTTTTTGTTCATAATAATTTATCCTTCCTAGTGATAATCCATGTAATCAACCACGTAGGCGTTTCCGTTTTTAAATTGGAATATAATACGCCAGTTGCCGGAAACTCTGACCGCCCAATATCCTTTCAGCTCTCCTTTGAGCGGATGCAGAACCGAACCGGGATAGGCCATATCGTTAATGATCGCCGCGGCATCCAGGCGGTCCAGTATGTCCGCCAATTTCTGCGCCTGGCCTGGCTGGATACCTTTTTTAGAGCCGGTGTAGAAAAACTTTTCCAGGCCTTTGTGTTTAAAATTCTCTATCACGGTTATAGTGTAACCCATAGAGTTACACTTGTCAAGAGCTATTTTAGAGTAACGGTGGGCAGGCCCAGATGGGTTAGGAAAGCCCGGCGGTTTTTGTTTGGTAGAATTTAAGGCACACCCAAGTGTATTTATTTTCATCCGGCCGGTGTATTGGTTTATGAGGGCCTTCGCTGCACCGAGTAGTTAACGCATGATACCTCCAGAGGAAATGAACGAGCTTATAGATAAACACGCCGAAATGGCCTACGCCGCCGCGTACCGGCTTACCTGCAACCATGCCGACGCGGCCGACCTGGTACAGGAGGCTTTCCTGCGCGTCATCAATAAAGCCGGTCTTTATAATAAGGACCTGGATTTCGGTGGCTGGTTGCGCCGGGTAATATTCCGCGTGTATTTGAACCGTAAGCGCGGCGAGTCCCGGCGGTGCGAGGTGCCTCTTGAAGTCTCCGAAGCCGACAGGCTGAGCCCAATAGAAGAACTTTCAGACCCGGCCGGTTCTCCGGATTCTATTGCGGAAAAGAACGAACTGCAGGCCGACATTGAAGCGGCCTTGCGCGGCCTGCCGGCGGATATGCGCGCGTGCGTTATCCTTGTGGACGTGGAGCGGCGCGGCTATGAGGAGGCCGCCGATATACTGGATTGGCCGGTAGGGAGCGTGGCGGGGCGCCTTTTCAGGGCCAGAAGGCTGTTGCGCGCGAGCCTGGCCGGATATGAGGGAGAAAAAATATGATCTGCGCTATCTTTAGGAATATGGCCGACCTTTATGCAGAAGGCAGGCTTGCCGGGTTCCAGAAGAGGTGGATGGAACGGCACGCCGCAGCATGCCCGGCCTGCACTGCGGAACTGGCCGCTTGGAAGCGGATGTTGGCGGGACTGCGGGACATCCCTGTTCCACAGGTACCATCGAACCTAAAAGAAATGCTCCGCAGTGCGCTGGTCGGTAGAGTGCTGGAAGAAACGGAGCCTGCGGAAGAGATATCCGGATTCATATTCCCGGGGCGTAGTTGGGAGCCGTCTATGGCTTTGGCTGCCGGCCTTGTAGCGTTGGCTCTTTCCAGCTCTATATCCGCTATAGGCCCCGGGATCCCAAGCCAGGGTTATCCGGAGGAGACAGTTTACTATACACAACGCGGCTGACCGACCGATATTTTAAAAGGAATACAAAATGGAAAACGATATTATTACCGAGCCGGAAAAAAAGCGGGCTTTGACCCTGACCATACCAATTCCGGACTGGAATTACTGGCGTTCCGTAATGCTGCCGGGCTGGCGTACGGTACTACGCGGGTCTCTGATATTTTTAGCCGTAGCACTCCCTCTGGCGTTCTATCTACGCACCTATGACTCCGCGATGATAAAGATCTTTCTGTTGCAGCTCGGCGTAACAGCCGGCGCCGCGGCCTGGGCCTGGGGAAGTATCAGGGAAGGGCGCTTTGAGATCCCGTTAAGCTCGTCGTCCGTTATCCTGCCGGCGGCGCTGTTGCTGCTGTGGAACGCGGCGCGGTTCCTGTTCTCGGACTTCCGCGTGGCCGGAACCACCGGTTTTGTGATGCAAACGGCGTTCCTGCTGACATTCATGCTTACCGTTATCGCTTTCTCCCGCCCTGACCTGCGCAGGACGGTATTGATGATATTGGGCGCGTGGACCGTGGCCGTGATCTACGGCCTTATACAGTTCACCGGCTTCGATCCGTTCGTCTGGAAAGGAGCTTTCGGCGAAAGAATATTTTCAGCACTTGGCAATCCCACATTGTTCGCGGCCTACTCGGCCCTCTGCGTGCCGCTGGCGCTGGCGCTGGCCTGCGACGAAGAAAGGCCGCTGTGGCTGCGCGTGGTGGCCGCGGCGCTTTCCCTGGCGGCCGCCTGGCTTCTTGCCTGGACCGGAGACTCCATAGCGAGGGCGATATTCATGTTCCTGCTGACCGTATTTGCCGCAGTCGCATGGAGAACGCTGAGATCTGTGGCGCGGGCGGCTGCGTTGCTGCTTTCGGCCGCCTGCTTGATAATTTCCATGGGCCCGCTCAGCAAATCCCTGCCGGGCCCGCACAAAGACCGTACCCCGGAGTTCCTGCTGGAAACCTGGAAGGGGACTGCCGCGCTGATTGCGGACCAGCCATTACTCGGTTCGGGCCCGGGGTCTTTCTGGGTGCGGTATCCCGCTTTCCGGCGGCCGGCGGTCATACTGCTGGAGGGTTATCATAATAATCAGACCGACCATCCGGAGAACGAACTATTGGAGCAATGGGTGGACGGCGGCCTGCCTGCGCTGCTCCTCTGGCTGTGGCTGTTCGGCGCGCTGCTCTATAAAGGGGTAAAATATGTGTTCGTTGTGGAGCCGGGCGGGGGAAGTATCTACGTCGGCGGGCTTTTGGCGGCTACCGCGGGCAGCGTTCTCCTCATGCTACTGTCCGTATCTTCAAGGTTCGCCGCTCCCGGCTGGCTGATGTTCTTTGCGGCGGGCCTGTTGGGAGCGGGCACCGCAGGTCCATCTAACGAACCGGATAAAGTACTGGCCCTGCCGCTGCCTTTCGGCGGCGCGCGCCTGGTTCTGGCGGCTGCGGTTCTGGTAGTATTTCTTTTACCGGTTTATGGCGCCGTGAAGGCTTTCCATTCCGACATCCTGCATAACTTCGGCATATATTATTCGAAAGGTGGATACTGGGGACAGGCCGTGCGCGAGTACGAACTAGAGGTCCCGTGGGCCCCTTCGTACGTCATGAGCCGGTATTTCTTAGGCAACGTTTATGCGGACCGCGGCGAGCCGGGGGACTTAGAGAAGGCGTTGGCGAGCTACAAGAAAGTGCGGGCTATCGCCCCAGATTATGTCTCCATAGCATACCGGGAGGCCAAGCTCCTGGAAAAGATTGGCGATTATAAACAGGCCATAGAGCGGATGGAAAGACAGGTACGGATAGACCCGGTATGGGACGAAACATGGCTATTCCTCGCCGGACTTTATGAAAAGGTGGGCGACACGCAAAAAGCGGAGGATGCGCGGCAGAAAGCCCTGGCCGCCAAGGCTGTATGGCCGGCACAATCCGCGCCCGCCACCCCTTCGGATACCCGGACTTCGGGAGGGATAGGGTTGTGGGCCTGGTTCACCAAAGACGGGATACTTGTTGTGGAAAGCATAACCAAAGATGGACCTGCCGATAAGGCCGGGATACGGCCCGGGGACCAGATATTCAGCGTGGATCCCAAAAAGCCGGACTACTTCAGGCAGAAAGGTATGAGATTCCGGCCGGACAAATTCACCCCGGAAAAGGCAGCGCGCGTACTTATGGGAGAGCCCGGCACTAAGGTCACCCTGATAGTATGGCCATATACGGGCATAAAAAACATGGCGGGAAGAAAAGGTGAGCCGGAATGGCGGGGCACGGTCAAGATAATTCAACTCACGCGTGTGCGCGTGCGGACTATTCCGGAAGGGCTGTCCCGGACAGGGGCTATCAGTAAGATCGCCGAGTCGCGGAGTTTCTGATGATGTTAAAGCTGGGTTTTGTTCTTGCGTTTTGCGCGGTAGCGGCGGCGGGCTGCAACAAGCCGCCCTTCCAGACCTATCTTTCTTTTGCGAAGAATGGGAATAAATATGATTTCAGGGTTTCTATCGCGGAAGATAAGTTGTATATTTCCTGCAAATATAATGGAGCGGATATCGACGATGGCTCCGGGTGGAATATGGCGGGAAGGCGCCTCACCCATGTTGCTGCGAAGGACCTTAACGCCGATGGCTATCCTGAAGTATATGCCTTCTACGACCTTCCGTCTTCGTGGCCGAGCATAAAGGCCATAACTTGTATCAAAAGTGCCTGCTCCCAAATAGGTGTGGAGGGTGCCGCCGGCGGGCCAGCCCCGGAAAATTACTGCGGCGAAGATGCTTATAGTATCGAGAATAATCTTATTGTTCGCAAGTACCGGCTCTGCAACAAGAAGCCCACGGCCGGCGACGGGTTCGGCACTATCGCCTATAAGCTCAGCCGGAATTCTTTCGGTTATATACTTAACTCCGTGGATACCCCCGTGCCACCGGCCTCCCGTTAGCGGGGCTGGCTGGTAAGTCGGGGGGAGAACATAGCGAGACCGCACTAGCCAGAAAAATGCAGTTTCACGACGAGAGTGGGAAAAACCGAATTAAAATTTGAGACACTCGCAGCGAGGTCGCGGAATTCCCCGGCGTATTGCCGCTTGCCGGTAGGGGCAAATTTGCACTTACTCGCGTTAAGCCGCGGTCTACCTTATCGAGCAACCGCGCAGCTGGGCGGTAACGCCGGGACTATCGAGGGAACGCCGGGCTGTGTGTGTCGTTATAA
>MNUR01000025.1 GCA_001871115.1 Elusimicrobia bacterium CG1_02_56_21 | reverse complement strand
AGTTGGGGGGGGGAGGCGGCGTAAGGGGGACAGGCTGCTTTAATTGTCCCCGGCGGCGGGTTAAAAGGCTCCTTAGCTGGGCCTTTTTTTACTTTAGCAGGAATTTCCATGCTGGCAGGACATTGATCTTTATCCCGTCCACTGTCAGCTCTTTTTCTTCGTCCAGCGTAACAAGCAGCCCTTCCTTGAGGTTCAGCCATTTAGCGGCCGTAACCAGGCCGTCCAATTCGCGCTGCTGATTTTGTGCGTTCAGCTCCAGACATACCTGTAGAGGGGTAATAATTCCATCCTGGTCCTTTGCGATAAAATCGCATTCCACGCCTTCGTCAAAATAGAACACCTCATGGCCGGTTCTTTTCAGCTCCAGGAAGACCGCGTTCTCAAGCAGGCGGCCCTCGTCCGCCGAGGTTACTCTTCTTGAAAGGGCATTATCTACAAGATAAAGCTTTGCGGGGTTGCGCAGCCGTTTGTAAGTGGATTCCGTAAATTTCTTTACCTCGAGAATAAGCATGCTTTGGAGAAAATACTTGTAATAACGGAAAAGCAGGTCTTTTGAGAAGGGGAATTTGTCCCGGTATTGCTTATAAAACGCCGTCAGCGAGTATTTTAACGCGAAAGACGAGAATAACCTGTCGCTGAGCGCCTCGAAAAGGTGTATGTTGGAGATGCCGTATTTTTCCACCAGGTCCCTGAAATACATGGCGCTCATGTATTCTTTTACAAGCTTGGATTTCTGGGAATCGGAATCAAGCGGAGCAACCTCCGGGAACCCTCCCCAGCGCAGGTAGTCCTGCAGATGTTTTTTAAGTGTGCTTTTTTGCCTGCCATGCATAAGGCCGGCGGGGCTTACTCCTTTTGCCCCTAGGTATTCTT
This sequence comes from Elusimicrobia bacterium CG1_02_56_21, assembly GCA_001871115.1. Lineage (GTDB taxonomy): Bacteria > Elusimicrobiota > Elusimicrobia > Elusimicrobiales > UBA9959 > UBA9959. Next base: position 4,210 of record MNUR01000025.1, on the reverse strand, counting down.
TAAAAGAGTAGGGCAGCACTTCCACGCTCCAGGCGCGGCCGCGCAGTTCGGTGGCTATTTCGAAAGGCATCATTTTGGAGGAGGAGCCGCTGACATACACGCTTATATTTTCCCGCTCTACGGCCCTTCGGCAGAATTTCTCCCAGCCTTTGATGTTTTGGACTTCATCCAGAAAGAATACGGGTCTCTTATCCAGGCAGCCGGGTTTTAATTCGAAAAAAGCGTTTTTGAGCTTTTCAAAATCGCCGGTTTCAAAGCCTTCAAGGCGCTCGTCTTCAAAATCTATGTAAAGGGCGCGATCGGCGCACTTTTTATAGAGGTCGTAAAGGATATATGTTTTGCCGCTGCGCCGGACCCCATAGACGACAAAGGCCTTATCCAGTTTGTCCGGAAAGTTTTCGGCGGTCCTTTTAACAATTTCGCCTGTCTCGGCCAGAATGAATTTATCGTTTGAAACAAGTATTTCTTTAAGCAGGGTATTGGTTATCATAATGTCCTTGTAATAAGGATATATTATTATTTTTTAATCCTTTTGTAAAGGGGATACTAAAAAAGCCGGATATTAAAAAGGCTTTGCCGGGCATATAGTTTCCGTGCCCGGCTGTGCGGGACGAAAGCCTGCTGAAGAATCTTTTTGAAAACCATAAGCCGGCCTGGGTGCTGCACGCGGCCGCGCATAAGCATGTGGCGCTTATGGAGGACGGCACCTATATCCTGGCGAAGACCGCCGCGGCCTACAATGGTACTGCGGGACTTTGTTGGCGCCGGCAGGGTCAGTCTGGGCATGGCACAGGGTGTGCTTGCCGCTATGCAGGAGATGGGTTGCCTGGAAAGGTTGAAGAAAGGCCCGGCCAGTTATGCAAAGCTGGCCGATAGTGAGCTTTTGCTGGCTGAATGGGCTAAGTGGTATAAGTTTTCAGCCAACACCACCCACAGTTATTACACGCCCTATGCAGATTTCCTTAAAAGGTTTAAAAAGGTGCTCCCGGAGGATAAATATGCGCTTACCCCGAGTTGGGAGCGGGGGAAGCGGCGCCGGAGACTGCGGGGGAGGGGAACGGGGAATAAGCAGAATCGGGAATCGAGAGTCGGGAATCGGGGAGGGGGAAAGGGGAGTTCACCACAGAGACACAGAGGGGGAGGAGGTCGGAGGAGAGAAGAAATAAAAGGGCTGTTGCGGATTATACGGATATTATGCATAATATGTGTATAATATTATGATAAATTCCTTCAAAAGAACTCTTTCCTTACCATCCTTGCTGGGGTCGGCGAGTCATTTTCTGTTTGGCCCGCGCTCAATAGGGAAAACCTACCTAATTAAAAAACAACTCCCGGACGCTAAGGTTTACGACCTTTTGGATTCGGATGTTTTCGGGCGCCTGGCCCGCAGGCCTAAAACGCTTGGTGAGGAGCTTTCCAAAACAGATAAGCTGGTTGTTATTGACGAAATACAGAAACTCCCTGTGCTGCTGGATGAAGTACACCGTCTTATAGAGACTAAGGGAACGCGTTTCCTGCTTACCGGCAGCAGCGCGCGCAAACTGCGGCATGGCGGCAGTAACCTGCTTGGGGGCCGGGCCCGGCAGGCGCATCTGTACCCGCTTTGCTTTCCTGAAATCCCGCATTTTGACCTGGTTACATATTTGAACAGGGGCGGTATCCCGCGTATTTTGCCGCTTCAAGATTATGAGGCTGAGCTGCGTGGCTACGCGGATCTATACCTGCGCGAGGAGATAACGGCGGAGGCCCTGGTACGAAATATAAGCCAATTTGCACGCTTTCTGGACGTTATGGCGCTTCAGAACGGCGAGGAACTGAACTACGAAGGTATTGCCAGCGACTGCGGGGTTCCGGCCCGTACGCTTCAGAATTACGTCCAGATCCTGGAGGAAACGCTGATCGGCTTCCCGGTGCATTCTTTCAGGGCCACAAAAAAACGCAAAGCTATCACGCGTTCCAAATTCTTTCTTTTCGATGTGGGCGTGACGAACGTTATGGCCCAACGGGGGGAAATTAAGCCCCGCAGCGAGCTTTTTGGTAAGTGTTTTGAGCATTTCCTGTTCCTTGAACTACGCGCGTATCTCGGCTACCGCAGGCTGCCGGCCGCGCTTCAGTACTGGCGGAGCACCACAGGGTTTGAGGTGGATTGTGTTTTAGGCGACCGGCTTGCGCTGGAATTCAAAGCCAGCGACGCGGTAACAGAGAGGCATTTGCGCGGGCTTAAGGCTTTGCGCGAAGAAGGCTTGGTGCGGAACTTCGCGGTGGTTTCACAGGACCCTGAATTGAGGGTGGTTGACGGTATAACCATCTACCCGTGGCGGAAATTTCTGGAAGCCTTATGGGCGGATAAAATCCTGCCGGCAAAATAGGGAAGGGGAAGAGGCCAAACCTCGGGGAAATGAGGTTCGGCCTCTGGGGACAATCTGGGGACGGGGAAGGGGAATGTGACGGGGGTTACATTGATTTGAAGGGGGGGGGTTGCGATACTATTGTATATGAAGAAGCATATTGAAAAACATGGCAGGCTTTTTGTGCTGCTCCTGGACGCCGGCGCTATCTCCCTGGCTTATTTCCTGGCTTTTGTCCTGAGGTTTGACTTCCACCTGCCTCCCGGCGAGGCTTACAATTTCATTATCACCCTGCCGGTGGTTTTAACCCTGCGGCTGGCGGCTTTCTACTACTTCGGCCTTTATAACGGCATCTGGCGCTACGCCAGCATGGCCGACCTTACGGCTATTTTTAAAGGCATATTGGCCAGCCAGATAGTTATTATGGCTGCCGTGCTGTTCGTGCAGCACGCGCATTTTCCGCGGTCAGTGCTGGTGATAAGCCCGTTCATCGCTTTCATTTTTGTAGGCGGCATAAGGTTCGCCATAAGGATGACCCGCAATTTGCGCTACCGCGAGACAGAGGGGAAGCAGTCCCGCATGCCTATCTACGGCGCCGGGGACCTGGGCGAGGCCGTGCTGAGGGATTTGCAGCGCATGAAAGGGGCTACCCGCAGGGCTGTTTGCTTTCTGGACGACAATGCCCTTAAGCATGGGCGCAGCATACACGGCGTGCCGGTGCTGGGCGGCCGGGATAAGATAGCCAAGGTTATCAAGGACAAGGAAATTGACGAGGTGCTGGTGGCGGTGAACCACAGCCGCGGCAGGCTGATAACGGATCTGATGCAGGTTTACGCGGAATCGGGCAACCCGCGCAAGGTGGAGTTCAAGACTTTGCCCACCATGGACGAGCTGATAAGCAAAACCCGCCTGGTGCCCGATATACGTAAGATAGATGTGGGCGACCTTATGCACCGCCGCATTGTGGACATAAACATGGGCTGGTGAAGGCCGGCTTAAAGGGCAAGACTTTGCTGGTTACCGGGGCCGGCGGCACTATAGGCGGCGAGCTGGCCCGGCAGATAGCGGCGCTCGGTCCTAAAAAAGTGGTTCTGCTTGAAAACCACAATACCGCGCTGTTCTACATAGACAAAGAGCTGCGCGAAAAAGGCTACGGCGGGCTCATAGTTTCCGTGCCGGGCGACGTGCGGGACGAATCGCTTCTAAAGAATATTTTCGAGCAGCATAAGCCGGCCTGGGTGCTGCACGCGGCCGCGCATAAGCATGTGGCGCTGATGGGGGACGGTGCGGTTCGGGTTGGCCGCCTGATGAGCATAGCTCCTGATGCGGCACTGGCATAGCCTTGTGCCGGGGAGCTCCGGCAGCGTGGTTAAGATCTTCCAGGAGCAGATACAGCACGGCGGGTCTTTGGCCGTCTGAGGCGCATAGCGCTTGTTACGGCAGGGCCATAGGCCGCACGGTGACGCACCGCGACGTGATACGCTATTTTATGACCACGGATTGGCGGTGTCCCTGGTGCTTAACGCAGCCGCCCTGGGCGAGGGCGGCGAGATCTTTGTGCTTAATATGGGCGAGCCGGTTAAGATCCTGGACCTGGCCCGCAATATGATAGTGCTTAACGGGCTGGTTCCGGATAAGGACATAGCGATATTTTCGCGGCTGTTGCCGGCGAAGCGGATTCCTCGCTTAGCGAGGAGCAGCTGCAGGGGCTGAAGCACCTGTCTACGGATGGGGATATGGCGGTGATGCTTGGGAAGATTAAAGAATTGATACCGGCTTATACGGGGTGGCCCAGGAAGAAGAAGCCGGGAGTCGGGAGTCGGGGAGAAAGAGGGGGAGGCGAGGAAGACGAAGGGGGAGTT
>MNUR01000021.1 GCA_001871115.1 Elusimicrobia bacterium CG1_02_56_21 | reverse complement strand
TTTCTGGGGCGCCTTATATTACCGTAGACTCCCCCATGGGCACTCCGTATGTCAGGGTAAGCGGCATAAGCCTTAGCACGGTCTGCCCGGCCTCTCTTAATCCCGCGATGTTCGAGGGCAGCGTTACTATAACGATGGAGCCCAATTCTTCCCCCATCGCACAATTGAAAATAACAGATCCTGCCGGCGTGGAAACCCTTGTGAATTACACCGAGGAAGAGGTTGTGAGAACTCACGCTTTTGAAACGCCTCTGGATGGCCGCTATGAGATCACCGTACTGGACCACGCCGGCAACCAGACCTTCGCCCCGTTCAGCGTAGGGACCCTGCAATTGGGGGCACTGCCCGGAGAATCGCTTACGGCCTGCTCTTCCGGCGGGGAAAGCTGCGCCCTTTCGCAATTGAAATTCGGCGCCACCGACTGGTACCAGCTTGAGAAGGCGGACCTTTACGATGAGAATTGGAGCCTTCTGAAGACCGGCGCTGCGGCCCCGGAGATGATTTACACCCCGGAAGTGTTCCCTGATTTCGCTGTTTCCACGGATACATATCAATTCAACCTGACGGACAGTCCTTCTTACCGGGTGTACCGTGAGGTGGTTTCCAATAATGAAGGCCATACCCGCGCGGAAGAGTTCGCCCTTGGCGGCATGCACGTGCTGCGCAGCTCTTTTAACGGGGATTTCCTGGATCTTCTTGACGCGCCGCTGGTGCCGGGGGCGCTTGCCCGCACAAAACCGGAATGGCTGAGTTATATGGCGGTATTGAAAGAAACCCCGGTTTCGGGAAATATTGTCGGGCTATTGCCCGTTGGTTCTGTTTCCTATTCGGTGCTGACCGGTGACAAGGAAGACCTTTCCGACGGGGTCCAGAAACAATTGGCCGCGCGCAATGTTTATTACCGTGTGTGGGAGTCCACCAATCCACCGCCGGCTAATTGCGGCGGCGGGCCGGGCGGGACATTTATCAGCTGGCTTGCCTGCTTTAACGACTCAATATCTTCCCCGGTTACGCTACAGCGTTACAACCGCGCGGTTGTTACCGCCGTCCCGGCGGTACCCTCCGGCGTGTTTAAGTATTTCTGCAACGAGTCTTCAGGTTCATATTGTGTTTCGGGGCAGGAACCTGATTTCCGGGAGGGCGGTTTTAGCTTTGATACGTGGGGCGTGGGCTATGCCAACAGGGGAGGGTACGTGTATGGCGGGCTCAGCGCCATGGTCCCCGCTGGCGATAATATAACGGTAAAACTTTCTTCATGGCTGAGTCTTACTTTTGACAATGTCATTTCGCCGGGTTCAGTATGGGCGACTTTGAACCAGTTCCCTTTCACTCCCGGAGTTTTGCCATTGCGGTCGCTAACGCTGCAAAGCGCGGATTTGGTTTATTCCGGCAACGTTCATGTTTCAATGAAATATGACGTTCCAGGGATTACAGACGAGCAGATAAATTATATGGAAGCGCTGAAGGTGAACGACGCTTCCCTGCGTGATTTCGGGACGCATCCCGTATTGCTCGATAAGCCAAACGCCACGGCAATGTTCACCACCGCGGAGCTGGGGGACTTTATGCTTGAGGTCCCGTCCTACCCTGAGCCTAATGCGTTCGCCAGTACCAATCTGATAGGCGGCCAGCCGGACCTGGGTTTCATTTCCGGTGTCAACGGTATTACAATGACGCCGGTCTTGTCAGGCTCGCAATTGGAGTTGTCTTATACGATAACATTGAATAGCCGCAGCCTCGTCCCCGCTGGCAACGCCTACCTGCTTGGCCCCACCGGGCAGGAATTCAGCGTCGCGGCGGCGATAAAAATGTTATATGACAAGACGACGCTCGGGGCAAGGAAGTTGATCGAAAACAGTCTCGCCATATACCAGATAAGCGAAGACGGCTCCTATGTCTCCAAACTGGGGAATTCTGTCCTGAACATGAATAAGGGCGAAATCTCGGCCGAGGTTTCCTCGCTGCACTCCATATTCGTTATTGCCGGCAGCACGGAACCGGCCCCCGCCGCGCCGCTTACGGCCGACGTTACCGCGCCGGTCAGTGCTCTGGCCTACAGTATCCCGGCTTATGGGGCTGGCGGCATGGTGATGATCTCCACCAACGCCTATGTTTATGTGGACCCGGATGACCCCAATGTGCCCGGCGCCGTCACTTCGGGCGTCGCAACCACATATTATCTTGTGGATGTCCCCGCGGAGTCCTGCACCGAGCAGCCGACATTTACCGGCCCGGCCGGAACCTGTCAGAACCCGCGTTATCAGGCCCCCTTCACGCTGACCGGCAGCACCCACACGGTGCTTTATATGGCCGACGATGCGGCCGGCAACAGCGAACAGATAAAGAGCCAGGTTTTGTACGTGGACGGCGCCGCGCCCGTGGTCACGGTTTTTGCCGATGGCCAGGCAGTGTCACCCGGTAACTCGGCGTATATGCTGGCTGGGACCTCCGTGTCCATGACGGGCGTTGACCCTGCCGTTAACGGGCCCGCCTCCGGGCTTGGCGGGATAGCGTTTGACGTCTCAACATTTACCTGCACAAACTTCGTGGATTATCCGCAAGGCACCGGTGAGTGCAGGAAGATAATGTATACCGGCCCATATGAATTGCCTTTGGGCACGAATGACATCTACTATTCGGCGATAGACAATGCGGGGAATTACGCTGAAATTAGGCGGGTCACGATAATTGTGGAAGCTCCTGCCGGGCAGGCTGGCATCCTGCCTTCATCGGGGCCTATTGGAATTCCTTTCACTATTGAGGGCTCTGGCTTCGAGACATACTCTGCAGGGGCCACCGTGGTGCTGATAGGCGGCACAACCGCGCCGTTGACGTTGTGGAGCGACACGCAGATAAAGGGCACTATCCCCGGCGCCTTGAGCGCGGGGCAGCATCCCGTGGTTGTGAAGCGCGGTGATGCTGTGTTGGCGGAAGTGTCGTCCTTTACTGTTGCCCTGCCTGTACTCTACACGCTTACTCCGTCATCAGGCGCTATAGGGTTGCCTTTCACTATAACAGGTGAAAGCTTTGGCAACTATGTGGCGGGCTTCACCCGCGTACTGTTGGGCGGAGCCACCATGCCGCTTACCTTGTGGACCGATACCAAAATACAAGGCACCATTCCCGGCACACTTCCCGCTGGCGACTATGAGGTTCTTGTGGAACGCGCCCTTAACGGCGGCCTGGTGCAAACCTCCACGGCTGCTTTCAGCCTGCGCAACATGGAGGCTTATTGGCTGGCCCCGTCCTCGGGCCCCATAGGCATGCCTTTTACAATTACAGGTACCGGGTTCGGGAATTATTCCTCGGTGTACACCCATGTACTAATAGGCGATACAACCGCCCCGCTGACATTGTGGAGCGACACGCAGATAAAAGGCACCGTGCCTGGCGGTCTTGCCTCGGGCCAATACCCGGTGTCGGTGGAACGCAAAACCTCCGACGGCGGCTTAATGCAGACCTCGCCCATGTCTTTTGAAGTAGTAAACGTGGACGTAGCCAGTATGACCCCTGTTGCCGGGCCTATAGGGTTGCCGTTCACCATCTATGGGGCCAACTTCGGCAACTACGTGGCGGGCTTCACCCGCGTGCTGATAGGCGGTACCACCGCGCCATTAACCCTCTGGAGCGCCGACAAGATCGAGGGCACCATCCCCGGCGCCTTAGGCCCCGGCGAGTACCCCGTCCTGGTCGAGCGCGAACTTAACGGCGGCATAGTGCAGTCTTCTGCACTTGCTTTCACGGTAAAAACGCCCACTGCTTATGAAATAACCCCCGCGTCGGGCTCTATAGGCGTGCCGTTTACAATAAACGGCGAGAACTTCGGTAATTACTCGGCGGCTTATACGGGTGTACTGATAAACGGCGCCACTGTCCCGCTAACTTTGTGGACCGATACGCAGATAAAAGGCACCATCCCCGGCAGCCTGGCCCCCGGCCAATATCCGGTGGTGGTGGGCCGCATGACGGCCGACGGCGGCATCGTTAGCAGCAACGTCTTGTCGTTTGAAGTGGTGGGCGTAAACGTATCCAGCCTGACACCCGTAGCGGGCTCCATAGGAATGCCGTTCATTGTTTATGGTTCCAACTTCGGCAATTATGCGGCTGGCTACACCAAGGTCTTGATAGGCGGCGCTACGGCCCCGCTTACCTTGTGGAGCGACACGCAGATAAAAGGCACCATCCCCGGCAGCCTTACCGCTGGCGAGTATCCGCTTATAGTCGAGCGCAATCTTAACGGCGGGCAGGTAGAATCACAGCCGCTGGCCTTTAACGTAACCACGCCGGTGGCCTACACGCTTACCCCGTCTTCAGGCCCCATAGGCCTGCCTTTCGTGATCACTGGTGAGAACTTCGGCAACTACGTAGCCAACTACACCAAGGTGCTGATAGGCAGCGCCACCGCCCCGCTAACGTTGTGGAGCACCACCACCATAAAAGGCACTATCCCGGGCAGTCTTGCTGCCGGCGACTATGAACTGTACGTTGAGCGCGCCCTTAACGGCGGGTTAGTGCAAAGTTCAACGTTCACCTTCACCGTGGGCGCGCCTTATTTGGATACTGTAAGCCCGTCTACGGCCGCGGTAATAGCGCCGTTCACGCTTACAGGCTACAACTTCGGCAACTATGCGGCTAACTACACCAAGGTACTGGTGAATGGAACCACCACGGCGCTTACGCTGTGGACCGACACCAAGATCCAGGGCAAACTGCCGTTGCTGCTTGCGGGCACATACCCGGTGCAGGTGCAGCGCTACCTCAATGGCGGCCTTGCTGAAAGCGCCACAGCCTACATAGCCATAGAAGAGCCCGTCATATCCAGCATGACGCCAGTAAGCGGGGCTGTAGGCACGGTGTTTAACCTCTATGGCACGGGCTTTGGGTCGTATGATGCCTCCATCGCCCATGTAACCATAGGCGGCGCGGCTTGTGCCTTAAGCCTGTGGAACGATACGCAAATAAGGGGCACTGTGCCTTCAGAGTTAACCGCCGGCACCCATACGGTGGTAGCCTCAAGGGGCCAAGCCTTGTCCAATGGCCTGGAGTTCTACATTCCCGGCGGGTATACACCTTCTATGATGCGGCCCGGCCTAACCCCGTCCGCACTTGAGTTCAAGCTGGGCGAGGTATACGTCTATCCCGACCCCGCTAAGGGCGGCAAGGTGCCTGTGTTCCATATAGAGGTGGGCACGGCAGACACCGTAAAGTTAAAGGTCTACACCGTGGCGGGGCAGCTTGCCCATGGGGCTACCCTTACCGGCAGCCC
>MNUR01000095.1 GCA_001871115.1 Elusimicrobia bacterium CG1_02_56_21 | reverse complement strand
TTGGAGGGCTGCTAGTCAAGGGCCCATAGGGGGGGATATTGTAAACTTCTCCTAGTTGCCCCAACCCTACCCTCCCCCGGTGACGTAAAGTGCTACTTTTGCGACACTGGCGGCGTATCTGGGGAGATTAACAATTAGCTTGGTCTCTGGTTTTTAACGCAACACTTGTTGCTGAAAGACTTCCGCCGGCGTCATAAATTCCAGACACTTCCGCGGTCGCCCGTTTATCTGATCTTGCACCCGCCGAATCTCTGCTGTCGGCACCTTGCTGAAATCTGTCCCCTTTGGAAAATACTGCCTCACAAGCCCGTTGGTGTTTTCATTAGTGCCGCGCTCCCAAGGGCTGGCCGGATGCGCAAAATAGACCTGCATTTTTGTCTGCCGCGTAAACTTCACGTGCTCTGCCATTTCCCTGCCCTGGTCATAGGTCAGTGTGCGCTTAAGCCCGGCCGGATAAGTCTTTATCGCCCGCCCGAAAGCCTTGCGTACCTCTTCTGACCGCTTGCTCTTCACCGGTACTAAAAGAAGGAATCTGGTCTTCCGCTCAACCAAGCTGCCGAGGGCTGACTGCCGGTTCTTCCCTATAAGCAAGTCGCCTTCCCAGTGGCCCGGCGTAAGCCTTGTTTCAACTTCTGCAGGGCGCTCATCTATCCCGACCATCGCCTTCATATCACGCCGGACCTCTCCAACCGGCTGACCGCGTTTCCTGCGCCGCTTGCGGCCTTGCCGAAGTGCCCGCAACAGCTCCTTCTTTAATTCGCCGCGGGGCAGAACTTGCAAATATCCGTATATCGCTTCAGGTGATATCCTCATGGCCGTGTTATCAGGATAGTCTTTTATAATCCGGCTGGCAATCTGCTCCGGCGACCAGCGGATCAACAACTTCTCGCATACATAGGCCCACAGCTTGCTGTGGGCGCCTAACTTCATTTTTCCACCGCGACGTTTCGCCGCATTACGCCTGGCTCTCTTCTCTGAACGCATTGCCCGGTATGAATAACGATTTGTCCCGGCCCGGTTTACCTCACGACTTATGGTTCCGGGATTGCGATTCAATATGCGGGCTATGCTGCGTATCCCGCAACCAGCCGCTAGGAACCTGCTGATTTCTTCTCTCTCGGCCAATCCAAGACGCTGATAACTTGGAACTTTCATTGTTTAACGCTCCCTTTGATGACCCCTTTAGGGTATCAAAGTGTTGCGTTAAATTACCGGTACTACCTAAGACATAGAGGTTTCCGGATGTTTCGTGGAAGGTCAGAATGCATCAACCGGTTTTGAATATACCAGTCCTAATTGCCAAATTTAGGTCCAATTATTTAACCGCGGGGAAATAAACAGTGAATATGGCGCCGCCGTCCGGCCGGTTGGAGGCGAAAATATGGCCCTTGTTCTGGGTTACTATTCCGTAGACAGTAGAAAGACCGAGGCCGGTCCCCTTTCCTTTAGGCTTGGTTGTGAAGAACGGGTCGAAGATGCTAGGCAGCACTTCTTTAGGGATCCCCGGCCCGGTATCTGAAATCTCAAAGACGGCGTAGGTTCCTTCCGGAAGAGAAGGGGGAAGTCCGGCTGGCCCGGCATTATAGGTTTTTATCATTATGCCGCCGCTGTCGTTTACAGCGTCTTTGGCGTTAATAACCAAATTCATTACCGCCTGCTTGAAGTGTTCCGGCTCGATGTTTGCCAGGTAAAGTCTCTCGTCGAGGGAATACGTAACCGAGACGTTTTTCCCCAGCAGGCCGTCCAGTAATATTTTCAATTCGGACAAAGGATCATTGAGGGTTGTTTTTACCGGGTTATTTTCATGCTTCCTGGCGAATACCATCAGCTGCTTAATAAGGCTGGCTGATTCTTTTGAGGACCTGAGTATTTCGGAGGTCAGCCTGGCGCCCACCGAGCCCGGCTTGAGGTCCTCCTCTATAAGTTCCATGGAGCCGATAATGATGGTGAGCAAATTGTTGAAATCGTGGGAAATATGGCTGGCGAGCTGGCCGAGGGATTCCATCTTCTGGCTCTGGTTTAACTGGGCCTCAAGCTGGAGTTCGCGGGCTATATCGTGGCGCAGCACAAGGAAATACCGTGGCTTCCCGTCGTGGCCTAAAACCGGGCTGATCCGAACCGCATCGGTGTAAAGTGTCCCGTTTTTGCGGCGGTTTGTAATGCGGCCGCTCCATTTCCTGCCGGCCAGGATAGTCTCCCACATCTCCTTGTAAAACTCAAGGGGGTGCTCACCGCTCTTTAGTATCTTCGGGGTTTTGCCGAGAATTTCCGCGCTGGAGTACCCGGTGACCTTTTCAAAAGCGGGATTTACGTAAATTACGGACCCTTCCTGGTCCGTAATAAGGAAAGTCTCTGAAGTCTGTTCTATGGATTCCAGGAGAATGGCGGCGGTTTCGGCGGTGATTTCCATGGAGATATTGTAGCAAAACTTGCGTCCCGGAAAGCGCGTTCTCCGGGTATAACCGCTGACAAAACACCGACGAAACTGCGGATTTACATAGCTAGCTTTTTTGTGTTAAAATTAGTTGCAAGACCCTGTACCGGGCGTTTCTTGCGAACGCGGCTGCGGGTATTTTTTGGGAGGCGAACATATGCCGGTTCAGCGTAATATAAACGCGGTCAGCCCCCTGGACGGGAGATATGCCGGCAAGCTGGGCAGCCTGGGCTCCGCCTTCGGCGAAGGCGCGCTTGCCCGCAGCCGCGCGCTGGTGGAATGCCGCTACCTTCAGAAACTCTGCTCTACCCCCGGGGTCAACGTCAGGCGGCTTAAACCTTCCGAGAAAGCTTTCCTGGAAAAACTTTCCGTCCTTTCCGACCGCGACGTGCGGGAGATAGTAGCGATAGAGGAAACAGGTTCCGGCCGCGTCCCGCCCACCAAACACGACGTGAAAGCGGTAGAGTACTTCCTTAAAGTGAAAATGCGCCGCAGCTCCCTGCGGGATATAACCGAGTTCGTCCATTTCGCCCTTACCTCCGAGGACGTGAACAATATTTCCTACGCACTGATGCTCAGGAACTGCCTCAGCTCCGAAATAATTCCCGCGCTCAAAGAGATACTCGCGTCCCTCCGCGCCCTGGCCGTAAGGCACGCCTCGGCCCCGCTGCTGGCGCGTACTCACGGCCAGCCGGCGGTCCCTACCACTTTCGGCAAGGAGTTTCGCGTTTTTCACGCGCGCCTGGACCGCCAGGTCCGCCAGCTCAGGAATACGCGCATCTGCGCCAAACTTAACGGCGCCTCCGGAAATTATAATGCTCACACCGCGGCTTTTCCGCGCGCCGACTGGCCCCGGTTTTCAAAGGAATTCGTTGAAAGCTTTAATTCCGGCAGCGGCCCCTCCCTGGAATACAATCCTTTTACGAACCAGATAGAGCCGCATGACAGCTACGCCGAGCTGTTCGATAATCTCCGCAGGACCAATACCATACTCCTGGCTTTCTGCCAGGACATGTGGCGCTATATCTCGGCCGGGCTGGTTAAGCAGAAGGCGGTCGCGGGCGAGGTCGGGTCCTCGACCATGCCGCAGAAAGTGAACCCGATACATTTTGAGAACGCCGAAGGCAACCTGGGCCTGGCAAACGCGCTGCTCGGATTCTTCTCTTCCAAGCTTCCCGTTTCCAGGCTCCAGCGGGACCTTTCGGACTCTACCGTGGAGCGTAATTTCGGCGTGGCCCTCGGGCACGGCCTGGCGGCCTATAAGTCCGTGCTGACCGGCCTCGCCCGCGCGGCCGTAGACCAGGGGGCCGCCCGTGAGGAGCTGGAGCGGCATCCTGAAGTTCTGGCTGAGGGGATACAGACCATCTTAAGGCGGGAGGGGGAAACGGGCCCTTACGAGCTTCTAAGCCGGTTCACCAGGGGCCGGGAAATTACCGCAGCCGGCCTGCTTGGCTTTATAGAGGGGCTTAAACTCAAGCCGGCGATAAAGGCGGAACTGAGGCGGCTTTCGCCCCTTAACTATACGGGGCTTTCGGAAAAACTAGCGAAGCAAAAATAAGGAGCAAATATGCCTGTTGATATTGTTGTTGGCGGCCAGGCGGGTGACGAGGGGAAAGGCAAGATCGCGGCTTTCCTGGCGGTAAAGAACAGCTACGATTATTCTATCAGGGTAGGCGGACCCAATGCCGGGCACACCATATTTTTTAACGATAAGATCTATACCCTTAAAACCATGCCGGGGGCTTTTGTGTGCAAGCGAACCAAGCTGGTGCTGGGAGCCGGAACTTACATAATAACCGACTGGCTTGAAAAAGAAATAAAAATGACCGGGGCGGAAAACAGGCTTATAATAGACCCCCACGCCGTGATCGTGGAGCCGCGCCATACCGCGGCCGAGCGCGGGGACGCCCGGATGATGGGCAAGATAGGGAGTGTGGGGACGGGACTGGGCGCCGCGGTGCGCGACAGGGTGGACCGCAAGAGGCTCCGCTTCGCAAAAGACGAGCCGCGCCTGAAGAAATACGTCAAGGACGTCCCCGAGCTGCTTAATAAGGCCCTGGCCAAAGGCTCGCGCATGCTGCTTGAGGGGACGCAGGGCATGAAGCTTTCCAACCTGCACGGGGAATATCCTTTTGTAACCTCGCGCGATACCACGGCGTCCACCTTTATGGGCGAGGCCGGCCTCGGCCCTAAATACGCCGGTGAGATCTACGCCGTGTTCAAACCCTATGTCACCCGCGTGGGGCCGGGGATGGTCTCCAAAGAATTTAAGGATAAGAAGAAGCTTGCGAAATACCACACCGCGGGGCGCGAGGTGGGCAGCGTCAGCGGCCGCCTGCGCCGGGTAGGGGAGTTCGAGATGGACGTGGCGCGCCAGACCGTCAGTATCAATTCGGCCACCAGGCTGGCGATAACCCATATCGACCTGCTGGGGGGGGCGGACGTCTCCCGCGGCGTAAAGGGCTTCAGCGGCGAGGCGAAAAAATTCATGGCCACGCTGGAGAAAGTCTGCGCCGTATACCCTTATCCCAAGGTGCAGCTTGTTTCCTACGGCCCCGGTTTATACGACGTAATTGAGCTGTAAGGAGCATTTTCTAATCCAAGAATGAGCATGAAATCACCCGGCGTGACTCCGTCGTAATTCTTTAGCCAGGCCTCCTTTTCGTATCGCCGCAGTACCCGTAGGCAGCACTTTTTTGAACAGCCTGTCCTTCGCCACCTGCATAAGCCGCGCAAACCCGTTGTGGCTATGTGCGTCCGCTATCATCTTCAGGTCCTCCAGCGTAACGCCCTCCCGCAGATACTGCCCGGGATTATCCAGCGCCAGCAAGGCCTG
>MNUR01000010.1 GCA_001871115.1 Elusimicrobia bacterium CG1_02_56_21 | reverse complement strand
AATTGTGGTAGAATATTTGGAAATTGTTCCGTCCCAGCTACCCGAGGCCGTAAAACAGGCAGTAATTCCCACCTAATCGAGGCCGCATTAGCGGCTTCCATTCCCAGTTAACCGAGGCCGGTCTTGCCGGGGTCATTCCCAGCAAACGGAGGCCGGTTTAACCGGATGTAATCCCACCAAACCGAATCCATAAAACGGGGTCCCGTTCCCAGATAACCGGACCCCTGTCTGAAAGCGTTAGACTATCCTCCATAAAGACTACAGGAGGATAGCATGACGCTTACAACCAGGAGGCGGCTGATGGACAGGAAAATAGTGGAACTGTTGATGAACGGCGCATCCGTAATGGATATCGTCGCGAGCCTTAAAGTCGGCAAGGGCCGGATAAAGAAGCTGCGCGAGAAAGCCAAAGCCTGCGGCTATGTGCCCCCGGAAGGGCGTGGTGCCGGCCCTGCCGCCCTGCCAGCTTATCCCGCGGCCATATTCCCTGATGAGGCAGACCGGCGCGCCGGGCGGCAATCGGCTGAGCACCAGAAACTTGAATCCATCCGCAGTTGGATAGAAGGTCGTATACAGGCCGAGTGGGACCCGATAACGATTTACGAGGAGTTGCCCAAAGAAGTGCTGGCCGAGGTAAGCCGGTCGAGTTTTTACCGTTACCTGGCGCGCAGCGGCATAACCGGCGTAGAAGGCGAGGGGCGGGTAATCCCTGAAATAGCGCATGACCCCGGGGAGGCGCTGATTCTGGACTGGGGCAAGATGTGCCATGTTGTAGACCCGGAAAGCGGCCGCAAGCGCATAGCGTGGGCCTTTATCGGGGTGATGGGCTATTCGCGGCTGCGGTTGGTGCGCCTGGTGTGGCGGATGGACGTGGAAACCACACTGCGCGCGGTAGAGAGCATGTTCCGGGAGCTGGGCGGGGTGCCGCGCAAGATCACGATAGATAATCCGAAGTGTATAGCGTTGAACGCCAGTCTTTACGAGCCGCTGCTGAACCCCGTGGCGGAGCGTTTCGCGGGGCATTACGGATTTTTCTGGGAGTGCCTGCCGCCGCGGGAGCCGCAGATGAAGGGGCACGTGGAGAAGCAGGTACCGTATATGCGGCGGCTGCGGCAGGCGCGCGACGGCGCCTGGGAAAGCATAGAGGCGGAAGAGGCCTACCTTCGCGGCAAGGTGGGTTTGGCCAACGACAAGCCGCACGGGACAACGCGGCGGCGGCCGGCCGAGGTCTGGGCGGCCGAAGAGAAAACCGCCATGAAGCGATTGCCGGCGCTTGAATACGCCATGGAGCAGTACAGCGAGGGTCTGGTGCGGCGTGACGGCTATGTGCGCTTCGATAACCGGTATTACGCGGTGGGCGCGGGGCTGACGGGCAAGCTGGTAACGATAATAGCCGACAGCAAACAGGTGACCATATACCGGGAGTCGCAGTTGCTGGAGGTGTATGAGCGCAGCCGTGACCCGCGGCAGATGAAAGTGGCGAAGCAGCACCATCTTAAACCCTGGGAGCAGAACCTGGGCGACAGCGGCTTTTACGTGGAGCGCGCTGGCCGGCTGGGCCCTAACGTCAGCAAATGGGTGGAGGAAGTTTTAAAGCAGGGGCAGGGCTTCGTGGACACGCGCAAGGTGTGGGGCGTGCTGAGCCTGGACAAGAAGCATAAGGCCGCCGAAATAGACCAGGCCTGCGGGTTGGCGCTGGCGCTGGGCAGCACAAGCTACCGGGTGGTGGTGCGCTTCCTGGAGAACGCGAAGTTCGCGGCGGCACAGAGCGCAGCACTGCCGGCGATACCGGCACCCGGCGGCGGCCATAAATACGCGCGGAGCATGGCCGAGTACAAAGATCTGCTGCCCGGCATATGGCAGCACAAGGAGGAAGGACACGCATGAAAGTAGAAACGATAAAAACGCAGTTGAAGTCGCTGCATCTATCGGCGGCGGCGAAGGAAGTGGAAGAGGTACTGGCGGAGCACGGCAGCGCGATGGACTTGAGCTGGCTGGCGGAGCTGCTGGAACGGGAGTTGGACGCCCGGCGGGAACGCGCGATAGCGCGCCGCATCGAGAACGCGGAGTTCCCCGAGGTGAAGGCCCTGGAGGGTTTTGACTGGGGCTTCAACCGCAAACTGGACAAGGCGGCGATCGAGGAACTATCCGACCTGGAGTTCATCAAGCGGCGCGGTATAGCGCTGTTTCTTGGGCAGACGGGCACCGGGAAGACGCACCTGGCGCTGGGGCTGGGCCTGAAGGCGGCTACGGAAGGGTTGCGTGTTTACTGCGCGAGCGTTAAGAAGCTGATAGCCGAAATAGAGTTAGCGCGGGCCCGGGGCAGCCTGGCCAGTTTATTCCGGCGCATCCTGTCGGCGCAGTTATGGATAATAGACGACTGGGGCGTGGTGTCGATGAAGCGGGAGGTGTCGGAGGAGGTCTTCGACTTGCTGGACCGGCGTAAACATAATTCGGCGATGATCCTGACGTCCAACCGGGACATAAGCGAATGGGGTGAGGTGTTTGCTGACCCCGTACTAGCCAACGCCGCGATAGACCGGATGTTCGAGGCGGCCAAGGTTGTGGTCTTTGAGGGCAAGAGCTACAGACTGAAGGACCGGATAGTTTTACCGGACCTGCGTCTGGATCCTGTGCCGCCGAAACAGCGGGCAACAAAACAAGAAAGGAGTCCTGGACGGAGGCCCGCAGAAAGCGAGGCAAAGTTGCAAAGGCGGAAATAAGAAAATGCTAGAGTAAAACAGATTCGGAAAAGCGGCCTCGGTTACATGGGACTGGGGCGGCCTCAATTAGGTGGGACGTGACACCCTGGACATCTTGAGTACTTCTTCTTCAACTCTGGAGAGAGCAGACTGTAATTCTTTTGATACTGCTCCAGGACAGACAGAATATCGTCAGAATCTGTTTTTATATATCCAGCGGTTAATTCCCACCCATATGCCCTGACCTCAGCCTCCGTCCCACCCATTTTATGTGCTTCTATAGCCTCGCTCTCGTTTATCGGAGATTTCATCGATTACACCAGATAAAGCATAGACCGGATATGTGCATTTACCGTGTCCTACTGCCAGTTGGAACTCCGGGGCGCCCAACGCACCGAGTATACAATACAAAACCCAGAAATGAGTTTATACCCCATACTACCAATAGTGCCACAAATCTAAACAGAAATCGCGGCTTCTCTGCACACAGGTAATTTAACGTTGGATGAATAGATACCACTATAAAAACAACATACAAGAGAAGTGCGACAACGCAAACATGGTCACAACATATTTTCTCATGTAGCCACTCAACAGCATCCTTGCCAAAAGCCTCGGCACAAATAGCCCGCATAACCATCAAAAGACAACTTAGAAGGGTTGGGCTTAAAAGAATAATTTTTTCGTGCGGCCGTAGATTGGGGGATATCCATATCGCTAACGCAACTAGAAAACCAGGGAAAACATATGAAACAATTAGGTTAATGATAGAAATAATACGAACCTTCAAAAGCAATGCCAACAATGCAGGCAAAACAATACAGGTCAGAATCCATAGAGCCAGTCGAATTAAAATGTCATCCATATTAGCGCACACAGGAAGTTCTCGCTTCCTTGGACATAGACTCTGAATACAAAGAACCCAGCATGTTCGAGCCAAGACTTATTCCGAGCACTTCTTTACTTATCATGTTCGAAACTACCCTATCCGCTGTGATGAAAGGGGACATAGGAAAATTAGCATAAGGTTTAATCGGACCACCCAACATTCCTCCGACAGCCCCACCAAGGCTGTTCAGCAAGTACCCTCCTGCGGAATAATCCGCAGGAGCGGTCGTTAAAAGATAACTACCCCCACCAGTAACAGCACCGATGAGCAGTGCTGCGCCATAATTTCCGGCGCCAGGCAAAGTGAGCATCGCACCACCTATAGCGCCAGTAATTGCCGAAACACCAGCATGCCCATAGTCGATATTGGCCATGTCTCTATTATTAACAAACTGCGAAATCACATCCCCTGCGAATCCGGCAGCAGCACCCGCACCAGCCGCAACTATCCACGCATAATTCCCGGAAGGATCAGAGAATATTACAGGATTATCATGGACATATGCATATAAATTGGTTGTCCCAATAAAGCCGGCCACATCCTCTTGTGTAAAAGCGCCTCGACGCCAATCATAATACCTTGCTCGATAATAATATTGACCCGAGTCGACATCAAGTTCCCTGGCCGTGAAGGCATAGGGATTAGCAATGGAAGACAGTGAGAGGATTGCCCCTGTGCGGTCTCTTGTCGTCGGCTCGCCGTAGGCTTTATAGCTGTAGGTTTCAACGATTTGGCTACTGGCGGCCGTTATTGCGGTTATGGAGCCCAGTCCGTCGGCATGGTATAAATATTTTGCCCCGCCACTCTTCGCCATTATCAAAGGCTCGTCTATGCCGGGACCGTGGGTGAAGACTTCCGTCGGCATATTGCGGCCGTCGAGTAAGGCTATTATATCATCGTTGTCATAGACGTAGCGCTGGATGGCGCCGTCCACGACCTTCTCGATGCGGCGGCCTAAGGGGTCGTACCGATAGTGGACCTTATGTTCCGGGGTTGTGATCTCGGAAAGTTGCTGCTCCGTGTTATAGACGTAGGCGATTGCGCTATTGTCACGTTTGTCGGCACGGCCGGTCAGGTTGCCGTTGAGGTCGTGGGTGTAGGTGTAGGTGGAGTTCTCCAAGAGATGATTGGCCGCGTCGTATTTGTAGTCCCAGGCGCCGCGGTCGTAGCGGCGGTTGCCGTTGCGGTCGTAGATGAAAACCTCGGCCTCGGCCATGTTCATGGGAACAGGCTCGGCCGTTATCAGCCGGTTGGAGGCGTCGTATCTGTACTTGATCGTTCCGTCCCGGTCCTCCTTCTTAACGCGGTTGCCGGCCGCGTCATATTCGTAGCTAGCAAAGTCCACAACCTTGCCCCCGGCCTTATTGGTTATATTGAGCAACTGTCCCGCTGCGTCGTAGGTATAACTGGTCTCGGCCAGGATCTCCGGGGCGTTCTTGAAAATTACCTTCTTCGTCCGCCTGCCGACTGCGTCGTAGGAAAAGTTGACGGTTATGCCCTGCGGGTTCACTATGCCAGTCTGCCTGTTCAGTGCATCGTAGGTGTAGGCATACTTTCCCCACGGCGTGGTCATGGAAGTGCGGTTTCCCACGGCGTCGAAAGTGTAACTGATGGTGTATGACTTGCCGGCGAAGGTCTGGGT
>MNUR01000110.1 GCA_001871115.1 Elusimicrobia bacterium CG1_02_56_21 | reverse complement strand
CCGCGGCGGAGAAGGCCGCGCCGCCCCCCTCCAGGGCGGAAGCGATAGGTTTTTATTTCAACCGCACGGTCCCTGAAATAGAGTCGCTTCGCGTCCATGGCTATGGGTACGGGGAGATAGTGAAAATACTCGTGATCGCGGAAATGTCCAGGAAGGATATTGCTTCGCTTTTGCAAGAGAACAGGAAGGGGTATGGCTGGGGCACCCTCAGCGGTATGCTGGGGCTGAAAGTGGCCTACGTAAAGATCCGGGTGGACGAGGCCCGCCGGTCGCTTAAAATAAGCGTTCATCCGGAGGTGAAGAAAGGCTCACGGAAATAAAAGCGCGGTGGTTCGCGGTGTGAGGAGGACTTATGAAACTTCTAACTGTGCTCTCTGTCGTTCTTCTGATGTCGTCGGTCCACGCGGGCGCCCAGGACGTGCGTTCCGAGAAAAAACCTCCCAAAAGCGAGTCCGCGTACCGCGCGCTCCCGAAGCCGAAAAAAGAAACAAAGCAGTGGGACGCCGCGGTTTCAGCCGGCATGATGTCGGATAATAACATCTCCCACCTGCTGACCAACTCAAATACGAACAGCAACGCCAAAATAAAGGATAACGCGGTCAATTTCGGGGCGAGCCTGTCCTACGCCCCGGCATACGCGGAAAAAGCGGGGCTAGAACTGGGTTATGAGTATGACTCCACCGATTACCGCAAGCACAAGACGTTCAGCTCCCATTCCCATTCCCTGGCCGCCGGCCTGGCGCCTAAATTAAGCCGTCACCTGGGCCTGGCCCTGAGCGGGAACCTGGGCTGGGTCGGCGATAAAAAAAGCATCATCTCCAAAGGGCAGGACGCCGGCGCGGGGCTTGTCTGGTACGGCCCCTCGAAGCTGCATTTAAAGGGCGGTTATGAATACAGCCGTGAGAACGTGGTCATAAACCACGCCAAGGACGCCGATTCCGGCGCCGTGTATATCTCCGCAAATAAGCGCTTTTATAAGCGTCACCTGGCCTTTGCCAGCTTCCGCCTGCTGTCCCATAAAGCCGCGGGACCTAATTATTCCTATCAGGCCAGATCGGCAGGGCTGGGACTGGTAAGCCGCTGGACGCCGGACTTCAAGCTCTCCCTCGCTTTCTTTCACAGGGAGAAGTTCTATTCGAACCTGGATACCAGGTTCCTTAAGAAGAGGGAGGACCGGACAGACACTTTGGTTATAAGGCCGACCTTTAA
Source organism: Elusimicrobia bacterium CG1_02_56_21 (assembly GCA_001871115.1). Lineage (GTDB taxonomy): Bacteria > Elusimicrobiota > Elusimicrobia > Elusimicrobiales > UBA9959 > UBA9959. The sequence goes on along the minus strand of MNUR01000110.1, from coordinate 4,218 downwards.
GGTCTTCGGGGGACTGTACGCTACGGGCTCGCTGGCGCTTTCCAGCAATCATTCCAACGTGGCGATAAAGAGCTATTCCGACAGGACCTATTCCGTCGGGGTAGAGGGGCGTTTTTAGTCAGAGTTTTGCGGCGGGCGCGGGCGGAAGCGATATCCTCACCGTCAGGCCGCGCCCGGGGGCGGAGGAAACCTCTATCTTCCCCGAGAAACTTTCCACCAGGGCCCTGGCCAGCCCCAGGCCCAGCCCCGAGCCGGAATTTGAATAGCCGCGCTCAAAAAGGCGCGGCAGGTCTTCGCTCCGTATCCCGGGACCGTTGTCCTCCACCGTGATCACCGCTTTCCCTCCGGCTTCGCCGGTGCGCAGCGTTATCGTTCCGCCCTCCTGGATGTTCTTTACGGCGTTGTCTATTACGTTAAGCAGGGCCTGCTCCAGTTTTCCCGGCTGTATCAGGGCGTAAACCTTGAGCGGTTCCGTCTCTATCTTCTGCGATTTAGGCCCCGCCAGGACCGCCGCTTTTTTCGCTACCCGGCTTATAAAAATGGACAGGTCCTCCAGCCCGGGCGGCGCGGTCTTTTCGGTATCCATGCGGGAATAGGAAAGTATGTCCTCGATGACTACCGTCATCGTTTCCAGTTCCGCCAGGTTGCTTTCCAAAACTTTTTTCATCTCTCCAGCTCCCGGCTTGCCGAGGAGGAGTACCTCCGTTTCGCCGCGCATTATAGTTATCGGAGTTCTTAGCTGGTGGCTGACATTGGAGGCGAACTGGCGCATTTTAACGGAATAATCCTCTATGGCGGCCAGCATCCCGTTCAGGACGTCTATCAGGCGGCCAAGCTCGCCTTCCCCTGGCAGACTTGGGATGCGCTCGCTCAGCGCGCCCCCGCTGACCGTTTCTGCCACAGCGACTATGCGCCCTATAGGGGCCAGGGCGCGTCCCGCTATGACCCAGCCTGCCCAGCCCATCAGCGACAGGAGGGCTAGTGAAAACAGGGCGATATTGGGGACGGTAAAGCCAGGCAGGTCGTTCAGGGGGGTCTGGATGGGAAGGCTCAGTTCCAGCCATATCCCGCCGGAAACAGCCGGAAGGAAAAGCGCGGCGGTTCTCAGTTCCGCGCCGCCCGAAACGGAATAATTCCTGAATTGCACGCGTTTTCTGGGAACGGCTCCCTGCAAGGCCGTTCTCGGGGGGCGGGGCAGCCCGGGATCGGAACTGTACAGGGTATTTTTTGCGGAGTCGTATATATCCAGGTACAGCCCGCCGGCCGCGTCGGAGAAGGCGTCCAGCGCGGGGCGCAGCAGGTCGAGACGGAGGCGGCCGCCGCCCTCCAGCAGTTCTGAAACCTCGTCGGCGGCTGACATCAGCCTTTTATCCGCTTGGGCGATCAGGCCCCGCCTGTAAGAGAATCCGGCGGTCAGGGCGGCGACCAGGAAAAGGACAGCCGTAGAGGTTATGTAAAGGAGGGCGAGGCGTCTGCGCAGCGTCATTTTCCGCCCGGGCCGGCTTCGATCTTGTAGCCTATGCCGTGAACCGTCTGTATCAGTTCTTCCTTGCCGCCGGCGGCTATTTTCCGCCTCAGCCGGCTGACATGCACGTCCAGGACATTAGAGTCCACCTCGAAAGAGCCTTCCCAGGCGTGTTCCCACAGAACTACCCGGCTTACCGGCCTGCCGGCGGAGCGCATAAGCACCTCGAGAAGGGCGAGTTCCTTGTTGGTAAGCGCCACTGGCTTCGTGCCGCGCGTCACCTTGCGGGCGCGCACGTCGAAGACCAGGTTCCCGGCGGTAAGGACGTCAGTGGGAGCCTGCGGGGCGCGGAGCAGCACCCGGACCCTTGCGATCAGTTCCCTGAAGGCGAAAGGCTTGGTCAGGTAGTCGTTCGCGCCGGCTTCCAGCCCGCGGACCTTATCGTCCACCGAGCCGCGAGCCGTCAGCATGATTACCGGTGTCGTGTCGCCTTCCTCGCGCAGCGCTTTTAACACGGAAAAACCGTCCCGGTCCGGAAGGTTCACGTCCAGAAGAATGATGTCGTAAACCCCGTTCAGGCTCTGTTTGGCCGCTTCCCGGGCGGTGTAGGCGGTGTCCACCGAAAGCCCCTCCTGGGTGAGGCCCTTTTTAATGAAGTCGGATAGCTTTTTTTCGTCTTCTATTACCAGCGCCCTCATGCGGTCTCCTTTGCCTTGTTCCCAGCTATATCCTATCAAAATCCGTGCGGCTTTTCCGCCCCGGGGGCGGGGAAGATTAAGAAAAAGTCAGGTTCGTGTAATGCAAAAGTCAGCCCGGCGTCATATACTTTAATCAAGGTGGAAAATCATGAAACCGCAGATACTTATAGCCGATGACAGTGACGTGATGCGCACTCTCTATAATCGCATTTTATCGGACGGAAGGTATTGTCTGACTTTCGCCGAAAGTATCAGGGAAGCTTCCGCGCTTTTAAGCGCCGGGACCTATGATTTCCTGATAACCGACCTGATGTTCCCGGACGGCTACGGTACCGAACTGATAAAATTGTTCAGGGAAAACGGTTCCGGCGACAAATGCCTACTGGTTTCCGCAACGCTCACGCCTGAAAGCGCCGCCGGCAAGGCGAAAGAGCTTGCCATACTTGAATGCCTTCCAAAGCCGTTTAAAACCGACTATTTGCTGGGTCTGGTCAGCGCCGTGCTTTCACCGGAGACCGGGAATGCCGGGAGCGCTGAGTGATCCCCGTACTATTTCCCCGCTTCCAGTCCGGCGCGCTTCTCTTTTTCCTCAGATTATGTTCAGTTCTTTCCCCACTTTCTTGAACTTCTCCACCGCGAATTCCAGGTCCTTGACCGTGTGGCCCGCGGTGACTATCGTGCGCAGCCGCTCACGGCCTTTGGGGACGGTGGGGAAGCCCAGGGCGAGGGCGAAGACCCCCTCGTCAAACAGCCTGGTCGAGAATTCCACGGCTTTCGCCGTCATGATGGGCGTGATGGGCGTTACCGAGGCGCCCGTGTCGAAGCCGGCTTTCTTAAGTTCCTCTTTCAGGAAGGCGGTATTGTCCCAGAGGTTCTTCAAATGCCGCGGCTCGGTCAGCAGGATATCCAGGACCGCCAGGGAGGTGGCCGCCACCGACGGGGGCTGGGAGCTGGAGAACAGGAAGGGCCTGGCCACGGAGCCCATATAGTCGCGCAGGCTAACCGTGGTGGCGGCGTAGCCGCCGACGGAGGCGAAGGCCTTGGAAAGCGTGCCGATCTGTATCTCCACCTGGCCGTCCAGCCCGTAGTGGCTCACGGTCCCGCGCCCCTCTTTGCCGATCACGCCGCTGGCGTGCGCGTCGTCCACCATCACGAAAGCGCCGTACTTGTGCGCGACCGCTACCACCTCGTCGAGGTTGGCGATATCCCCGTCCATGGAGAAGACGCCGTCGGTCACCACCATCTTGCGGCGGGCCGCCCTGGCTTCCGGGGTTTCCAGGATCTCGGTGAGATGCTTGATATCCTTGTGGCGGTAGATCCTGCGCGGGGCTTTCGCCAGGCGCGCCCCGTCTATGATCGAGGCGTGGTTGAGCTCGTCCGAGATCAGCAGGTCCTGCTCGCTCGACATCAGCGACTGGCAGACCGCGACGTTGGAGGTAAAGCCGGACTGGAAGAGTATGGAAGCCTCGGCGTGCTTGAAAGCGGAGAACTTGGTCTCGAGTTCGCGGTGGAGGGTCATGGTGCCGATGATCGTGCGCACGGCGGCGGAGCCCACCCCGTATTTTTCTATGGCTTCGATGGCGGCTTTCTTGACCTTCGGGTTATTGGCGAGGGCCAGGTAATTATTGGAGGTGAGGTTCACGACCTTCCTGCCGTCTATGACGGAGACCGGCTCCTGCGCCGACTCCAGCACGCGGGGCCTGAGAAAGCGGTTCTCTTTCTTGAGAGCGGCGATTTCTTCGTCAGCGAACTTCAGAGTCCCGAGTTCAATAGTGAAGTGCAACACTTAGAGCAAAAGCTGTACTCTAAGTGCTATGGGAAAAACCTACAAACACCTCACCTGCCAGGAGAGGGACCAGATTGCTGTTCTGCTTGCTAAAGGTCATTCCCGGCATAATATCGCTAAAGCTATCGGTCGTGATGTCGGCACAGTTTCAAGAGAAATCAGGCGTAACGGCGCACCGGTTTACAAAGTCTATCTGCCTCACAAGGCCCAGCAGCGGGCGGAAAAACGAAAGGCTAAATCTGTGCGCAGGGAGCGTATTCGTGACCAAA
>MNUR01000129.1:68021-97172 GCA_001871115.1 Elusimicrobia bacterium CG1_02_56_21 | reverse complement strand
TCTGCGCCCCGTACCACAGCTGGGAAAAGGGATCCGTGGAGAACGCTATCGGCCTGGTTCGAATCTTTTTTCCGAAAGGCACGGACTTCGCTACTGTCACCAAGAAACAAGTAAAACGTGTAGAATATCTGCTAAACACACGACCGCGCAAATGTCTGAACTACAGAACGCCGGCCGAAGTTTTTAAGCAAGGTGTTGCACTTCGCGGTTGAATCCGGCCTATCGTAAATCAAGATCCAACAGGACTATTTGTTGATACGCTTCTAGACGTCTACTTTATATCTGAAGATATTCAGGATATTTCCAAAAGCATAAAATGTGGCAATAACAAGTCCTTAACAATTAGAGTTGTCGCTTTAGGATTGGATATTGCTGGAGCAGCATTTCCTGGCGTAACAGGATTGGGGAAAGGCTTTAAGCTCGGTTTTACAAAACATGCTATTGAGCGTGTCATCGAGCGGGGAATATCTCCGCAATCCATACTCGACACCTTGCGTTCTCCGCTGAAAGTCGGTCCAATACTGACTAAGGCGGGGCGCCCAGAGCAGAAAATAGTTGGGAAAACTGCAGTAATCATAATCAATCCTGAAACAGGACAAGTCATTACGGTTTGGCGGACGAGTTCGCGTCAATCGTTATTCTTGAAAAAGATATGAATGTAAAAATACAAGGTCCACATGCCAGTTATATTATGGGGGAGAGTAAATTCCCGAAATATCTTCGTGATCGATTATGTCAGGACTTTATTTCTAAGAAAAAAGATTTTACTATCATCTCGTTGTCAGAATGTGAAATGGACGAGGTGCGTGAAATAGCAATGGATTTGTTTATGGAAAATGGGCTTGATGATAATCAGGAGCCTACGGATATCGGCAGGATTTTAGAGGATTTGATCGATTTGTTTTATGTTAAATAACGGATCGGGTGTGTAAAAAGCTCTGTGTAAACGGCACCATTACCTCTCTAACCTGACCCTTCCCGCGAACGTCATAGCCAGTTCCGAAATCGTAGACGCCCAGTTGTGTATCGGCGAGGTCCATTTCCGTGAGACCCCTTTGATAGCCAAAAACAGCATCTTGGCTAAGGCTTCGTCGTTAGGGAACATTGAACGATTTTTGGTCACCTTCCGCAATTGCCGGTGAACCGCCTCTACTGCGTTCGTCGTGTAGATGATCTTCCTGATATGCTCAGGGTATTTAAAATACGTCGAGGCATTGATCCAGTTTTCTTTCCAGGGTTTGACTGCCAAAGGATATTTCTTCTCCCATTTCTCTGCAAGTTTCCCAAGCTCAAACTCTGCGCTCTTAAGGCTCGGCGCTCTGTAGACCAGTTTTAGGTCCCGCAAAAACTCCTTCTGAAACTGGCTCCCGACATATTTCAAAGAATTGCGGATAAGGTGCACCACGCACAACTGCGTTTCCGCATGGGGATAAACCTGGGCTATCGCCTCTGGGAACCCTTTCAGGCCGTCCACGCACGCGATAAGAATATCCTCAACGCCGCGGTTCTTCAGCTCGTTTAAAACCCCAAGCCAGTAATGCGCGCCTTCCTTCTCGCCTATCCAGATGCCTAAAATGTCTTTGTACCCGTTCGTATCTACGCCGAGGCAGGTATAGGCAGCCTTCGACACAATATGGCCGTCCTGCCGCACCTTGTAATGGATCGCGTCCAGGAACACTATCGCGTAAACCGTCTCCAGCGGCCGCGCCTGCCACTGCGCCGCCAGGTCGATAACCTTGTCCGTCACGTTTGAAACGAACGTCGGCGATATATCCACGCCATAAAAATCTTTAACGTGCTCCTGGATATCCCGGGTGGTCATCCCCTTGGCGTACATCGAAATTATCTTCTCGTCGAAGTCCGTAATGTCGGTCTGGCCCTTTTTTACCAACTGCGGTTCGAATGTCCCCTGCCGGTCCCGGGGCGTCTCCAGGGACACTTCGCCGAAGCCGGTGTTCACGGTCTTGGCTGTGCGCCCGTTGCGGCTATTGCCGCTGTTGTGGCCTTCAGGCGAATGCTTCTCGTAGCCGAGGTGGCCGGTCAGCTCCCCCTCAAGCATCTGCTCGGTCATTTCCTTGAGCATGCGCTTGAGCAGGCCGTTCTTGCCGGCGTGTTATGGCCGAAGCCAGGGAAAAGGCGGAGAAGGAACCTTTGAAGCTGAGAAAAAACTGGTTCTTTGCGGGCTTGTTCATCATGGTGTGGACTATCGTTTTAGCGGCCGTCGTACGCTGATTCTAAGATTCTTTTAATGGCGGACTCTCCTCTATAACATGACTGATTATCTCCCGCAATATTTAAAGCGTTCGGCTTGTTCTCCGGGATTAGGTGAGAGAAAGATCTTGCTGGTTAGCCGGATTTTTTTTGTATAGTTAGTTTTTGAGCAGTCAGTTAAAGGGGGAATTTACATGAAGCTTAATATTAAAGCGTTCGCGCTTACCTCAGGGACGGTCTGGGGGGCGGGAATGTTCTTTCTTACGTGGTGGGTAATGGCGTTTGACGGGGTGAGCTACGAGCCTACCCTTATCGGCGGTATTTACCGCGGCTACACAATGTCGCCGCTCGGCAGCCTGATAGGTCTGGCCTGGGGTTTTTTTGACGGATTGTTTGGCGGGCTGGTATTCGCCTGGCTGTACAATAAGATGATTACCTATATAAAAACAGTATAAATACTCAATACCCGGAGCAGAACTGAGTTTATCGAAGTTGTCGGCAATAGTTTTAAGCCGCCCTGGTTTTTCCGAGAACGTCCGCTATCTTTTTCAGCAGCGCGTCGTTGCCGAAAGGCTTTTGGATGAAATTGCTTTCAGGGCTGGATAATATCTTACGGATATCCTCGTTCTCCGAGTAGCCGGAGGTGAAAATAACAGGTGTCCATGGCCTGGCTTTCAGAACCTGCCTCGCAAGCTCAACTCCTGAAATATCCGGCAGGGTTATGTCAGTAAGCAGAAGCTTAAAATCCTCGTTTATGTTCTCAAGAGCGGCGCGCGCCGTGGCGGCGGCTATAACCGAGTAGCCCGCCCCCTTAAGTATCCTTGCGGTCATGTGCATAAGGTCTTCGTCGTCTTCTACCAGAAGTATTGTGCCGGTTGCGGCCGAGGTCCCGGTCAGGGCGGTTTTCATCTTCTCGGCCGCCGGCGCCGGCCCAGCGGCCGCAGGAAGGAAGATCTCAAAAACGGCTCCTTGTCCCAGAGTACTTCTAACGTCGATAAAACCCCCGCTTTGCTTGACTATTCCATAGACCATAGCAAGGCCCAGCCCTGTTCCTTTGCCTTCCTCTTTTGTGGTAAAGAAAGGTTCAAAAAGGTGCTTCAGGGTACTCTCGCTCATTCCTGTTCCAGTATCGGTGACTGTAAGCGTCACGTACTTGCCGGGAGGCAGGTCTACCGGGGTATGCAGCAGGCTTGTTCCCGGGAGGACTTGCAGCGAAGCTGTTTTAAAATGAAGCGTCCCACCGGCTGGCATAGCGTCGCGCGCGTTAACGGCCAGATTCATTATTATCTGCTCTATCTGGCCAGGGTCGGCTTTGACGCTCGGCAGTCCTGGCTCCAGCGCGGTCTTTATCTCTATATCTTTGCCGATGAGGCGCTTGATGATCTTCTGCGTATCGGCGACGCTCGAGTTCAGGTCGATTATCTTTGGCTGAAGGATCTGCTTGCGGCTGAAGGCAAGCAGCTGCCTGGTCAGAGTTGTCGCCCGCTCTCCGGCTGACCGGATCCCGCACACGTCAGCGCGCCGCGGATCGCCTTCCGGGATCTCGCTAAGCAAAAAGGTGCAGTTCGCAAGTATGATCGTGAGGAGGTTGTTGAAATCGTGCGCTACGCCGCCGGCCAGGCGGCCGACTATCTCCATTTTTTGCGCTTGCCGCAGCTGCGCTTCAGCCGAGTTCAGCTTTTCCCTGGATTTGCTCAGGTGTATGTTATGCAGTTTCGAAAGCTCGGCAAGTACGGAGTTGAAAGCGTTGGCTACGCTGCCGATTTCGTCATTGCCGGGCGCAGCTACTCGCGCGTCGAAATTCCTGCTTTTTGAAATCTCAAGCACGGTTTTGGTCAGGATGCTTATGGGTTTAGTGATTAGTACATAGGAGGCTGTTAATCCCGCAAAAAGGATGATCCCCCCTATGAACAGGGAAATCAGCAGGATGCCGTTCCTTATGCGGGTCAGCGTGGCGGCTACTTCTTCACCCGTGCTGCCGGAGAGGACCCCCGTATTTATGCCGCTGATTTCTGCCGCCCTTGCCAGGGTTTTCTGCTGTGTTTTGATAATAGCCGAGCGGCTTATCCTGTAGCTTGAGAAACCTATCCCGCCGGCCAGTATGGCGGCCAGTGAAAAAAATAGAACGCCGAGCTTAATGACTATCGAGAGGGAATTGGGTTTGAACATTGAAGTTTCCGTAGTATAGTGATTGATCGTTAAGGCCGCCGGGGCCGGAACTGGCTGAGTACTGATATTATATCTTTTGTGCGTCCCGGGCGGTCTTTTGCGTCTGTTTTTTGTAATTCTCTCCGCTTGAGGCTGTCGCAAGAGTATTGTATTATTGTATTCGACATGCAGTCGGATAAACGGCGATTTTAGCCCGGACTTGGCCCGGAACCGTAATAACACAGCGGACCGGTTTGAAGAAGATCAAGGAGAATTTAGATGAGCGAAAATAAAAAAGTGGTTCTGGCCTACAGCGGCGGACTGGATACTTCCATAATTCTTAAATGGCTTATAGAAGAAGGCTATGAAGTAATAGCCTATATCGCAGACGTCGGCCAGACCGGGGATTTTAAGAAAGCCAGACAAAAAGCCCTCAAGGTCGGCGCTTCCAAGGTTTATATAGAGGACCTCCGCAAAGAGCTGGTTACGGATTACATCTATCCTATTTTTAAAGCCAACGCTCTTTACGAGGGGCGTTATCTGCTCGGCACGGCGGCCGCGAGGCCCATCATAGCCAAGCGGCAGATAGAGATAGCGGCCAAAGAGAACGCGGGGTATGTCTCGCATGGCGCTACCGGCAAGGGTAACGACCAGGTCAGGTTTGAACTGGCTTTTTACGCGCTTAACCCCAAGATAAAGGTGCTCGCCCCGTGGAAAATGGATTCTTTCCTGGAGAGGTTCAAAGGCCGGACGGACCTGATAAATTACGCCAAAGAGAAGGGGATAGAGATAAGCTCTACTATCAAGAAACCTTACAGCGAGGACGATAATCTGCTTCATATCAGCCATGAGGCCGGCATTCTTGAGGACCCCGCCCACGAGCCGACCGAGGATATCTTTTCCAAGACCGTCTCCCCGGAGAAGGCTCCCGATAAATCTACGCGCATCAGGATACAGTTCAAAGACGGCACCCCCGTAAAAGTTACGGACCTGGTTAAAAAGCGGTCGGAGACGGATCCGCTCAAGATCTTTATCTTCCTCAACGAGCTGGGCGCGAAGAACGGGATAGGCCGGATAGACATGGTAGAGAACCGCTTTGTGGGTATCAAGTCCCGCGGCATCTATGAAACCCCGGGCGGGACCATCCTGTTCGCCGCGCATAAGGATATAGAGGGCATAGCCATGGACAGGGAAGTGATGCGCCTGCGGGATATGCTCTCGCCCAAGTTCGCCGAACTCGTTTATAACGGGTTCTGGTTCAGCCCCGAGATGGACTTTCTGATGTCCGCTATCAATAAAAGCCAGGAAGCTATCGACGGCAGCGTTACCCTTAAGCTCTATAAAGGCAATGTAATGGTGACCGGCCGCCAAAGCGCCAGCTCGCTCTATAACAAAGACCTGTCCAGCATGGACATCGAGGGCGGGTTTAATCAGAAGGACTCCGAGGGTTTCATAAAGATTCACGCCACCCGGCTGATGGCCCACAGCGCTATCATGAAAAAACACGGCGGCAAAAAATGAAACTCTGGGATAAAGGCTATCAGCTTAACAAGGAGATAGAAGCCTTCACGGTGGGAGACGATTATCTGCTGGACGGGCGCCTGGTCAGGCACGACTGCGCCGCTTCCATAGCCCATGCCAAAATGCTGTGCCGGATGGGGCTGCTCAGCAAGAGCGAGCTTGCCCGCCTGGTCAGGGGTCTGGAAGAAATAATCCGCCTGGATAAAAAAGGCGGCTTCCGTATAAAGAAAGAGGAAGAAGACTGCCATACCGCCATAGAGAACCGCCTGGTCTCAAAATACGGGGACGCCGGAAAGAAAGTGCATACGGCCCGCTCCCGCAACGACCAGGTCCTTACGGCCCTGCGTCTTTATGAGAAAGAAAGCCTGGGGGCGATAAAGCAGCGACTGGCCCGGTTTAAAACCGTACTTAAAGCTGCGCAGGTCAGGCAGGGAAAACTGCCGCTGACCGGCTATACCCATATGCGCCGGGCTATGCCCACCACGGTAGGGGCCTGGCTGGGCTGCTTTTTGGACTCGGCGGAGGATAACGCACTCTTCGCGGATTTCGTGCTTAAGCTTATAGACCAGTCTCCGCTGGGTTCGGCGGCGGGCTACGGGGTTCCGGTGCTCAGGATAGACAAACGGCTCACCGCTAAGCTTATGGGTTTTTCACGGGTGATGGACAACCCTGTCTACGCGCAGATGAGCAGGAACAAGTTCGAGGCCACCATAGCGCATTTCTGCTCCCAGGTCATGTTCGACCTGAATAAAATGTGCTCCGACCTTATAATGTTCAGTATGCCCGAGTTCGGCTTTGTAAAGCTGCCCGACGCTTTCTGCACCGGCAGTTCCATAATGCCCCAGAAGAAGAATCCCGACGTGCTCGAGCTGGTGCGCGGCAAGTACCACATTGTGCTCGGTGAGGAATTCAAGATTAAAAGCCTTGCGGGCAACCTTATCTCCGGTTATAACCGGGATATACAGCTGGCAAAAGCCCCGCTGTTCGCCTGCCTCGACGCCGCCCTGGCCTCGCTGGGGATAATGTCGGTGGTAGTGGAAGGTCTTCGCTTCGACGCGGAGAAATGCGCGCCTTCAGGCGAACTCTACGCTACCGAAGAGGTTTATAAGCTGGTGAAAAAAGGCATGCCTTTCCGCGACGCTTACAGGAAAGTCGCCGAAAAGTATTGTTAAGGTCTGCTGGCGGGCCGGCGCGTTCTAACGCAGGAAATGGTAAGCGGCGAGCAGAATAGCGGACAGCCATAAAGCCCAGCCGGAAGAGGAAGGTTTTACCGGCCCGGCGGTCAGCGGTTCGTCCCGGGCAGCGGGGATCTTTGCGGCTACAGCCTCTGTGTGCGGCTCTAAAGGCTCCGGCCGTGCCCTGGCTTTTTGAGCTTCAGAGACCTTGACCAGCAGTTTTAATATAGAAGCCAGTCCCTCTCCGCCGTGGAATTGCAGGCTTGTGTCTATCTTTATTTTTGAATCTTCTGTATTTTGGGTTCTGGTTTTTGCCGCTTCCAGCCTCGCTTTAATCAGTTCCCGGAGGGGTTCCGGGATGGTCTCCAAATCGAAGCTTCCGTCGCGGTAGGCATCCAATTGTTTGTTTTGCGGGTTTTCCATGTGTTTTACCCGGATAGTTTACCTATAAAAACCTGGCAGTGCAAACCTCGCGGAGCAGCCGGGGATTCCGGGCCGGGACCTTAACCCCTTTTTGATCGTTACGATAGCAGGAGGCAGTAATGAGCGTATCTTCGCATCTGACGCCTGAACCCGAGCGGCGCCTCTGGATAATACACGGAAAAATGCGCCGCAAAATAGAGCGGACCGAGGTCAAACTCGGTGCGCTTATTGTTTTAGCCGCGCTCCAGCTGGCACTGGTAAAGATCCTGATCCCCGGCAGTCCCCTCGCGCAGCCCGCCCTGGTCCTGCTGTCCGCGGTTCTGCTTATAGGTCTTGCCGCTGTCTCCCCTTTGACGGAAGCCGCCAGGCCTCTGCCTTTTCTGGACCAGGGTATGGAAAAAAGGAATTCCGCGGATTGCCTGATAATGGCTTCGGATATTGCCAAATACCCGCAGATAGAACTTATTATCCGCATGGATAAATATCTTGGCGGCGGGGTCACCGCTACTCCTTATTATGAAGATATAGTCGGCCAGATAGTCAGCTCCGCCCGTATAGCTGTCCGTAAACACCGGTTTTTCCTGGCCGGCTGCGTGCTGGCCGGCATAGTCCAGCTCGGCCTGCTGGGGCAGTTGCTATTGCGCTAGGAGCCTGTCCGGCATAAGCAATTGCAGCCGAAATTGTTTATGTCGGACAGGTTCCTAGTCGCTTTTCTGTTTTCTACAATATACAAACGCCTGATATTTCCTCTTTGTTCGGTTCCTGGTTAGCCGGGTTTTATTCGACACTTTTTATTTCGGTCCTCCTGCTTTCTCCGGCCGGGAGGCGCAGAGAACTGGCCCGGGCTAAAGAGGTTCTGGCCGATGAAAGCGAGGCTCGCGCCCAGATTCCCGGCAAACAGGACCTGCTTTCGAAAATACAGGATTTCTTCAAACTCTGAGAATGATAGTTGCTATGCGAGGGTGGCCGGTTAGTTGGCGGTTAAAGCCACTTATGCCGCGGGTAGCGGCGGGCCAGCGCGGGCTTAAGCTTCGGGTAGCTTTCAGCCCAGAAACTTTTCAGGTCTTTTGTCACCTGTACCGGGCGCATTGAAGGCGCCAGTATATGCACCACCAGCGGAACCCGGCCCGCGGCAACGCGGGGCGTTTCGGTCACCGAAAACAGATCCTGTATTTTAGCTTCAAGGTAGGGCTCGCGGCCGCGCGGGTATTTTATCCTGGCTTTGCGGCCGCCCGGCATTTCAAGGCGGGCCGGGGCGTGTTTTTCTATCAGGCGGGTCTTCTCCCAGCCGAACCATTCCTGCAGGGCCGGCATTACCGGGCGGTTTTTCGCCTCCGCCACGCTGCGCGCTCCGGCGCAGATATCCGTGATTATCAATCTTATATCCTCTTCGCCTAAAGGCTCTATCCCCAGGTCAGGGCAGGCCCTGGCCAGAAAGTCCACCCGCTCCAGCCAGGCCTCCACCTCTCCGTCCCAGTTCTGCAGCTTCTGGCGGCCGCTAATAAATTCTTCCGCTATCAGTTCGGCGGAGGGCTTGCCGGGTTTGGCTGTGGTTATTTCCCTGCGGATTGTTATGCCGCGGTATAGGGTCAGGTTTTCCGTAACCGGGGTAAGCATAGTCTCGTCCAGGGCGGCTCGGGAGATTTTCTCAATATCCCCGGGGAAGGCCGCAAGCAGCCATTCTTCTTTGATCTCTGCCGCGAAGGAGAGCGTTATATCCGCTCCGCTTTTCTGCAGGCTCTCCATCGCCTCTCCGGCGCAGATTATTGCGGCGCCCGCCGCCGCGCTTTTGGGGCTGAGTCTCGCCCGGCGGCCCCCGGGGAGCTGGTAGCGCCCGCGCTCGGCCGAGAACAGCGCTCCCACCCTGTCCGGGAAAGCCCGCAGGAAGCATTGGGACGCCAGGGATAAAGCTTTTCCGTCCGCGGGACCGGCTCCTCCGGCCAACCGCCCGGCAAGTTTCCAGGCGTCGCGCGCGGCCGGCTGTTTTACCCCGGCGCGCCGGCAGGCATAGGGATCAAAATTAGAATCGGCGCAGAACTCAAGGGCCTTTATAACGGCGGCAAGGTCCGAGCGCAGTTCGGCGTAGCGGTTCTCTGCCTGACGGCCTTCGTCCTGCCACAAGCCCCTGCCCTGGGCCGCGGCGGCTATGAGAGCGCATTCGTAAGCGCAGCCCAGCCGCGCGCCTTCTACCATCATGCGGGAATAACGGGGGTGCAGCGGATATTTCGCCATCGCCCGGCCCTCGGGGGTAAGCGCGCCTTTGGCGTCGGCAGCCCCGAGGTCTTTGAGCAGCGTTTCTGCGCGGGCGGCGTCTTCGGGGCGCGGCGGGTCAAGCCAGCGCAGGGCTTCAAAACCGCTGAGCCCGCAGGCTTTCAGCGTCAGCAGCGCCTCGCTGATGTCGAGGCGGAGTATTTCAGGTTCGAGGGCTATCGGCCGCCCGGAATTCTCCCGCTCGGTCCAGAGCCGGGCGCAGACCCCGGGCCGGGTCCTGCCGGCGCGGCCGGCCCTTTGCGTTGCAGAAGGCGCCGCTATGTTCTCGGTAAAAAGGGTGTTGATCCCGCGCGGCCCGTCGAAGCGGGCTATCCGGGCCAAGCCGCTGTCTACTACCGCCGTGACTCCCTCAATGGTCAGAGAGGTCTCGGCTATATTGGTGGCTATAATTATTTTGCGCTTTTCGGACGGGGCCAGGGCGGCGTCCTGCTCCCGCGGCGAGGCGCTGCCGTGCAAAGGCATTATTGAGAATTCTGAAAGCCCGGGAATCGCCGAAATTGCCGAGGCGGCGCGGTTTATTTCATAGGCGCCCGGAAGAAAGACCAGGGTATGGCCTTCCTTAACAGCGGTCATTACCTGCGCGCAGGTTTTTGCCGCGGCCTCCCAGGAGGGAAGTTTCGCCGTTTCAGGGCCGCAGTAAGCTATGTTTACCGGGTAGGCCCGGCCTTCGGCCAGGACCGTTTCGCAGGGCTCCATATAAGAAGCCAGCTTTTTCTCTTCGAGGGTGGCTGACATCACTATCACCAGCAGGTCAGGCCGGGGGCCCTGCTGCAGCGCAAGGCAGGCGGCCAGGGTTATGTCGCCGTGGATATGGCGCTCGTGGAATTCGTCCAGTATTATCGCGGAGTATTTCTTCAGCAGCGGGTCCGAGACCAGTTCGCGCAGGAGTATCCCCTCGGTCTCGAATATTATCCGGGTTTTGGGCCCGGTCTTGTCTTCAAAGCGCACGCGGTAGCCGACCTCCGCGCCCGAACTTCCGCCGCGTTCTTTTGCCACGCGGTCGGCCAGCATCCGGGCGGCCAGGCGGCGCGGTTCCAGCACAACTATGCGCCCTTTAAACCCGGCCTGATCCAGCAGCAATTGCGGGACCTTTGTGGATTTGCCTGAGCCCGGGGGGGAGGAGATAATAAGACGGCGGCTTTTGGCCGCGGCCTTTATTATCCGGTCAGCGCTCTGCTGTATGGGCAATAACATCTTTATATTATCCTAAAAATAAGAGTTAACCGGTGAGATTTAAAATAACCGAAAGGAAGCGTAAAATGCATAAAACCTTGCCCCCTTTTTTTTGCGGCTAATTCCGGTTTATGCCGGAAATTAAGAAAGTGCTTCTTATGGGATTGGCCTGCGGGGGTTACGCGGGCTTGCGCTCTACTTCGGCGAAGAAGCCGGCATGGTCGGAGAGGCGCGCGCAGCAGCCCTCCCTTATAACGCGGGCTTCAATAGTTTTAAAACCCCTGAGGTAGATCCGGTCCAGCGGAAAAATGGGCATTACCGAGGGGAAGGTGCGCAGTTTATGGCCGTAAAGTTCAAGGCCGGCGTCTTTCATGAGCAGGCGGGTTTCAAGCTCGTTTTTTTTGTTCCGGCGCCATTCGTTGAAATCCCCGGCCACTATAAGGGGCTCATCCTGCGGAACCATCTCCTGTATATACTCTCTCATTTTCCTGAACTGTTTTTTGCGGGACTGCTGCAGGAGGCTCAAGTGTATGCAGATGCAGTGCAGGCCGGCGAGCTTCCCCGGCAGTTTTAGTTTGGCGTAAAGCATCCCCCGTTTTTCAAGCTTATTGGTAGAGATGTTCAGCTGGTCGAAGAATAGGATGGGGTAGCGCGATAGTATGGCGTTGCCGTGGTGGCCTGAGGTGTAAACCGCGTTCTTTCCATAGACATGGTCAAAGCCTGCCTCGCCGGCTATGTATTCATGCTGCGGCTCTTTGGGCCAGTCGCTGTGCTTTGCCGCTTTGTGTATATTCTCGCCTACCACTTCCTGCATGAAAACAATATCCGCGGTCATCGAATGTATACAGCGGCTCAGCTGCGGCAGAACAAAGCGCTTGTTCAGCGGCGAATAGCCCTTATGCAGGTTTATGGTTAATAGTCTTAGTTTCACATTTGCCTACGGGTATAATAACAAAAAATCCGGTCTTTTTATGCCAAAATAAACGCGGCAGGTCCTGCTGGAAATACCGGGCACCCGGTTAAATAGCGCCAGAGGGGAATAACTGCTGATTTTTGAACGGATATTTGCTATTTTATAGAGGCGGACTTTGCTTAGGAAAACCTTGATGCTGAAAAACCGGATATTTTGCTCCATAATTCTTCTTCTTTCAGCCGTTCCTTCTTTCTCGCTGGATTTTAATCCCGCCGGCTGGGAGACCAATAAAAATTTTCCTCCCATCGGTTCTGCCGAAGCAAAGAAAGGCGGAACCCTCCGCTTCTTCTGGTCCTCTTATCCGCCCACGCTCAGGACCGAGGGCCCCAATTCCAACCTTTCCACCACCAGCGAGCTGCACGGCCTTATATATGAGTCCCTTGTAGGCCTGCACCCCGAGACCATGGAATATATGCCCGGGCTGGCGGATTACTGGAAGACCTCTCCCGATAAGCGCAAATTCTATTTCCATATAAACCCCAAGGCCCGCTGGGCTGACGGAACCCCCGTTACAGCCCGGGACGTAGTGGCAACCTGGGAATTCCGCGTGCGCAAAGACCTGAAGGACCCTTATTCGGTCATGATCTGGGACGGCAGTTTTGAAAGACCGGTGGCAGAGAGCGCTTCCGTGGTTTCGGTCAAGACCAAGAAACTCCACTGGCGCCTTTTTCTTTATTTCGGCGGGATGACTATTTACCCTGCCAAAGAGATGAGCAAGCTGACCGGGGAAAAATATCTTGAGGATTATAACTGGAAGCTTCAGATGGGCTCGGGGCCTTATGAACTGAAGCCCGGGGATATTAAGAACCAGCAGTCCGTTACCCTTACGCGCCGTGAAGATTACTGGGCCAGGGACGAGCGGGGCAGCACCGGCCTGTATAATTTCGACCGGCTTTCCTGGCAGGTCATCCTGGACGAAGATCTGGCTTTTGAGAAATTCAAGAAGGGCGAGCTGGATTATTACGTTGTCTCCAAGGCCCAGCGCTGGGCCGAGGAAACGGATTTCGACAAAGTTAAAGACGGCTGGATACAGAAGCGCAAGATCTTCACCAATACCCCCCAGGGTTACGGCGGCTTTGTCTTCAATATGCGCAAGCCGCCTTTCAACGACCGCAATGTCCGCAAAGCCTTCGCTTACCTGTTCAACCGGGAACGGCTTATAGAGAAGCTGTTCTTCGGCGCTTACGGTTTTATAGACAGCTATTTCCCCGGAGGCATCTGGGAAAACCCGGACAATCCCAAGATACGCTATAACCCGCGTATGGCCAAGCTCCTGCTGGCCCGCGCCGGCTGGGATCACCGCAATAAAGACGGCTGGCTTGAGAAAGACGGCAAGATCTTCGAGATCACCCTGGAGTACGGCTCCCCCGGCTGGGACAGGATATATAAGGTAGTGCAGGAAGACCTTAAACGGGCCGGGATAAAGCTGATACTTAAGCAGATAGACCCGGGAACCCTGATGAAGAAGGTAAGCGAGCGCAATTTTACCCTGCATTTTCAGAACTGGGGCGCGCTTACTTTTCCAAACCCGATAAGCTCCTGGGGCTCGGAACTGGCGGATGTTAACGATAATAATAATCTTCCCGGTTTTAAGAGCCAGGAGGTAGACAGGCTTTGTAAACAGTATGACCTGGCTTTCGACAGGGAAACCCAGAAGAAGCTCATCCGGCGCATAGACGGGCTCATCTTCAGGGCCCATCCTTATGCCCTGGCCTGGACCTCAAATTTCTCCCGGATTCTCTATTACAATAAATTCGGCCACCCGGAAAAGTATTTTTCAAAAACAGGCAACTACACGGATATGAAAACGATGTGGTGGCTAGACCAGCAAGAAGATAAAGCGCTTACAGAGGCCATGGAGAAAGGCGGCAAGCTGCCTGTCGGCGAGACCGATCAGCGGCCCTGGGCGCGCTGAGAACTAAAATTATGCACGGAATGACTACTTATTTCATAAGGCGGCTGCTGCTGATCCCGCTTACTTTCCTGGCTATCACCTTCCTGGTGTACGCCGTCCTGCGGGTGGTCCCCGGCGGGCCTATAGAGCAGGCCCAGCTGCAGATAAAGATGGCCGCGATGCAGGAAGGCGGCTCAACCGGCTCCGCCAGCGCAGAGGCCGAGCTTCAGATACCCGAAGACGCGATGAAAGAGCTGAAGAAGTATTACCACCTCGATAAGAGCATCCCCGAGGGTTACGTCCGCTGGCTGTGGGGTATAGTGCGGCTGGACTTCGGCCGCTCCTACGTGTACGGAGAGCCGGTGCTGGATGTTATCACTTCAAAATTCCCTATCTCTATCTATTTCGGACTCATAGGCTATTTCGCTTCCTGGCTGGTCTGCGTTCCGCTGGGAGTTACCAAAGCCATAAGGCACAGGACCGGCTACGATACCTGGACCTCTGTCCTGGTCTTCATCGGTTATTCCATCCCGGGCTTTGTCGCCTGTCTGATGCTGATGGTCTTGCTGGGCGGCGGCAGTTATTTCGACATCCTTCCGCTCGGCGGGTTCCGGTCCGATAACTGGGAGCAGCTCGGGTTTTTCGCCAAGATCATCGACCAGCTCCGCCATACCGCTATACCGGTTTTCGGTTATTTAATAGGCGGCTTCGCCACGATGACCATACTGATGAAGAATTCACTGCTGGACAATCTCGGCGCCGATTATGTGCGCACGGCTTTCGCAAAGGGCCTCTCCGAGAACCGGGTGGTTTTTGTGCACGCAATGCGCAATTCACTTATCCCGCTCACGGTAGGGATAGGGCAGGCGCTGGGCCTGCTGTTCGCGGGCTCCTTCCTTATAGAGAAGACCTGTAATATCCCCGGGATGGGCCTGCTGGGCTATACCTCAATTATCCAGCGCGATTATCCGGTGATACTCGGGACCCTGGTTTTCCTGGTCCTCATCCGTCTGACGGGAAATATTTTCTCTGATATAGTCTGGGCTATGATAGATCCCAGGATAAGGTTCAGCAAATGATAATAAAGCTTATAGAAACGGCGCTGATACTGGCTGCCGGCTTTTTCTTCACGCATAAAGCCCTGCCTTATCTTTTAGTCAACGGCGGCCGGAAGCTGGGTTTTCCCATGAAGCCCGCGCCGCACTGGCAGAAACGCATGAAGCGCTTTAAAACCATAAAGCGCGGCTATTATTCTTTCCTTATCATCACCACGCTCTTCGTCACTTCTTTTTTTCTCGAGTTTATTGTAAACAGCAAGCCGCTGATGATCCGTTACCAGTCCAATACGGCTTTCCCCGCCGTCAGGGAATGGGCGGATAAGCTTTTCTTCTTCGCCGATCTCCGCCGGATGACAAAAAAAACCGATTTCGGCCAGGTGGGGGACGACGAGGTAAGTTACCGCCTCTTCGCCGCCTCCCTTAAAGACCCGGCTATTTTTGACCGGCAGATAGAAAAACTGGAAGCGGAGCTCAAAGATATCCGGGCTCAGATATCCGCTTCGGGGACGGGCAGCAAATCTACGCCCGAAGAAGTACAGGATTACGCCGATCTGCAGGAGATACTTCCCGTGGTAGAGGGGGAGATAGAAGCGGTAAAAGAGGCCAAGGCGCAGTTCGTCGCCGGCAAGGCCATGATAATCATGCCCCTCTATCCCTATTCAGCCGGGGAGCACCTGCTGGATATTCCGGGTACGCCTCCGCACAGCCCGGACAGGACAAATATACTAGGCACCGACGATTCCGGGGCCGATGTTTTCGCGCAGCTGGTTTACGGTTTCCGGATCTCGCTTTCCTTTGCCCTTATAGTTTCATTTTCCGGGTATGTCATAGGCATAATCATCGGCGGAATGATGGGCTATTTCGGGGGCTGGTTCGACATCCTGACGCAGCGGTTTATAGAAGTCTGGTCCTCCATCCCTTTCCTTTTTACCATCATGATAATCGCGGCTATAGTGCAGCCCACTTTCATCCTGCTGGTCGGGCTGCTGGTGGTGCTCAGCGCCTGGATCAGTATGACTTTCTACATGCGCGGCGAGTTCTACCGCGAAAAGACCCGGGACTATGTCCACGCCGCGGTAGCTATGGGCGCCACGGACTGGTCAGTCATGATGAAGCATATCCTGCCTAACTCGCTGGTCCCCGTAGTCACTTTCGCCCCTTTCGCCATAGTCGCCAATATCGGCCAGCTGGTCTCGCTGGATTACCTCGGCTTCGGCCTGCCGGTGGGCACGCCCAGCTGGGGCTCGCTGCTGAGCCAGGGGATGCAGTATATAAAGTACTACCCCAGCCTCATTCTTACCCCTTCTATCGCCCTGTCCGTCACGCTTTTCCTGGTGGTGCAGATAGGCGAGGCCGTGCGCGAAGCTTTCGATCCCAAGGTTTTTTCGAGGCTGAGATAATATGTCCGCAGAAAAAAAGAAACTCCTGGAAGTTAAAGGCCTGAAGACAGTTTTCCGTATTGAGAGCAATACCGCCAAAGCCGTGGACGGCGTGGATTTCCATATCTACGAGAACGAGGTCCTGGGCCTGGTAGGAGAATCCGGCTGCGGCAAGTCCGTTACGGCTCTGAGCATACTGCGCCTTATCCCCGACCCCCCCGGAAAGATAACCGACGGCGAGATCTTTTTCCGCGGCAAGGACCTGCTTAAGCTTTCTTATCCCGAGATGCGCAAGATCCGCGGCAAAGATATCTCCATGATCTTCCAGGAGCCGATGACCTCCCTGAACCCGGTGTTCTCCGTGGGCTGGCAGCTCAAAGAGGCGGTCAGCTTCCACCAGCCCGGGCTGACCAGGGCCCAGGTAGAGGACAGAGCCGTAGAGATGCTCTCCCTGGTGGGTATCCCTTCGCCCCGCGCCCGCCTGGACGATTATCCGCACCAGTTTTCCGGCGGAATGCGCCAGCGCGTTATGATAGCCATGGCGCTCTCTTCCGACCCGGCCCTGCTGATAGCGGACGAGCCCACTACCGCTCTCGACGTTACTATCCAGGCGCAGATCCTGGACCTGATGCTGGAGGTCAAGAAGAAGACCCATGACGCGGCCATACTCCTGATAACCCATGACCTGGCCGTGGTAGCCGAGACCTGCCAGCGCGTGGCCGTGATGTACGGCGGCAAGATACAGGAGATCTCGGACGTGAAGCCTCTTTTCGACGAACCGCTTCATCCTTATACCAAGGGCCTGCTGCTTTCCCTGCCCGGATTTAAGAACGAGGGTATAAACCGCCTGCCCGTAATTCAGGGAATGGTCCCGGATATTATGAGTTTCCCTAAAGGCTGCAAGTTCAATAACCGCTGCCCGGAAGTTATGCCGGTATGCAGCGAAACGGAGCCTGAACTGATAGAGGTAAGCCCAGGCAGGCAGGTAAGGTGTCATAAATGCCAGAAAAAGTAAAACCCGAACCGGCTAAAGCCGGAGAGAATATCCTGGAGGTCAAAGATCTCAAGGTCTATTTCCCCATGCATGGCGGGATCCTCCTGAAGAAAGTAGGAGATGTAAAAGCCGTGGACGGCGTGTCTTTTTCCATAAAGCCCGGAGAAACCCTGGGGCTCGTAGGTGAATCCGGCTGCGGAAAGACCACCGTAGGCAAAGCGCTTATAAATCTGGTGCAGCCCACCGGCGGCTCTATTATGTTCCCGGACATGGCAGGGAAGATGACCAATATAGCCAATCTGGGCCGCCCGGCTATGCGCCCTTTCCGCTCCCGGATGCAGATGGTTTTCCAGGACCCATATTCCTCCCTGAACCCGCGCATGTCCGTGGAAGCTATCATTGAAGAGCCTCTTGATATTCATATGCCGGAGCTGAGCCGTAAAGAAAAGGCCGATAAAGTAGCCTGGCTGCTTGAGAAAGTGGGGCTCCGGGCCGCTTATTCCTCGCGTTACCCGCATGAGTTTTCCGGCGGCCAGAGGCAGCGTATAGGCCTGGCCCGCGCGCTGGCCACCAACCCGGCCTTTATAATAGCCGACGAGCCTGTGTCCGCGCTGGACGTTTCGATCCAGGCGCAGATAATAAATTTACTGCAGGACCTGCAGGACGAATTCAAGCTCACTTATCTCTTTGTCGCCCATGACCTGGCCGTGGTAGAGCATATCAGCGACCGGATAACAGTTATGTATCTTGGGAACATGGTAGAGCTGGGAACCAGCCGGGAAGTAAATAAAAATCCTATCCATCCTTACACAAAGGCGCTGCTGTCGGCCGCCCCGCACCCCGATCCTTATAAGAGAAGGGGAGAGAGAGTGATACTTAAAGGCGACGTCCCCAGCCCGCTGGCCAAGCCCACAGGCTGCGGCTTCAGAACGCGCTGCCCCATAGCGCGCCCCGAGTGCGCCGATAATATGCCCGAGCTGGTGGAAAAAACTCCGGGACATTTCGCCGCCTGCCCTTACGTCTGAGCCGGCTTTTCCCGACTTCAACAAAGCAAATAAAACGCCCGGGTTTCTGCCCGGGCGTTTTGTTTTAGTTCAGGCAGGGTTCAATACCTGTAATGGTCCGGCTTGTAGGGGCCGCTCTGCTTGACGCCTATGTAGCTGGCCTGTTCCTTGGTAAGCTTGGTCAGCTTTACGCCTATCTTCGCAAGGTGCAGGCGGGCCACTTCCTCGTCCAGGTGCTTCGGGAGGCGGTAAACTCCCACTTCCATCTTATTGTTCCAGAGCTCGATCTGGGCCAGGGTCTGGTTGGAGAAAGAATTGCTCATCACGAAGGAGGGGTGGCCTTTGGCGCAGCCCAGGTTCACCAGGCGGCCTTCCGCCAGCAGGTATATCGAGCGGCCGTTGGGCAGGTCGAAGCGGTCCACCTGGGGCTTGATGTTGACCATCTTCACGCCTTTGGCGTTCTTGAGGGCTTCCACCTGTATCTCGTTATCGAAGTGGCCGATATTGCAGACGATGGCCTGGTCCTTCATCTTAAGCATATGCTCAAGGCGGATGATGTCTTTGTTGCCGGTGGTGGTGACGTAGACGTCGCCTTCGCCGAGGGTGTCTTCCACGGTCTTCACTTCAAAGCCTTCCATGGCCGCCTGCAGCGCGCAGATAGGGTCTATCTCGGTCACTATCACGCGCGCGCCGAAGCCGCGCAGTGAGCGGGCCGAGCCTTTGCCTACGTCGCCGTAGCCGGCTACCACGCAGACCTTGCCGGCTATCATCACGTCGGTGGCGCGCTTAATGCCGTCCGCCAGGGATTCGCGGCAGCCGTAGAGGTTGTCGAACTTGGACTTGGTCACTGAATCGTTTACATTGATCGCGGGGACCATCAGCTTGCCGGCTTCGTGCATCTGGTACAGGCGGTGGACTCCGGTGGTGGTTTCCTCTGAAACGCCTTTCCAGTCCTTGACAGCAAGCTGCCAGCGCCTGGGGGAGGCTTTGAGTATGGCTTTAAGGCACTTGTTAAGCTCCTGCTCGTCTTCGCAGTCGGCTTTGGCGTCCAGGATCTTATGGTCCTTTTCCGCCGCTACGCCGCGGTGCAGCATCATGGTGGCGTCTCCGCCGTCGTCTACTATAAGGTGGGGGCCTTTGTCGCCGCCGAAGTTAAGGGCGCGCTCGGTGCACCACCAGTATTCGGCCAGGGTCTCGCCTTTCCAGGCAAATACCGGTATGCCGGCGGCCGCGATGGCAGCGGCGGCCTGGTCGCTGGTGGAGAAAATATTGCAGGAGCACCAGCGCACTTCGGCGCCGAGGGCGGTGAGGGTTTCAATAAGCACCGCGGTCTGGGTGGTCATGTGCAGGGAGCCCATTACGCGCGCGCCTTTAAGGGGTTTCTTGGCCGCGAATTTCTCGCGGATGGACATCAGGCCGGGCATTTCTTTCTCGGCTATCTCTATCTCGCGGCGCCCCCAGGCTGCCAGGCTCATATCTTTAACCTTATAATCTTTTTTCATGGTTTTAACTCTCTCCTTAAATGCTGTGCTCATAAATGCCTCCTGTAATATCCTGTATAGATATTGTACTCTACCGGAACTGTTTAGTAAAATTAATAAATAGCAATCATTGGTTAAGTAACGCTTATGCTGACAGATTTCAACCGCCTCAAGGTCTTCTACACTATTTACCGGCACAAAAGCGCCGCCGCTGCCGCCAGGGAAATGTATATAAGCCAGTCGGCCGTCAGCCAGAGCCTGGGAAAACTGGAGCGGGAGCTGAAAACCCAGCTTTTCGTCAGGCTGCATAAAAAACTTGTTCCGACCTCGGCCGCGGGCAGGCTTTACGAGATAATAGAGCCTTTCGTGCGCAACCTGGAGGGCGGCCTGGCCTGGCTGGAAGCGGAAAAATCCGGGCCGCGCGGGGTTCTGCGGATAGGGGCGCCGGTGGAATTCGGCTCCCGGAACCTGGTGGAGCTGGTAGCGGCTTTCAGGAAGAAGCACCCGGCCGTATTCTTCGAGGTGGCGCTCGGCCATCCCGACATGCTGCTCCCCAGGCTGGCCGCTGGAGAGCTGGATTTTATCTTCGCGGATATCTTCCCGGGAAGAGGGGCCAGGAATCTTCCTCCTTTTACCGTCTCTCCCGTCTTAAAAGAAAAGCTGGTTCTGGCCTGCTCGGCCGGGTATTATTCCGCGCGGCTGGGCGGGAAGCTGACTCCCGCTGCCCTGGCCGGCTGCGAATTTCTGGACTATTCCCAGGGGCAGACCGCACTGCTCAACTGGTTCCGCCACCATTACGACAAAAGTTTTCCCGGGCTCAAGGCGGTCCTTACCGTGGAAAGCGTGCAGGCTATACTTAACGCGATCAAGGGCGGGCTGGGCCTGGGTATCGTTCCGGAATACCTGGTGGAGGCGGAACTGAAGGCCGGTTCGGTAAAGGCCGTCAGGACGGGAAGGCCCGAACTTTTAAACCGCATTTCACTGGTCAGGCTGAAAGGAAAGGCCGCCGCTCCCGCTGAAAAAGCGTTCCTGGAGAACTTCTGACAGTTCTTCGGAGAGTGGTTTATTTCTTTAATTTCCGGTGAGATGACCGCGGAGCATCCTTGCGCTGAAGACTGGGCCTCTTTTAACGATAAAGGACCGTGCTTTTGCTATTGGGAATACCTGTATTTAAAAAATTGATATGATTTAAGCGTGAAAACTCAGCGGTTTTTCCTGTTGTCGCTCCTGCTTGCCGCCGTCTTTAACGGCCCGGCCCTGCAAAAGATACTTTCCGATTTCGGTATCGAGCCCCGGGGCTCCTCTCTGCAGGCCGACGTCACGGTAAAGCAGTACATGATGACTTTTCTCTCGCTGTGAAGATGCTCACCCGGGTAATCAGTGATTTGTCCAGGCTTATCTACGACGAGGTAAGGCATAGCTCCGGTGCGGAATCCCTGACCCTGTCTCTCGTGTTCCCGTGTATTTAATATGCGCTCAAAAAAATTTTTTCTAGGTCTTGCGGCTATTCTTGCCTGCTCTGCGGTTGCCCATGCGGAAGAATGGATAATTCCGCGCACCACTTATTATATTACCGCGGAACAGCAGGAATTCCCCGGTTTCCCCGCGCCTCCGCAGGCCGGTTCAAAAAAAGATAAAGCGGACCTGGCCGCCGTGCTGAGCTGGCAGGCCCGGCGTTCCCCGCAGGACTGCGCAAGGGCTAAAGCCGGGGCGCATGCCCGCTATGAGCAGTTTTTCGGGGATATCAGCCCTTTTCCGAGGCCCCTGCCGGAGGCAGCCGCCGTAATTTTCAGCCGCGTAAAGGCTGAGACGGACGGCGCGGCGGCGGATGTTAAAGACATGTTTAAAAGGCCCCGGCCTTTCCTGCGCGATAAGGCAATTGAGCCGTGCCTGGGCCGCATAGGGGGGTTGGCTTATCCCAGCGGGCATGCCGCTATTTCCCGGCTTTTTGCCCTGATGCTGGCCGACCTGGTTCCCGCCGATAAAAAAATTTTTTTCGCCCGGGCTGACGCGGTGGCGCTCGACCGGGTGATAGGCGGCGTCCATCATCCGGCTGACATCAAGGCCGGGAAGAAACTCGCCGAGAAACTATACCGCGCCTATAAAAAAAGTCCCGTCTTCAGGAGCGACATTGAAACCCTGCGCGGATTACTCGTAAGGGAGGGGGCGGCAGCCCGTTAATATGGCAGATAAAGACAGGCTGGTATATTCAACAGGTCCCGAAGGCAGGATAAACTGCCCTAATTGCGGCAAGACGCCCTGCGCCTGTCCCGAGGGGCTGGCCGGCGAGGCGCGTAAAAGGACGCAGACAGAACCGGTGCGGCTCTCTTTCCGCAGGACGGGCAAGGGCAGCGGCCTGACCCTGGTGGAAAAGCTCCCCATGCACCCGGCCGGCAAGGAGGACCTGCTGAAGAAATTCAAGAAGCGGCTGGGAGTAGGGGGGACGGTTAAAGACGGCGTGCTGGAAATACAGGGCGACCGCCGGGATTTTATCAGGACGGAGCTTGAGGCCGCCGGGTATAAAGTTAAAACATTAGGTTGAAAGCAGGATATCTGTTAAAATTATTAGAAATCAGTGTATGGAGGAATCATGGCAAATATTACCAAGAAAAAAGCATGCGGCTGCGCCTGCGGCGCAGCTAAAGAGGCGCTGCTGACCCCTGCCGACGCTATAATGGCCGTAGCTATCCTGGCCGTTTCTTCGGACGGAAAACTGGATAAATCCGAGATCTATGACCTGGAGAACGTCCTGATCATGAACCCGCTTTTCAAGGAAGTCGAGGATGCCGGAGGGTATCTTAGCTGCATCGCTTCGGCTATAGCCAATAAGGGCCGCGGAACAGTGCTTAAGAAAGCCGCCTCCCTTCTTTCCCAGTCTCTGCGCGAAACGGCTTACGCCTGGGCGGTCCATGTGGCCGCTTCCGACCGGAAGGTAGTAGGGGCCGAGCATAAGTTCCTTTCGGAGCTCAGGAAGGAGCTCAAGATACATGGTGTTCTGGCCGGGAAGATAAACGCCGTGGTTCCTATGCTTTACCGCACAAAATAAAAGCGGCAATACGGTTTAACGGCCCGCTTCGGCGGGCCGTTTTGCTTGGTCAGGCCTGCCAGTACCATTCTATCTGTACGGGGCTGGGCGCGCCGTCCTGGGTGGTATCGGCGCTCTCCTGCTCCATGCGCGGGAGTATGTCCCGCAGTTTCCAGTCTTGGTTCTGCCGGCCGAATACCCAGTATTCCGTGAAGGGTTCGGGGGCGGTGTCCCGGTGCAGCGGCTTGCCGTTGCGCGTCATAGAGCGCACGGCCGTGGCCGTTATCCTGGCCGTAAACTCGTCCAGGTTGATCTTGCTTTTCGCGGCCTGGCAGGTAAGCACAATTTCAGCCCTGCGGGTGAAAAGATTATTGAACTCAAAAGTTAAGCCTTCTGCTTTTCTGGCCTCCATCACATTTTTCAGTTTTGCCAGCGCTTCGGCCGAAATAAAGTCGGCTTTAAGCAGCGAGCTGTCGTTCTTTCCCCAGGCCGTGTAGACGCTGCCGAAGGCCAGCGTGGCGGCGATCTGCATTTTCTGCCTATCCCAGTTAAAGCCGCCTTTGGGAGGGCCCTCTGCGGCGGCCGCCGGGGGCGGTGTCTGTCCGGGCCCGCAGGAAGGCGCAATAGCGGCCGCTATCCCGGCCAGGCCAACGGCTCCCGGGAAAGCGGAGGCGGGCTGCGGGCTCGCCGGCAAATTGGGGGCGTTGAGGAAATCCAAATCCCCTATCTGGTCAATGCGGGCAAGGGCCCAGTTACCGTTAAGCTGATTGAAAGTCCAGAATTCCTGGAAGGTGGCCGCTTCATGCCGACCGGCGTCCAGTGTATTGCTGCCTTCTCTTACGGTGTAATCCCGGGCCGAAGCCGTTACGAGCGCCGTAAAAGAGCGGCCTTCTTTTTCCCGGGGGCAGCGCACGTGCACAAAGTCTATGTGGAGTATTTTAAGGTCCTCCATCATATTGATCTCACCCCTGGCCCTCATTTCTCCCGCTTTAGCGCTGTGTCCGGCGTGCATATTGGGCATCATGATGTCGCGGAGCCCGCTGTAGTCGCGGGCCTGCCAGGCTTTCTGAACCCGGATAAAGACTGTCTTTGTGAAACTTTCCAGTTCGTCAGGGTTGAAGGCAGGATCCCTGCCGCCCAGGCTGCGGAGTATCTCCAGCGTGGCCTCGGCCCTCGGCATGATCTCGCCGTTGGATAGCAGCCGGTTCGCGGAGCCGCCGCCGCTGCCGCTCTTACGCTCGGACAGGAAAAGAAAACCCCTTATAATGAGGAGAGTGGCCGCAATGGCGAAAACGAGATTATTATCGGAAGCCCGTCTTGAGTAATACCGGCCGCCCCGGTAGTAACCGCTTCGGCCGAAGGAGCCGCCTCCTCCTCCTTTGTTGTGAACTATAAAGCCGTCGGCGATAAAGGTGTGAGGGGGGGCTACCTCAAGGTTGTAGACCTCGGCCCGGTTTCTGGCCCTGATGTTTTTGATTTTTATCCAGACGCGGCGGCCGTACTCCAGCATAGCCACTTTTTCGCCTTTTTTCAGATCGCGCACTTCCTTGAAGCCGTCCCTGGTGAGCAGCGGGTGCTCGGCAGTAGCGGTCAGGGTTCCGCTGGCGGTATAGACCTTATACAGCCTGTTTTTCTTCTTGTAGAATTCCTTAACCTCTACTTCTGCCAGCCCTATTTCGGTGAAGCTCAGAACCCTGTCGCCGGGGCGGATCTCCTCTATAGGCCTTTCGCCGGTTAAGGTGGCTATCATGGTCCCGGCCGGAAAACAGCCGCCGCCTCCTCCCCCGCCGCCTGCCCTGGGCCAGGCCTCGGAGGCCGGGAGAGATAAAAGTACAGCCAGGAGGAGGAATCTCATCGTATCAGTGGAGAGCGGCGATAAGCCCGCCCAGGACGGCCGCGGCTATTATGATGCTGACTCCCACTATGGCCGCGGAGACGATCCGGCCGAAATAATCGGCCACAGCGCGGTTGCCTCTCAGGATTTCCTTGCCCTCGTCCATGTCCGGGGTTATCTTGTTGAAGATGGCCGGGATGCGCGGGGAAAACCAGACCAGGAGCAAAGACCCGGCCGCTCCGCCTATAAGCGCGAAGAGTACCGCCCAGCCTATATTAACGACAGTATCAGACATTGTTCCTCCATATGATCCCGGAGATCCGGTTTTTGTGCCTGAAGTCATTATATAAAAACGGCCGCGGCTTTTTTTAGGTTCTGAAAATGCTAAAATATAAACGTAGGCAGTCCGCTCGGCCTGATTCCGCAGTCCTTTCAGTACCCGGCAAAATTTACTGCTATTTACCACCCGCGAAGCGGGTCTTTATTGTCATGATAACTATCAGGAATATTCATAAGTCATTTTCTTCACAGACCCTTTTCGAGGGGGCCTCGCTGCAGATAAACGAGGGCGAGCGCTTTGCGCTGGTGGGACCCAACGGCTCCGGCAAGTCCACGCTTTTTAAAATGATGCTCCGCGAGGAAGAAGTGGACGAGGGCGAGATACAGTTTAAGAAAGGCGTGGTTGTAGGCTATCTTCCACAGGAGAATGCGCCTACCTCCGAGCGCTCGGTTATAGAGGAAACCCTGGACGGGGTGGAAGATTATGGCGGCCGTATAGAGGCCGAGGGAAAAGCCATCCTGATGGGCCTGGGCTTTAAAGTAACCGATTTCGAGCGCAAGGTAAATACACTCAGCGGCGGCTGGTCAATGCGCGTGGCCATGGCGAAGCTCCTTCTGAAGAAGCCCGACCTGCTGCTCTTAGACGAGCCCACCAACCACCTTGACCTGGATTCGCTGCTGTGGCTGCAGGGTTATCTGGGCGGCTACCAGGGAGCGATCTTCGTTATTTCCCATGACCGCGCTTTCGTTAACACGGTCTGTAACGCCATAATCTCGGTACAGGAGAAGACCCTGCGCGCTTATTACGGCGATTATGAGAATTTTATCTCCCAGCGCCAGTCAGAGAAAGAAAAAATTTATTCCGCCTACCGGCTGCAGCAGGAAGAGATAGCGCAGATGGAGGACTTTATAGCCCGCAACAGGTCGCGTGTTTCTACCGCCTCCCGCGTGCAGAGCATGATAAAGCGCCTGGACAAGGTGGTGCGTATTGTACTGCCCGCGGAAGTAAAAACGGTCAAGATCCGCTTTCCTCAGCCCAACCGCACCGGGACTAAAGTTCTCGAACTCAGGAATATCAGCAAAATTTATAATGTGCCCGACCAGGAGCCTATCAGGGTTTATGAAAATTTCGATTTCGAGCTCCAGCGGGGCCAGAAGATGGCTTTTGTAGGACATAACGGCGCGGGAAAATCCACGCTTCTCAAAATGCTGGCCGGGGTGATTGAGCCCGACTCGGGGGAACGCAAACTGGGCCTTAACGTTAAGACCGGCTATTTCTCCCAGCACCGCGAAGGGATACTGGACCCCCGCAAGACCGTGCTGCAGGAAGCCATGGATAATGACCGGATGAACCCGGAGCTGACCGTCAGAACGGTGCTGGGCTCCTTCCTTTTCCCCGGCGATAACGTTCATAAAAGAACCGACGTGCTTTCCGGCGGCGAGAAGAGCCGCCTCATGCTTGTGAAGCTGCTGATGGATCCGCCCAATGTTATTCTGATGGATGAGCCCACCACTCACCTGGACATGGCCAGCGTGGACGCCCTGGTAGCCGCCCTGAAGGAATTTGAGGGAACCCTTTGTTTTATCAGTCATGATATCTACTTTATAAACGCGCTCGCCGATTCGGTCGTCCACATAGAGCAGGGCAAGACCACGGTATATCCAGGCAACTACGATTATTTCCGGTACCGCCAGGCCCAGCTCTCCGAGGAGAAAGCCGGCCGGAAAAAGAAAGAAGCGCCCGGCCCCGCGCCTAAGGCCGACAATTCCGAATGGGAAGAAAAAAAACGCCTGGAAGCGGAAATCCGGAAAAAATCCCGGCGCGCCGAGACCCTTAAGAAAGAAATAGCTTATTCACGCAAGACGGTGGAGAGCCTTGCCGCCAGACTATCGGCTCCTGAAATTCATTCCGATTACGCGCAGGTAAAAGAGCTCGGCGACAAGATCGCCGTCATGGAAGCCAAGATAGCCGCCTTTACAAGCGAGCTGGAGACGCTGGAAAGCGCCGGGGAAGTAATCGGGAATCAGTGACCGGCAGCCGCCGGAGAGTGACTAGTTAAAACCCATATAGAATAGAATAAGGTTTAACTGGAGGGGGGCCGCCGGCCGGCCCCGCGGTAGCGGAATACAGCTCCGACAAGGCCCGACAGGGCTAATTGCGGACAGCGTGCAAAGGCACTGCAGAGTTCCAAGGAGAACCACTAATACATGCAACAAGATAATGTAAAGCGCCGTCAGGACCTACGCAATATCGCCATCATCGCCCATGTCGACCACGGCAAAACCACGCTTGTCGACGCCATGCTCAAACAGACGGGAACCTTTCACGACAAATCGGGAGAGGAAGCGATATGTATAATGGACTCCAATGATCTTGAAAAAGAACGGGGGATCACCATTCTTTCCAAGAACACCTCGGTGCGCTATAAAGACACCACCATCCATATAGTAGACACCCCCGGCCACGCCGATTTCGGCAGCGAAGTAGAACGCGTGCTCCGTATGGTAGACGGCGTAGTTCTGCTGGTGGACGCCCTGGACGGGCCTATGCCGCAGACCCGCTTCGTCCTGAAGAAATCACTCGCGCTCGGGATACGCCCCATTGTTGTGGTGAACAAAGTGGACCGCCTTAACTGCGACCCGCATGCGACCCTCGATAAAGTGTTCGCGCTGTTCATGGAACTCGGAGCCACCGACGCGCAGCTGGATTTCCCGGTTATTTACGCCGTCGGCCGCGACGGCTGGGCTTCGAAAGACTTCAACGAAAAGCAGCCGGACCTCTCCTGCCTTTTCGAAACCATCATCAGCCACGTACCCGGCCCCCTGGACCTCGACGACCAGCCGCTGCGCCTGCTGGTAACCATGCTGGACTACAGCTCCTATACCGGCCGCATCGGCGTAGGCCGGATAGTGCAGGGCAAAATAGCCGCCGCACAGCAGGTCTCTATGGCCTCCCCTACCTCCAAGCCGCAGACCCGCAAAGTTATGCAGCTTATGGGCTATAAAGGCCTTGAGCGCGTAGTCATCAAGGAAGCCCGCTCCGGGGACATCGTGGCCGTGGCCGGACTGGAAGGCATAGAGGTAGGGGACACTATCTCCGACCTGGAAAACCCGGGCGTTCTTCCCGGCCTGGAGATAGAGCTGCCTACCCTTTCCATGGAATTTTACGCCAATGACGGGCCCTTCTCGGGCCGCGAGGGCAAGTTTGTAACAGCAACGCAGATCCGCGACCGCCTGTATAAAGAGCAGCAGATCAATGTCGGACTCAAGGTGGAGGATATCCCCGGTGAAGGCGGCTATAAAGTTTCAGGCCGCGGCGAACTGCATCTCTCCATCCTTATCGAGACCATGCGCCGCGAGGGCTTTGAGCTCTGCGTTTCCAAGATGGTGGTTATTACCCACGAAGAAAACGGCGTAACCGTAGAACCGGTGGAAATGCTCATGCTGGACGCCCCGGCGGAATTCCAGGGCGCGGTAATGAACGGCCTCGGTTCCCGCGGCGGTCAGCTTAAGAACATGACCATAGGCGACGACGGCCGCGTGCGCTTTGAATATGTTATTTCTTCAAAGGCGCTTATCGGCTTCAAGTCCGAGTTTATGACCTTCACCAAGGGCTCAGGCCTGATGCATCACAGTTTCCACGGCTTCCTGCCCGAGGGAACTTTCAACCTGCCCAAGCGCAACGGGGTTTTTATCGCCAAGGAGTCGGGTACTTCGGCCAGCTACGCCCTTAACAGCCTTCAGGACCACGGCATTCTGTGCATCGGCGCCGGCCAGGACGTTTACGCGGGGCAGATAGTGGGCGAACATTGCCGATCCAACGACCTTGTAGTTAATCCCTGCAAGGAAAAAAAGCAGACCAATATGCGTTCCTCTACCGCGGACATGTCCATCGCGCTTACCCCTCACAGGCAGATGAGCCTGGAGCAGGCGATCGAGTACATCGAAGAGGGCGAGTACGTAGAAGTTACGCCCAAGAGTATCCGCCTGCGCAAGAAAACGCTTAATCACAGCATACGCAGGCGCGATGAAAAGGTTGATGACTGAAGACCCCGCGCTGAGTAACCTGACCGGAGAAAGCCCCGCCATGGCCGTCGCAAAGAAACTGGGCGGCCGGGGGGGGGAAGGCATTTTTTTTGGTATGGGGCCCTGGGGGCTGGTGGCCGGCCTGTTTTTTTCCGGCGTAGGTTACTTCTATCTCAAGCGCGGCCGCGACCAGGGCGACGCGGTAAAGATAGGCTGCGGGATAGCCCTGCTGCTTTATCCTTACTTTGTTTCCAACACTCTTTACATTATTCTTGTCGGGGC
>MNUR01000129.1:0-68012 GCA_001871115.1 Elusimicrobia bacterium CG1_02_56_21 | reverse complement strand
CTTCCGTAATAGAACGCTTTTAATGCCGTTCAACGTAGAGATCAAAGCCAGGGCTTCTGATTGGGACGCCCAGCTGAAGTCGGGCCTGGCCCTGGCCGGGCGGGTTGAACGCCTTACCCAGACAGATACTTTTTTTAACTGTGCGAACGGCCGGCTTAAGCTGCGCCGGCAGCGCGGCGCCTGGGATTACCTGGTATTCTACCGCCGCCCCGGGCTTAAAGGCCCTAAAATTTCAGATTACAGAATAGTCCCCCTAACCGCCGCTGCCCCGGTGCTGCGCCGTTTTTCTAAACTGCTGGGCGTACTTAAAAAAGTCGTTAAAAAAAGGATAGTCTGTCTTACAGGCCGGACCCGTATTCATTTTGACGAGGTAAAGGGCCTTGGCCGCTTTATAGAGCTGGAGGTGGTTCTCAGGAGGGGGGAAGCTCCGGCTAAAGGCCGCCTGGAGGCAGGGAAATTAATGGCTCTCCTGAATATTAAAAAGCGCGACCTTGTTTCCGGAGCTTACGCGGATATGATAGAAGATTAGAGGACTGGAGGATTAGAAGATTGGCGGGAGTTCTGCAAAGTCCCTAGTGGCCGGTTCGAATATGGTCCATGCGGTTTTAAACAAAAATGAAGGCGGGTACGGAGAACTTCTTTCCGTGGCTTATCCGCTCATTCTCTCCACCGCTTCCCATACCATAATGCAGTTTATAAACCGGGTGTTCCTGGCTCATTACAGCCCGGCCGCTCTCGCGGCGTGCGTTCCCGCCGGTATTTTAAGCTTTACACTGCTTTGCTTTTTTCTGGGGACGGCCACTTATACTAACGCTTTTGTTTCGCAGTATTACGGGAGGGGCAAGCAGGCCAGCGTTTCGGTGGCCGTCTGGCAGGGAGTCTGGGTTGCGCTGGCTTCCGGCCTGCTGCTCCTGCTGCTCGGCCCTTTAGGTTTGTATATAATCGACCATTCCGGGCACGAGGCGGCGGTCCGCGCGCTGGAGCGTCCTTATTTCACTATCCTCAATTCTTTCGCCGGGTTCCCGGTTCTGAATACGGCCCTGGCCGCCTTTTTCATAGGCCGTGGCAAAACCAAGGTAGCAATGAGGGTGACCATAGCCGGCAATGCTCTCTGCGTGCTGCTGTCCTGGGTCCTTATCTTCGGCGTAGGCCCCTTTCCCGAACTGGGAATAAGGGGGGCCGGTTTTGCGTCGGCGGCCGGCCAGATGCTGATAACTGCGATCTACCTGCGCCTTATTTTCTCCGCTTATAACCGCCGCCGCTACCGCACTTCCAGGCTGGTGGGCGTGCATAAAGCCATGTTCGCAAGGCTTATAAAGTACGGAGCTCCCAGCGGCGCGGGGTTCTTTCTCGACGTAGCGTCATTCGGGGCTTTCATTTTTATCATAGGCGGAATAGACAAGGTCTCCCTGGCGGCCAGCAATATAATCGTTTCAATAAACATGCTGGTTTTCATGCCGGTAATAGGGCTGGGCCTGGCCACGCTGACGCTGGCGGGAAAATACATAGGGATGAAAAAGCCGGATGTCTCAATGCGGGTCACCTATAACGCCGCGAGGCTGGCCGGTATCTATGCCCTTGTCTTCGGTCTTTTGTTTATCGCGGCGCCCGGATTCTTTATCAATATTTTCGGCTCCGGGCATACCGCGGAATATGCCGAGATCCTGGCCCTCAGCCGGCCTCTTATGAAGATCCTGGCGGTTTTCATCTTCTTCGATACCGTCTCCATAGTATTCTCTGACGCTCTGCGAGGGGCCGGGGACACCCGTTTCCAGATGATAGGCGCCAGCGCAGCCGCCTGGCTGCTGTTCGTTCCGGGGGCCTGGTATATCCTGCACCGGGCCGGCGGGGACCTGGAGCATGCCTGGGCCTGGGGCAGCTTCCATGTCTTCCTGCTTTCTCTCTTTTTCCTGCTCCGTTTCCGTTCCGGGTTGTGGCGGCGTATAGACATTCTGAAAAACTGAAACAAGAAGCTGGAGCAGGTGGCCTGCGACTAAAAAAGCGTAGGATCTCCGACACGGTTACGGCGCGGTACGGCTACAATTTGCATTTAGACAAAGGTATAATAAAACTATGGCTGAAAAAATATTTTCCAAAGCTGGCGGTCTGCCCAGGGTAAAGCTTTCGCACGCTCCCGCAGGTCCCAACGCGTTCAAGCGGATGATAGACTCCTGCGACCGCGCCGAGCCCGGCGAGATTGTGGCGGTCTACGATAAGAACGGCAATCCCTACGGCGTGGCGCTTTACAATCCTCGCAGCCAGATAACACTGCGCATCTTTACCCGCCAGAACCCGGAGGAGTTTCAGATAGACGATTTCCTGGAAGCCCGCGTAGACCGCGCAGTGGCTCTCCGGCACGGCGTCCTTAAGCTCCGGGAGAAGACTGACGCTTACCGCCTGGTGCACGACTTCGCCGACGGCCTGCCGGGCATGACAGTGGATATCTATAAGGACCAGATCGCCCTCGAGTTCTATTCGCTGGGTATGTACAGGATCTGGCCCAATATAGAAGCCGCCTTTAAAAAACATTTCCCGGCAGCGACTTTCCATCACCGCGCTACCGCTTTCACGCAGGATATGGAAGGGTTCACTATAAAGCCGGAGCCGGGGCCTTCGCGCAAGACCCGTATCACCGAGAACGGCGTGCACTTTGAGACCGATCTTAAGTCCGGCTACAAGACCGGCTTTTTCTG
The DNA here is from genome assembly GCA_001871115.1 of Elusimicrobia bacterium CG1_02_56_21. Taxonomy (GTDB): domain Bacteria; phylum Elusimicrobiota; class Elusimicrobia; order Elusimicrobiales; family UBA9959; genus UBA9959. The sequence continues at coordinate 65,319 of MNUR01000129.1, read as the reverse complement.
CGACCAGCGCGAGAACCGGCTTTTCGCCGCAACCCTCGCTTCGGGGAAAAATGTGCTCGACCTCTGTTCCTATACCGGCGGCTTCGGCATCTACGCCGCAAAACTCGGCGGCGCTTCCTCGGTGACAAGCGTGGAGCTGGACCCCGGGGCCAGCGAGATGTCCAAGCGCAACGCCAATATAAACAAGGTAAAAATAGACTCTGTCTGCGCCGACGCTTTTACCTATATGCGGCAGATGCTGGAACTTAAGAGGCGCTACGGCATGGTTGTCCTGGACCCTTATAAGCTGGTTTCCAGCCGCGAAGAGCGGGACAAGGGCATTTTTAAATACAGGGATTTCAACCGTATCGCCCTGTCGCTTGTGGAAGAGGGCGGGATCTTTGTGACCTGCTCCTGCAGCGGCATGGTTTCAATGGACGAATTCTCTTTCATCCTGCGCGGCGCGGCGTCAAATGCCGGGCGAAAAGTGCAGATCCTTAAAAAATCAGGCGCAGGGCCCGACCACCCCGTGGCCGCGGATTACCCTGAAGGGGAGTACCTCAAATGCATATTCTGTCGTGTTTTCTGACCCTTCTGATAGCCTGCGCGGCCCCATCAGCCGCCGCCGGCGATACTTCTCTGTACCTCCTGCTGGGTTCCTGGAGGGGGAACATTACTTCCACTCCTGATGACTGTCTGTGGGTAGTGAATTCCGCTGCGCGCGGTAAAAAAGGAGTTGTAACCGGGACCTTCACCTATGCCGGGAAATGCTCTCCTAAAAAGACGCCCGGAACCTTTACTCTTACTCCGGCCAAGCCGGATTGCTTTACGGCCGTGGCCGGGGTTTCGGGTATGCCTGAGATTAAATTGACCGGTTGTACCGACAGCACCGGCCTTGTGTCTTTCCATAGTCCTATCTTTGATGGAACACTGCGCTTTGCCAAGCCGGCTTCTTCTTTTTTTCTGGAGGTTGACGCGGGCATGGGAGGGGCTTCCGGAACTATGAAGCGCCTGCCTAAAAAGAGGCCGGCCGGGAGCCGCGGCTCCAAAAGAAAGCCTAAATACAAGGCTAAGCCGGGTTCGGACGAAGGAGGCCTGGATGGATCAAAACCACTTAAAGTTTATCAAAGCGGCGATTAAAGAAGCCCGTAAAGGCCTTAAAGAGGGGGGTATACCCATAGGGTCGGTACTGGTCAAAGACGGCAAGATTATAGGCCGGGGGCATAACCGCAGGGTACAGAAAAAGTCCGCCATACTCCATGCGGAGATGGATTGCCTTGAAAATGCCGGCCGGCTTAAGGCGGCGGATTATAAAAAAAGCGTTATATATTCAACACTTTCTCCTTGCTCTATGTGTACCGGGGCTATTTTGCTCTATAAGATACCTCTTGTCGTCATAGGGGAGAATGAAACCTATAAAGGTCCGGAAACTTATTCTAAAAAGTTCCTTAATTTGCTGAATCTGGACCTTCCTGAGTGTAAAAAGCTTATGAAAGGCTTTATTAAGGCCAGGCCTGAACTCTGGAATGAGGATATAGGCGAGTAAAAGGCAGCAGAAGCCGGTATTTGTTGCGTCAAACCCGATTTTCCCTCTATAAAATCTCCTGATTTGCCCCTTTTGGCTTTTCTTTCTTGACTTTCCCGCGGATTAATGTCATACTATTTCTGTAGTTAACCGAGACTCAAGTTTTTGAAGCCTATCCTGCTGGCAGTAGAGCAAGGGAAGCGCAGAAAGAGTTGAGATCAGGTAAGATAGCTAGGAGGATAGAATAATGAGCAAGAGAATATACGTGGGCGGTCTGCCCTTTAAAACCACTGAAGAGGAAATGAACACCCTTTTCGCGACTTACGGCCAGGTTACCAGCGCTAAGCTGATCACCGATAAGTACTCCGGCCAGTCCCGCGGTTTCGGTTTCGTCGAGATGCCTAATGACGAAGAGGCCAATGCGGCCATGGAAAAGCTGAACGGTTCCGATTTCGGCGGCCGCAAGCTGACCGTTAACGAAGCTCGCCCCATGGAAGCCCGCCCCCGCACCGGCGGTTTCGGCGGCGGTCGTGACGGCGGACGCGGCGGCGATCGCGGCGGACGCGGCGGCTACGGCGACAAGTGGTAAGCTGAACCTTTAATGGTTTACTAACCGCCCTCCTGAAAAGGGGGGCGGTTTTTTTAAATTAAGGTGACACAGAACTTAATTCATTAATTAAGTTCTGTGTCACCTTAATTCTTAATTTGCTGTTTCCGCTTGACTGTCTAATTATACGGTTGTATAATTATACTGTAGTGTAACAATGGAGGATTTATGGCCAGACCACCATCGGGAACGGATTTGAAGCTTAAGGCCGCCGGCCGCAAGCTCTTGCAGGAGAAGGGGATTACGGGCTTGACCGTGCGGGAGGCTTGCCGCGTGGCGGGGGTCAATACCGGGATGTTCCATTATTATTTCGGGTCTAAGGAAGAGTTCCTTAAGGCCGTGCTGAAAGAAATGTACGCGGAATTTATGCTAAGTTTCAAGGCGGGGGTAGCCGTGGCGGGGACTCCCCGTGAGCGGCTCAAGAACGCGCTGGTGGAGGTGGGGAAATTCGCGCGGAGCGTGCGCAGCGTGGCGCCGATGATCTTCGCCGACCTGGCCCACGGGAAAAAAGAGGCCTTCGCTTTCGTCAGGGGGAATTTTACGGAGCATGTGCAGCAGATCGCCGCTCTGACCGCTGAATGCCGCCGGGCCAGCTCCGTTCAAAACCGCTCTATACCTTTTATCATTTCCTCACTGGTGTCGGTTATGGTGTTTCCCATGCTGGTGAGCGGCGTCTTTGAGCGCAACGGGGTGAAAGTCCTGCACGGTCTTCCGATAGAGGACGTTCGCGGGGAACTGTTTTCAGAGTCGGGCATAATGGAGAGGGCGGAGATAGCCGTCAGGGGGATAGGGCTATGAGATATTTTTTCCTTTTCCTTCTCTTAGCCGCGCCGGCGCGGGGGGCCGAACTGGCCCTCACCCTGCGCGCGGCCGAGGAGAGCGCGCTGGCGGTCTCGAATCAATACCGCGGCGCGAGGCTTTCGGCCGAGGCGGCCGGGGCGGCGGCCCGGGCGGCGGACTCGCCTCTTTACCCGCGCTTCAGCCTGGAGGGCGGCCTGCGCTATAACGAGACGGTTCCCGCTATAGCCCTGCCGAAGGCCCTGGGCGGCGGCAGGCCGCTGGGAGATAACTGGAATTATACCCTGGGCCCGTCGGCCTACTGGACCTTGTTCGACGGGGGAGTGCTGAAGAACAACCGGGACGCCGTATTGAAAACGGCCGCGGCGCGCTCAGCCGAGGCGGAAAATATACGCAGGCAGGCCGTGCTCAGGGCGCGGGTGGCTTATTTCCACCTCCAGCTGGCCCTGGAGCGGGTTTACCTGATAGGCGAGAACCTCCAGCTTTCGCTGAGCCAGCTCAAGGACATTTCTCTCGGCGCCAAGGCCGGCGCGCGCAGCCGCCTGGACGAGATCCGCGCCAGGCAGGAAACCCTGTCCCGCCGCCGGGATTTCCTGCGGGCCAGGGCCGAACTGTCGGCGGAGCTGAGGGAATTCGGTTTTATCACCGGGCTGGACCTGCCCGAGGGGGCCTCGCTGCCGCTGGATACGCGCCTGGCCGGGCGCGATTACGGCGACGGGCAGGAGGCGCAGCTGTTCATAAAGGCCGAGCCGTATACCGAGATCCTGAGCCGCCTGCTGCCGGCGGCCGCGGGCGGCCTTGAGAAGGGCCTGCCTTCCGTAAGGGCCGCGGAGAATACCGCGCAGGCGCAGAGGGCTTTAGCGGCCGGCTACAAGGCCGAAAGGCTGCCGCGCCTGACGCTGGGCGCGCGCAGCTCTCTGGACTACCCTAACGGGCCCAATCTCTATTCTTTCGTCCAGAATTCGGCTTCGCTGTCCCTGAACCTGCCGCTCTTCGAAAGCGGGCGCTCCTCGGAGAAGCGGCGCGAAAGCGAGCTGAACGCCGAGGCCGCCGCCGAGAAAAAGACCGAAGCCGTCCTCCTTTCCGATAAAGACTATAAAAAATCCCTGGACGCTTATAACGCCCTGCTGGCCGAGCAGGCTATAAATATAGACGCGGTGGACGACGCCGACGAGGCCGCCAGGCTGGCTTATGAAGTCTACAAGGCCGGCGGCGGGACCTGGCTGGACGTGGAAAGCGCCAACCTCAAGCAGCTTCAGGCGAAAACCCTGGCCGCCTCGGCCAATGCGGAGATACTCTTAAGGCTGGCCGTCCTGGACAGCCTGAACGGGAGCGTTAAATAATATGAAAAAAAAGATAATCCCTCTGTTGCTGTTGATCGTCGTCGGCTCGGTTGTCTTCTTCAAAGTTAAGAATGGCCGCGATTTCCGCTACAGCGGAACGATAGAGGCCACCGAGACCGACCTCTCCGCGCGTATTTCGGGCGTGATAGAGTCCTACGGGGCGCGGGAAGGCGACCCGGTCAAGCTGGGCGCGGTGCTGACCTCCATCGACTGCGGCGATCTGCGGCTGGCCGCCGGGATAGCCGCGGAAGACTTCAAGCGCGCCGAGGAACTTTATAAAGGCGGCTCGCTCTCGAAGGAGAACTATGACCGGCTTAAATACAAGCGCGACGACTCGGCGCTGAAGGCGGACTGGTGCTCGGTAAAGTCCCCGGTCAACGGGCGCCTGCTCTATTCCTACAGGGAAAAAGGCGAACTGGTGGGTCCCGGCACCAAGCTGGCCACGGTGGCCGATCTCTCCGAGGTCTGGGCCTATATTTACGTCCCGCACGATATGCTGGCGAAAATTAAACAAGGAATGGAAGTGAAGGGCTTCCTGCCGGAAGCGGGGGATAAAGAATTCGCCGGGAGGATCTCCGTGATCTATTCCGAGGCCGAGTTCACGCCCAAGAACGTGCAGACGCGTAAAGAAAGAACCAGGCTTGTCTTTGCCGTTAAGGTCAGTTTCCCTAACTCGGAAGAGACTTTAAAGCCGGGGATGACGATAGAAGTTAAACTGCCGGAATAATCGAAAATAAGAAATCGAGAATCGGGAGTCGGGAGTCGAGGGTCGAGGGTCGGGAGTCAGGAATCGAAAATCTGGAACAAGAGACTATGGGGAATTTTTCGATACGGACGGAGGAGCTGAAGAAATCGTTCGGCAGGACGCAAGCCCTGGCGGAGGTCTCTTTTGATTTTTCGGCCGGGCTGCTCCACGGGCTGATCGGCTCCGACGGGGCGGGCAAGACCACGACCATGCGCCTGCTGGCCGGGCTGCTTAAGCCGTCCGCGGGAAATATCCATTATTTCAGCGGCGGTAAGCCCGCCGCTTTCAGCGAACTGCGGCCGAGCCTCGCTTATATGCCGCAGCAGGCGAGCCTCTACCCCGACCTTTCTATCTACGAACACCTGGAGTTCTTCCGCGAGCTTTACCGGCTGGACCCCGCGGTCTACGCCAGCCGCTCGGCGGAACTGCTGGAAATAACCAGGCTCGCTAAATTCCGCGACCGCCGGGCCGGCCAGCTTTCCGGCGGGATGTATAAGAAGCTGGGCCTGATGTGCGCGCTCCTCCAGTCGCCCTCGGTGCTGCTCCTCGACGAGCCCACCAACGGCGTGGACCCGATAAGCCGCAGGGAATTCTGGGAGCTGCTCTACAGCCTGGCCGCCGACAAAATACTTATCATAGTTTCCACGGCCTACATGGACGAGGCCGAGCGCTGCTCCAGGGTGCACCTGCTCGATTCCGGGCGCCTGCTGGCCTCCGGCGAGCCGAGAGCTGTACTCAGGGAGACCGGCGCGGCCAATTTCGAGGAGATCTTCATGAAAAAGGGGGCGCATAAATGAAAGCCTCCTCCGCCCTCGAAGTGAAAGGCCTCTCCATAAAGTTCGGCGACTTTACCGCCGTGGATAATGTCTCTTTTTCCGTGAACCGGGGGGAGATCTTCGGTTTCCTCGGCGCCAATGGCGCCGGGAAGACCACCACCATACGCATGCTTTGCGGCCTGCTCGTTCCCACTTCCGGCTCCGCGCTGGTGGGCGGCCTTGGCTTCGGGGACGGCGGGCAGGGCATAAAGAAGATAGTGGGCTATATGTCCCAGAAGTTCACCCTTTACAATGACCTGACCGTAGGGGAGAACCTGGATTTCGCGGCCGGGCTGCGCAAGCTGGAACCGGCCTACGCTAAAAAGCGCCGGAAAGAACTTTTCGAGCTTATCGCTTTCGATAAGCCGCTGACTTCCATGGTGGCCTCGCTTCCCGGAGGGATAAAACAGGAACTGGCCCTGGCCGCCGCCATGCTGCACGACCCGGAGATAGTTTTCCTCGACGAGCCCACCTCCGGAGTGGCGCCCGCCTCCCGCGCGCGGTTCTGGGCGCTGATACGCCGGCTCACCGGCCTGGGCAAGACGGTGATAGTGACCACGCATTATATGGACGAGGCCGAGCAGTGCGGCCGGATAGCGCTGATGCGCGCCGGCAAGCTGATAGCCCTGGGCTCTCCGGCGGAATTAAAAAAGTCCGCCTTCCCCGGCCCGATGGCCGAGCTGGATTTCAAAGGGGAGGACGCTTCTTCCTTTATCTCCGGCCTGGAAAAAGCGCGCGGTCTGCTTGAGCTTTCGCCGCAGGGCAGGCGCTGGCACGCGGCCTTCAGCGACAAGCCGGCTATGGACGCGGCCTTGTCCGCCCTGCCGCCTTCCGCCGCGCACGCGCTTATCATGCCGTCGCTTGAAGATGTCTTTATAAGGCTGGTAGAGGGGGCCGAAAGATGAGCGGCTTCAATATACACCGGGCTTATTCGATAGCCCGCAAAGAGGTGATGCATATTCTGCGCGACCCCTTCACCCTGGCCATCGCCCTCGGCCTGCCGGTGCTGCTGGTCACATTTTTCGGCTATGCCATAGACTTCGAGGTCAGGGAAATAAACCTGGCCGTCTCGGACAGGGATAAGGGCCCCTCCGCGCGAAGGCTGAAGGAGATCTTCCTGTCCTCGGGCTATTTCCATCTCGTAGACCCGGTTCCGGGCCTCGGGCCGGTGGCCATGCTGGATTCCGGGCGGGCGGCCGCCGCGCTTTTTATAGAGCCCGGCTTCTCGAAGAAGATACAGGGCGGCAGCCGGGAGGAGGCGCAGTTCGTGATGGACGGCAGCGATAATTCCAAGGCGGCCGCGGTGATGGGTTATCTCCCCGGAGTGCAGCAGGCCGCCCAGGCCAAGCTGACGGGCGCGCCGGTGCGCGAGTTTCTTTCTGCCGAGACGCGCTTCCTGTATAATCCGGAGCTGAACAGCCGGTGGTTCACCGTGCCCGGCCTGGCCGCGATAATCATAGGGCTGCTGGCTATTTTACTGACGGCGCTCACGGTGGCGCGGGAGTGGGAGAACGGCTCCATGGAGCTGCTGCTTTCCACGCCGGTGCGCCCGCTGGAGATAATAATAGGCAAGCTGGCCCCTTACGGGGTCCTGGTGCTGGCGGGAGTATTCTTCGTCTACCTGGTATCGCGGGTCGTCTTCGGCGTCCCTTTCGAGGGAAGCCATTTCCTCTACCTGGCCGCCTGCCTGCTTTTCGTGACGGCGGCGCTCTCGCAGGGGCTTTTGATCTCGGTGCTGACCCGCCAGCAGCAGGTGGCGATGCAGTTCTCGATGATGAGCGGGCTGCTGCCTTCCATGCTCCTGTCGGGTTTTATTTTCCCCGTAGAGAGCATGCCGAAATTCTTCCAGTACCTGACCATGCTGCTGCCGCCGAGGTGGTTCATGGCCGCGGCGCGCGGCATCACCCTGAAGGGGGCGAACCTGCAGGAGCTCGCCTTGCCTTTTCTGGCTTTGGGGCTACTGAGCTTCGGGATGCTCGCGCTGGCGATAAAGAAGTTCAAGACGGACTTGGAATAGGGGGAAATCGAGAATCAGGAGTCGGGAGTCTGGAATCAAGATTTATTTATGAATGTGACTTTGAAGGCTTTTATTAAGAAGGAGCTGGTCCAGACGCTGCGCGACGTCCGGATGCGCGCCCTGCTGTTCGGCGCGCCCGTCCTGCAGATGACCATCTTCGGCCTGGCGCTCTCCACCGAGATCAAGAATATAAAACTGGCGGCTTTTTCGCGGCCCGGAGACGCTCTGTTCGAACGCGTTACGGAAGGGTTTTACGCCTCGGGCTGGTTCGCCAGCGCCGGGTACTCGCCGGGGGAGGATCCTTTCGAACTGATCGCCTCGGGCCGGGCCGACGCCGTGCTGATAGCCCCGGACGAAGGCCTGTCACGCTCAGCCGAGCGCGGCGGCGGTAAAATGCAGCTCCTCGTGGACGCCTCCAATGCCAGCAAGGCCAGGGCGGTGGAAGCTTACGCGAAGAATATCATCGCGGCGGCCGCGGCCCGCGAATACGGCGCGCGGGCGGAACCGGCGCTCAAGTTCGACGTGCGGGTGCTCTATAACCCGGCCATGGAGTCTTCGATGTTCCTGGTTCCGGGGGTGATGGGCATGCTGGTCTGCCTGATAACCATAATCCTCACAGCCATGTCGCTGACGCGCGAGCGCGAGATGGGGACCTTCGAAACGATAGTCTCCGCCCCGCTTTCAAATAAAGAGGTCCTGCTGGGCAAAACCGTGCCCTATGTTATCCTGGGCCTCGCCGACGCGGCGCTGGTGGTAGCGGCCGGCTACCTGATCTTCGGGGTGCCGGTGCGCGGGCCGCTCTGGCAGCTCGGGCTGGCGGCGCTGGCTTTCGTGGTGACGACGGTCAGCGTCGGGACTTTTATCTCGACAGTCTCGAAGAACCAGCAGCAGGCGATGCTGGGCGGCTTCATGTTTCTTTTCCCGGCCATCCTGATGAGCGGCGTGATGTACCCGGTGGAAAATATGCCCCGGGCCGTAATAGCCGCCGCCTACCTGGACCCGCTGATGTATTTCGTCCGCCTCTTCCGCAATATCATGCTGAAAGGCGGGGACAGCCACGTGTTCTGGACCAACCTGGGCGCGCTAGCCCTGATGGCCCTGTGCTCCGGCGGCATGGCTTATAAAAGATTCAGGCAGACTTTAAATTAGGACTCAAGGAGAATATATGAAAATAGAAAGTCAGGAAGAACTAACCGGTAAAGCGCTGAAGGCCAAAGACCTGGTGAAATACGACAAAGGCGCGGTGGTCAGCCGCACCATCCTGCAGAAGAAGACCGGCACGGTCACCATCTTCTCCTTCGACAAGGGCCAGGGCCTGAGCGAGCATACCGCCCCTTTCGACGCGATGGTGGAGATCCTCGACGGCGAGGCCGAGATCTTCATAGCCGGCAAACCCCACAAAGTTAAAGCGGGTGAATTCATAATCATGCCCGCCAATAAGCCGCACTCGCTTAAAGCCGTCAAGAAGTTTAAGATGGCGCTTGTGATGATCCGGTCATAATAAAAGGGGACAGGCTGCTTTATTCCCGGGAATGCTCTCCGGAAAAAGCAGCCTGGCCTGTTTTTTCACATTTGTGTTATGCTGCCTGAAAATATTTACGGGATACAAAGTCGCGCGGAATATATCCGAGCGGGCTGGGCGAGGGCCTGGACGCCGCATAGGGGGACCCTGGCGCTATGAGGATTTGTTCTTTTTAAGGACCTCGGCCAGCACCTGTTTCTCGTAGGCCCGGCCCGCGGTCACGGCGCAAACCGCCACCGCGCCCAGCGCCAGCAGCCCCTTAAGCCCGCTTCCCGCCTCTCCGGCGGAGAGCAGCCGAAGGCATTCGCCGAGCGAGAGCAGGGCGCTAACCAGGAACGGCGCAAGATAGGACCGGGGGACCGGGTCCCCCAGGGGATCCGCAGGGTCCCGCGTCACTACGGCCGTGCCCAGGTTCAGCAGGGAAAAATACAGCACGCCCCACGGCATGAGCCAGCGGCTCGGGGGCAGGCCGTTCATAGCGATATGGCTTGCCAGGCCGCGGGCGTCCAGCTCCGGGGTGACTCCCAGCCTCGGCCACTGCAGGAGCAAAGCCCCGAAGACGGCCAGCAGTAAAAGGAACACCTGGCCGAAGCCTCCCAGGAGCATCCTCACCGGTTCTTCCGTGTCGGTAACGCAGCTCGTCAGACGCAGAAAGAAATGCGCCAGGAAGAAAAGAATGGGGAGCCCCAGGCTTAAGTCCCCGCCGAGATAGCTCTTAAGGAACGGGTCCCCTTTCAGCATCCCGCCAAAGAAAAACACAAGGCCGGTAAAAGCCGCGAGCCCGGCGAGGAAGCCGGCGGCCCGGCGCTTTCCCGCGAAGAGGATCGCCGCTCCTGTCCAGGTAAGGAAGAAAAGGGAGAAGAACGACAGGTAAAACACCAGCATGCAGTCCGCTATGGCGTCCGCGCCGAAAAACCCAGGCCTGAGCCAGACCAGGAGGAACATAGCCGCCACGCCAAGGTCCCCGCCGGCAAGCGCGCTTTTCATTTTATCCATAGAAAAAAACTAAAGGTCCCCGCTCACTTCCTAAATCCGGTGACGCAATACTTAATTCCGTGAATTAAGTATTGTGTCACCGGAATGCCCTTAGCCACCGGGTGGAGGGGCCCATGCTATCAAAAAAAGGGGGAGAAGATATTTAACGGAGAAATACAAAGCGTAAAGCGTGAACAGCACGCTGGCTACCGAAACGGCTGTCACGAATACGGCTTTTACCGGGTGCTCGCCGTACCAGCTCCCGATATCGGCCAGGTAGGCCCGGAAATTAACCCGTACTGAAGCAAAGTATTCCTGTATCGTCATTATTTCCTCTATTGATCAGCAGCAGGATGAATCGCCGCCGCAGCCGCAGTCGGGCTCGGTGCCGCGCAGGAAGCCGTTCCTTACTGCCTGGGCGCAGCCTACGCCCTTTTTAACTGTAATCGCTTCAAAGGAACAGTTCAGGGCGCAAGCGCCGCATTCCATGCACAGGTCAGGGTCGGTAATTGCCGCTTTGCGGGTCTTAATAATGAACACGGCATGGGGACAGACATTCACGCACATTCCGCAGCCTGTGCATTTATCCGGGTTTAGTTTGAGAGTTGTCACCCCGCTCAGGTATTTCAGGCTCATAAAAATCTCCCAAATAAAAGCAGCAGAAGCCCCGCGAGAAGGGCAAGGGCCTGCGCCGGCAGGGCTGCCCGCATTTCTTTTTTAACCCCGGATAAGGAGGTGTATGTCGAGGCGCCTGTGAAATCCAGGCCTATGAAAGAAGCTGCCGCGGAATAAATCAGTCCGCGGGCGCAGAACTGGTATATAGGCATAGGGAGGAAGGCGGACAGAACCGTCGTTGTCGCCAGCCCCGCAGCCGCGCTTTTAACGGCAAAACTCCTGCCCGGCAGCCAGGGCAGCAGGGCGGGAACAAGAACCGTGCCGGCCAGCAGGGCTCCCGCCGTCAGGAGCGAGTCGGCTTTAAGCCCGAACAGGAGTAAAATTACCGAAGCCGGGACCAGGTATCTGCCGAACTGGGTTAACTGCACCGGGGCAAGAACTATCCTTTCCGCAAAGCCGAACCTTACTTTTCTCATCTCCGGGGAGGCCTTGCAGCCAGAGGCTATAAATTCCGGGATATCTTCAGCCCGGACCGGGCCGTATGTGATTGAGAACCCGGTATAAGCCTTTACCCTGTGGGCGCTGACGCCGGGGGCGCCCAGCTGGGGCAGGGTGACGGAGCGGTGGTTTACCAGTTTTTCCAGGCCGCTTTCCCGGATGGAGCGGGCCAGTTCCAGCGTGCCGAAAGTGCCCTTCCCTGCCGCGCACCAGACATTTATTCCTTTGGTGTCCAGGACCAGCAGCCAGGCGCTGATCCCTTTCAGGTTCGTACGGAGGGCGTCGAAGCTCAGCTTGTAATTGGCGGAGGCGAAAACGGGGGAGGACGCGGAAGGTCCGCCGAGGGCGTAGAGTCCGGGCTTTATCCTGTAAGCCATCCTGTTAATTCCCCAGCGGGCTTTCCAGGCCGCAAGTCTGTCCGCGCCGGTGTACTCAGCTGAAATAAGTTCAAAGCCGCAAGTTGTGGAACTTGTCATGCCCGGCATCATTAGTATTTTTCGGCTTCGTGCAGACATGGTTTATCTCAGCGCTGACTACAAGAGCAATACGGTCCGAAAACTTGACTTCTGGACGCCATATGCATATAATAGCATATATGAAGAGAGCTTCGCCGGATTTTATAGCCTGTGTAAAAGCCCTTAAGGCGCTCGCTGACCCCAACCGCCTGCGGGCGGCGGCCCTGCTGGCTTATGCCGGGAGGGAACTATGCGTCTGCGAGCTTGTGGACGCCCTGGGCGAAAGCCAGTACAATGTTTCACGCTACCTGGGCGCGCTGTGCGCGGCGGGGCTGATACGTAAAGAGAAGCAGGGGCGCTGGGCTATGTACGCCCTTGCGGAGAGGTCCGGTCCGCTTAATGAATACATAATCAAGCTGGTCAAGCCGGAACCGTGCTGCGGTCCGATCGTCAAAGACATAGCCCGCCTTGAAGCCAGGCTGGGGCTGCGCGAAAAAGGCGTCTGTGTAATAGGTTGTAATTGCTGAACTTCAGGATTAGCGCCCAACTCTTTTAGATAAAAATACCGGGGAGAATATATGGAAATCAAAGACGCGGCTGTAGAAAAACTCAAGAAGATCATTAAAGAAGTAAACAAAGGGCCCTGCCTGCGTATTTTCATGACGGAAGGCTGCTGCGGCCCCTCAATAGCCATGGACATAACTCCAAAGCCGGAGAACGGTGACCGGGAAGTAGTAATAAAGGACCTGAAGGTTTATGTTCACAACGACGCGGTTGCGGAACTCGTTAACGCGGTCATTGACTGCGATAAAGACGGCGAGATCCTGGTAACCGGTTTGCCCTCTCACGGCGGAGACTGCTGCCACTGAGCCGGGAGGCTATATGAAAATACTTTTCTTATGTACCGGTAATTCCTGCCGCAGCCAGATGGCCGAGGGCTGGGGGGAGAAACTGCTGGCCGGGAAGGCCGAGGTCTTCTCGGCGGGCACTAATCCCGGCACGGTGGACCCGCGCGCGATAAAGGTCATGGCCGAGGCCGGGGTGGATATCTCGGGCCACCGGTCCAAGCACGCCTTGGAATTCAAGGATATCGCTTTCGACCTGGTGGTCACGGTCTGCGACAAGGCCCGGGAGAGCTGCCCGGTCTGGTTCGGCAAGGCGGAGAAACTGCATAGAAGTTTCGAGGACCCGCCTTTCCTGGCCAAAGAGGCCAGGACCGAGGAAGAAGCGCTGGCCCATTACCGCCGCGTGCGTGACGAGATAAAGGATTTCGTGTCGGGGCTGCTTAAGGGAGATAAATAATGGACGGAATAATAAAAAAACTTTCTTTTCTGGACCGTTACCTTACTTTCTGGATATTCGCGGCCATGGCCGCCGGGGTAGGAGCGGGCTGGCTCTGGCCTTCTGCCGTAGAGCGGTTCAACGCGGCTTCCAGCGTGGGCACAACTTCCATACCGATAGCCATAGGCCTTGTACTTATGATGTATCCTCCTCTGGCCAAGGTTAAATACGAGGAGATGCACCGGGTTTTTTCCAATAAGAGGGTTCTGCTGCTTTCACTGGCGCAGAACTGGCTGGTGGGGCCGGTGCTGATGACGGCGCTGGCTATAATCTTTCTTCGCGATAAACCGGAATACATGGTGGGGCTGATCATGATAGGCCTGGCGCGCTGCATAGCCATGGTGATAGTCTGGAACGACCTGGCCCGCGGCGACAGGGAATATTGCGCCGGGTTGGTAGCCTTCAACTCCGTTTTCCAGGTCCTGTTCTTTTCCGTCTATGCCTGGTTCTTTATAACCCTCGTCCCCCGCTGGCTGGGCCTGGAGGGGGCGGTTGTGAATATAACAATGGGGGAAATAGCGAAAAGCGTTTTTATTTACCTCGGCATCCCGTTCCTGGCCGGTATTATAACCAGGTTTTCCCTTATAGCGGCTAAAGGCGGGGAATGGTACTCGGAAAAATTCATCCCGGTCATTAGCCCGCTCACGCTGGTGGCGCTGCTATTTACTATTGTGGTGATGTTCTCCATTAAAGGGGAAAATATAGTGCAGGTTCCTTTTGACGTGCTCCGGGTGGCCATACCGTTGCTGCTTTATTTCACCATTATGTTCTTCGCCTCTTTCTATATGAGCAAAAAAGCCGGGGCTACCTATGAAGAATCGGCTACCCTGTCTTTTACGGCTTCCTCGAATAATTTTGAACTGGCCATAGCGGTGGCTATAGCCACTTTCGGCATAGGCCATGGGGCGGCTTTTGCGGCGGTTATCGGCCCCCTGGTGGAGGTTCCCGCGCTGATAGGGCTGGTGCACGTTTCTCTGTGGATAGGGCGGCGCTGGTTCGCCCTGCCGGCCCGGCCTGTTACCCCCCTTGAAATCTCCTGAAATATATTGTGGAATGGGGTGAGGAATACCGGGAGTAGGGGGGAATATGAAAATCAGGTCTATAAGCCGCCTTCTGGCGGCGGGTTCTTTATCGGCGGTTTTGCTCGCGGGTTGCTCTAAAAGGGACGAGGCGACGGTCGGAAGCCCCGAAAATCCGCTCGTAGTCGTTATCTCCCCGGCGCATAATCCGCCAGTCTCCTCTGGCGCGCTGGACTTCCTTAAAAAACATCTTGAAACAGAAACGGCCATGTCCGTAGAACTGCAGGTGGCCGGGTCTCCGGGCGCCGCTATAAAAAAATTCGATACCGGCAAGGCCGACGCAGGCCTCCTGACGCTGGAGGAATACCTTGTGGCCAGGGAGGAATACGGGGTTCGGGCGGCCCTGCAGGTTCTGCGGGGGGACAAACTTGCAGAATACGAGGGGGTTATACTGACTCGCGCAGCCGACGGGGCGCGCAGGGTGTCCGACCTGGCCGGGAAGAAAGTGGGCTTTGTCGGGCCGTATTCCGTAAGCGGCTTTACCCTGCCTTCTATTTATCTTCACAGGGCCAAGGTCGATGTCGTTCCTTATTTCTCTTCAGGGCACCAGGAAAATATTAAAAACCTCGTTGGGGGCGAGGTTTACGCCGCGGCCACTTACGCGCGGCAGGCCCTGCGTTCGCCGGATCTGAAAATACTCGCTTTTACCGGCAAGGCGCCGAATGAGCCCGTAGTGGTGAGGAGCGGCCTTGCGGCCGAAAAAAGGAAGGCGCTGGAATCTGCGTTTATGAGTATCGGCAGGACGAAAGAGGGGCGCCGCGCTTTAGGCCTGGTGGCCGATATTACGGGCTTTCGGCCCGCGGACGAGGCTTTGTACCGGCCGCTGCACGACCTTATCCGTTCAGAGGATAAGGCCGTCTACGATCTGATCCCGGACGGCTGGGAAATCTACAGACTGAACCAGCCGTATATGCTGGAGCGCTAAGGCCCTGCCCCCTTAAACTTCGTCCTCCACCAGAGGGCGGTGCTCTTCGAGAGTTCCTTTCGCGGGGGCCGGTTTCCTGAGAGGAGTTTCGTTCCAGAGCCGTGTCATAAGCAGCGCTCCCATCAGGGAGAACGGCATTATCATATAGGTCCAGGAACCCCAGCCCCATTTGTCGAGGAAGTGGCCCATCAGGAAGCCTGTGAGGCCGGAGGCCAGGTACTGCACGCCGTCGAGCAGTCCCGCCACCGTGGAGGCCGCGCGGGTTCCGCCGAAGTCCATAGAAGCGGTTCCGGTCAGCATCCCGTGTACGCCGAAGATCCACATGCAGGAGAAGCCGATCATGAACGAGGCTAATAAAGGGCTGCCCGTTTTGCCAAGGATGAACAGGGAAACTATCTGGCCCAGGTAGAAGATGAAGGCTACGGGCGGGCGGCGGGACCGGAAGAGCCTGTCCGAGATAAAGCCGCAGAGTATGCCTCCCACTATTCCGCCTATCGTGATGCCCGCGGTGGCCATGGAGAACATCCTGGTCCCGTGCTGTATATGATGCACTTCCATCAGGAAGGGTACGAACCAGAGCAGCAGGCCCTGCCGAACGAAGCCGGTGCAGAATTCCGAGAAAGCCAGCGTGATTATAACACGGTTGGAGAAAACCCGGTGCATCAGTTCTTTGAAGGGCAGGGGCTTTTCGTTGTCGGCCTCGTGGGAGGAGGCGTCGCCGGTATTAAAATTCTCGAAGCCGGCGGCTTTCGGGGTATCCTTTACCAGGAACAGGTCCACCAGGAACATCGTGAAGATCGCGCCGGACGGTATCAGGAACACCATGTACCAGCTCATTGACGAGAGTATCCAGCCGCCTACGGTCATAGCCAGGAAATAGCCGCCGGAGATCATGATGCCGAAGATCCCGCCGAATACTCCGCGCTCCTTAACGTGGAACCAGGGAGCGTTGACCTTAACTACGGACAGGGCGCCGAAGGACTGGAAGTACTGGTTAACGGCGTACAGGAAGGACATTCCGATTATCAGCTTGGTCTGCCAGCCGTTCAGGAACATCAGGCCTATTATCAGGTTCATCACCGAAGCGCCGAGAGCGCCGATCAGGATGGCCTTTTTGCCGCCTATCCGGTCGGCCAGCGGCCCGTTGAACATGACGGACAGCGCGTAGGTCCAGAAGCCGGCGGTGGCTATGATGCCGAACTCGCCCTTGGTAAGGTGGAACATGTCCATCATGCTCTTCGAGGCTACATTAAGGTTGTAGCGGCCCATATAAAAGGTGGCGTAGGTGAGGCCGAGCGGGAACCAGTTGAGGAAACGGCGGCGGCGGTAGGCTGTGTTATGCTGGGGTGCTTCGGACATTTTTTTGCTCCTGTATGCCAGAGTTGTACTGGAAGTTATAATAAATTATATAAATTTGCGCGGCCCGGAATTTAAATCCTGTGTAAAATCAAGGTAAAGCCTGCGGCCCGGTTACTGGCGGCAGACAAGCTTGTGGCTATGCAGGCTATCGCTGTAAAAGGCCCGGGATGGAGAGAGAAAGAAAGGGCGGGGAAGTTTTGCCGAGCCGCTCGAGGCAAAAAACCGCATGCGGCGCAGCGGGTTTCTGCTGGCGGGCGGTTTGCTACATGGCCCAGAGTTTAACCGTTTTGTCATTCGAAGCCGAAGCTATGTATTTACCGTCCGGGGAGACGTCTACGGCGTAGATCTCGTCCGAGTGGCCCTCAAGGGTTTTCAGGCAGGCGCCGGTGGCCGGGTCCCAGATCTTTACGGCCGTTCCGCCTGTAACCAGGTATTTCCCGTCCGGGGTGAAAGCTACGCAATTTACCCAGTCCGAATCTTTCACCGAGCCTGCCTGCTCCAGGGTTTCCGCGTTCCAGGTCTCAAAGCGCTTCTCCATCCCTGTGGCCGCGGCCAGGAGCTTCCCGTCCGGTGAGAAGGCCAGCTGCCTGATCCCGTAGAGGTAGCTGTCATTATCTTTAAGCAGCCTTCCCGAGGGATCGAGGAACTGAAGCTCCGAGCCGCCCGCCGCGATTATTCCTGAGGGAGAGACCGCTAGCGCCTTTATGTCGCCTATTCCCGGCTGGATGGTCTCTTTAAGCGAAAGTCCGGGGGAGGAGAATATTTTGATGGTTCCGTCGTCAGAACCGGAAAATATCAGTTTCCCGTCCCTGGAAAAAACAAGGCAGTTCACGGCGCCGTCGTGTTTTGAAGACTCCGCCAGGGTAGCGCAGTCGGAAGTTTTCCAGGTCTTTACGGACTTGTCCCAGGACCCGGAAGCGAACACGTCCCCGTCCGGGGAGAAAGCCAGGCAGCGGATATCGCCTTTGTGGGCCTCTATGACCTGTATCTCTATGCCGTCGGGGTTGTCCCAGAGCCTTATCATATTGTCTTCGCCGCCGGTAGCCAGGAATTTCCCGCACGGTGAAAAAGCCAGTGTCAGAACTCCGTCGGAATGTCCCTCAAGAGTTTTTAATAAAGCCGTTTCGTTCATAACTGTCCCTTGCCGCCCCGGAGAACTCTATGCGGCGGCTGTTTGTTAGTGTAAAATAGAACTGAGCATAATTTATATAATTAAAGAGCTTAATGCAAAAAAATGCGGTAAAAAACAGCGTAAAAGCCTCGCTGAAAGACGGGGTGGCCGCGGCCGGGATGAGCGGTTTTGCCGATCCTTACGCTATTCCTTTCGCCATGGCTCTGGGGGCTTCCGCTATCGGCGTGGGCCTGCTGCGTTCGCTGCCTGCATTGTTCTCCTCTATTTTTCAGCTCTTTAATGAAAGGCTGGTCCAGCGCCTCGGAAGCTGTAAGAAGGCTATGCTGCTTGCAGTGGGGATACAGGCAGCCTCGCTGTTCGCCGCCGCCGGCGCCGTTTTCCTGCCGGCAGCGTCCGCCTATCCCGCGCTCCTCGCGGCCCTGGTGGCGTACACGGTAGCCGGAAATATGGCCATCCCTCCCTGGGCCGTCCTGATGGGGGAGTATATTCCTCCCTCAAAGCGCGGCAACTTTTTCGGGTACAGGTTCCAGGTCCTCGGTCTTTCCTTTCTCGCGGCCAGTTTTATCGCTTCGCGGATACTGGGTTTCGCCGGCCCCGGCGCGCTCTGGGGCTTCGCCTGCGTTTTTGCCGCTGCCGGGGTCTTCCGGGTTATTTCATATTCCCTGCTCACAATAATGTATGAGCCGCGGACGCATTTTCATATGCCCCGGGGCGGCGGGATCAGCTTCCTGGCTTCATTCGATTTCAGAAAGGGGCGCGTTCCGGCTTTGTTCTTTTCCGTGCTGATGCTGCTGTTCTCCACCTACCTGGCGGCGCCGTATTTCAGCGTCTATGCGCTTAAGGACCTGGGCTGCGACTATCCGCATTTTATGGTTCTGGTTACTATCGGCCCCCTTATGACTTACCTGTTCATGAAGCGCTGGGGTCAGGCGGCAGACGCTTACGGCAGCGTAAAGATACTCAGGGCGGCTTTTCTGCTTATTCCGACCATTCCTCTGTTCTGGTCCTTAAGCCGGAATTTTTATTATTTAGCGGCGGTGGAGTTTTACGCGGGCATAGTCTGGGGAGCTTATCTGATAGGGATGAGTAACTTTATTTACGAGACTATTCCTGCCCATTCCCGCGCCGGCTATAACGCTTTTTTTAACTTTACTAACGGCATCGCCCAGTTCGCGGGCGCGCTTATAGGCGGCTGGCTTTATGTCAAGCTGCCCGCCCTGGGGGGAAGTTCATTTGTTTCTCTGCTTCTCTTTTCCTCTTTTCTGCGCGCTCTGGCCGTAATCCCCTTGTTTATGCTCGTGCTCGAGGTGCGCAAAGTAAAAGTAGCCGGGCCGGTGCAACTGCTGCTCTTTGTTTCCCGGTTCAGGCCGCTTATCAGGTAGTTCTCCGTATTCCTGCCGCCCGTATTCCCTGTTCTCAGGCCGTAGCCGAGAACGCACGCTTTAGTTTTTCCTTAATATAGAACACCTTTCCCTTTAGTCCTATCTGCGAATAGGCCCGCGGGGCCTTGCCATATTTTATCTCCAGGGCTATACTATTGACATGGCAAGAGTAATGTCAATCCCCAACAGCGATACGTCCAGGAAGAGGACTACTATGAACTTTGTATTTTCCGCTTTAGCCTTAATGAGCCTGTCTTTTATTTGCGCCCAGCCCGGCGCCGCAGAGAGCGCGAGCGCGCTCTCTGCGCTGGGCTCAGCCGGCGACATGAACATCTCCGCCCCGGTTCCGCCGGCCCCGCAGGCCGCCCAGTCCGGCGAAGCTCAGGGCGATCTGTTTCTTTGGAACGAATATCTTTCCCGCAACTTCGGAGGCGGTGCCGCCAGAGAGGAGTTCCGGGCCGAAAAGGGAATCTCCGCAGCGGCTGTAGAGTCCGTAGACCTGGGGCGCATACTGAATTCGAGTTTTAAATCCGGTCTGACCTTCAGGACCTCCGGGAATACAGTTCATATCAGCGGGGCGGAAGCCTTGAACTGCCAGGATAACGGCAGCTGTTCATCGAACGATAAATATTTCCTGGTCTTTACCACTGAAAAAGGGCAGACTCTCTTTGTCCGGGCCAAGGACATTGCCAACGCACTTTTTATGAGCGGCAGTAAAAAACTTGCCTTCCCCGGGGATAGCGAAACCTACACGGTTAAGCTGGATGTAACACTTACCAATCCCGGTGCCAGCAAGCTGAGGATAGAAGGAACCGGCAGGAGAGCTATAGTTTTCTCCCTGGATGACCTTACTTCGGCCCTTGTTAAGAAGGGATATCCGCTTAAGTCGGGGGCCCGGCACAATCTGTTCTACAATACGGGGATAGTCCAGGACCCTTCCGGGAACGGACGTTTCTCAAAAGAGAAAGTCCTGATATTCTCGCCGCGCGGCAAAGATCCCAATCAGATCATCCGGGCCTCTCAGATAGGCGCTTCCGGAGTGCTTCTTCCCGGAGTGGAGAAGAATCTGGGTTTCAGGATAGTCGCGGAAACCCTGGAGATCTATAAGATCTAGGCAGCGCGGCGTGAGTGCTTCGGATATAAGAAAAAGACCGGGAGTTCCCGGTCTTTTTTTTGCTTTCCCGCGGCAGAAAAACCCCGGCCGGCTAAGTGCCTCAGCTGCCGAGGGTCGCTACCATCACCGCTTTGATGGTGTGCATGCGGTTTTCGGCCTGGTCGAA
Source organism: Elusimicrobia bacterium CG1_02_56_21 (assembly GCA_001871115.1). Lineage (GTDB taxonomy): Bacteria > Elusimicrobiota > Elusimicrobia > Elusimicrobiales > UBA9959 > UBA9959. Next base: position 44,927 of record MNUR01000129.1, on the reverse strand, counting down.
AGCGATGCAGGCTTTAGACTCGAAGACTTCCTCCGTTACTTCTACGCCGTCGGGCAGTCCGAACTGCTCGGAAACCTGCTTGCCGACCTTGGTGTCGGCGTTGTGGAAAGCCGGCAGGCAGTGCATGAACTTAACGGCGGGGTTTCCGGACTCTTTCATAACGGCCGGGTTCACCTGGTAAGGCTTCAGGAGCTTGATCCTTTCGGCCCAGACTTCCTTGGCTTCGCCCATGGAAACCCAGACGTCGGTATGTATATAGTCCGCTCCTTTGACCGCTTCCGATACGCTGTCGGTGATAGTAATCCGCGCGCCGGAGTCCTGGGCTATTTTTTTACAGGTTTTTATAAGTTCCGCATCCGGCTGCAGGCCCTTCGGGGCGCCAATGCGCACGTCCATGCCCAGGATGCTGCCTATTACTAAAAGTGAGCGGCCCATATTGAACCGCGCGTCCCCGAGATAGGCGTAGGAGATCCGCTCCAGGGGTTTTGAACAGTGCTCGGTCATCGTAAGCACGTCCGCCAGCATCTGGGTCGGATGCCATTCATTGGTCAGGCCGTTCCAGACGGGTACGCCTGCATACTTGGCAAGTTCCTCCACTATTTCCTGCCCGAAACCGCGGTATTCTATGCCGTCGTACATTCTGCCGAGCACGCGGGCGGTATCCTTAACGGTCTCTTTGTGTCCCATCTGGCTGCCTGACGGTTCGAGATAGGTTACATGGGCGCCCTGGTCATGCGCGGCCACCTCGAAAGCGCAGCGCGTGCGGGTAGAGGTCTTTTCAAATATCAGGGCTATGTTCTTGCCTGTCAGCCTGGGCCGTTCGGTTCCGGCTTGCTTGGCTTCTTTCAGGTCTCCGGCTAATTTCAGAAGGAAAACCAGCTCCTGTTTTGTAAAATCCAGCTCTTTGAGGAAGTTCTTGTTTTTAAGATTGAATGCCATTCCGGGTCTCCTTGCCGCGCGTTATAGTGCCAGGGAAAACTGGCTCGGTCGCCTGATATAAAAATTATATAATACTTTTGTGTTTACGGGGGACGAGGGAGCCCGAGCATTCATGACAAATAAAATATTCGCCGTCTTTTTCGCCATTGCCGCCGCGGCCTCAGGCGCTTGTTCGCGCGGGACCCGGGGGTCGCCCCCGCTCCCAGGAGCCTTCACCCTGTTTTCCGATTCTTTTTCCGCCAATTCCTCTATCCCGTCCGGGTTCACCTGCGAGGGGAAGAATACCCCTCCGGCCCTGCGCTGGATCAATCTGCCGGCCGGTACCAAAAGTCTTGCCCTGGTAGTCAGGGACCCTGACGCGCCCTCCGGTGAGTTCCTGCATTGGGCCGTGGTGGACATACCGGCCGGAGTGACCGGGTTAGAGCCCGGCGCGAGGCTGCCGGTGCCCGCCAGAGAGCTTTTAAACGACGCAGGTTTGCGCGGCTACACCGGCCCCTGTCCGCCTTCGGGCAGGCACCGCTATGTATTCTCTCTGTACGCTCTGGGCGCGGCAGGTTATACAGGCGGGCAGGCCAGGCTGGAAGATTACCTGGATTCACGATCCTTGGGCAAGGCGGTCCTGACCGGGCTGTATCAAAGGAAAAAATGAACATTGCTGAAGATATAAGGACAGTTTTTGAAAAAGATCCGGCCGCTCGGGGCATGGCTGAGGTTCTTTTCTGCTATCCCGGTCTGCACGCCGTCTGGCTTTACCGTCCCGCCCACTGGCTCTGGGAGAAGGGGCTGTATTTTCCGGCCCGCCTGATATCCCATGTCGCCCGCTTTCTGACCGGGATAGAAATACACCCGGGCGCCAAGATCGGCAGGCGTTTTTTTATAGACCACGGAATGGGCGTAGTTGTGGGCGAGACCGCGGAGATAGGCGACGATGTTCTGCTTTACCAGGGCGTCGTCCTGGGCGGGACTTCGCTGGAACATAAAAAGCGCCACCCTACCCTGGGTAACGGCGTAGTAGTGGGTTCCGGCGCCATTATCCTCGGCTCTATTAAAATAGGCGATCGTTCCCGCATCGGCGCCGGGTCGGTGGTGCTGCAGGAAGTTCCGCCGGATAATACCGTTTTCGGGGTTCCGGCTCACGGCGCCCGCGGGGGCGCGGCCGCCAGGGCCCAGTTGGACCATAATAAGCTTCCCGACTATTGCAGCGAAGAAATGCGCCGCGTCCAGGCCGAGATAGACGCGCTTAAAAAGGAACTGGTAAAAAAATGAAATACGCCCAGGATATGACCGGACTTATAGGACGGACGCCGCTGGTTAAGATAAACCGCCTGGCAGAGCCCGGTTCCGCCCTGCTCCTGGCCAAGCTGGAGTTCTTTAACCCGTCTTCAAGCGTTAAGGACCGGGCGGCCTATGGAATGATAAAGGACGCCGAAGACAAGGGGCTGCTAAAGCCCGGCGCGCTGGTAGTGGAGCCTACCAGCGGAAATACCGGGATAGGCCTGGCCTGGCTTTGCGCTATAAGGGGATACCGGCTTGTGCTCTCTATGCCTGAAACCATGAGCGTGGAGCGCCGGAAGATCCTGGAAGCCTTCGGCGCACAGATAGTTCTTACACCGGGGCCGGCCGGCATGGCAGGCGCCGTGGCCAAGGCCGAGGAAATCTGCGCCGCCACTCCCGGCGCTTTTATGCCGCGCCAGTTTTCAAACCCGGCCAACCCGGGAATACACGAAACTACCACGGCCGAAGAGATCTGGAGCGATACTGACGGGGAAATAGACGTTTTTGTGGCCGGTATCGGAACGGGCGGAACCATAACAGGCGTAGCCCGCGCCCTTAAAAAGCGCCGTCCCGGAATTAAGATAATAGGCGTAGAGCCGGCGGCTTCCCCCGTGCTCGGCGGCGGGCAGGCGGGGCCCCACAGGATACAGGGGATAGGCGCTAATTTCGTTCCTGATAATCTGGACCGCAGCCTTCTGGACGCGGTAGTTCCGGTCGGGGACGAGGAGGCCGGGCTTATGGCCAGGCGGCTTATGAAAGAAGAGGGGATACTCTGCGGGATCTCCTCCGGAGCCGCTATGCATGCGGCGGTCCAAGCCGCGAAAGCGCCTGTCTTCAGCGGAAAGAAAATTGTGGCGCTGCTCCCCGATACGGGGGAGCGCTATTTGAGCACCTGGCTGTTCGCACCCATCCCGCCGCAGGGAAAGTCAGAAACCTGATAATGAAACTAGCTACTCTCTGCTATCTGAAAAAGAACGGCCGGACCCTGATGCTGCACCGCGTCAAGAAAAAAGACGATGTTCATGAAGGGAAATGGAACGGACTGGGCGGCAAGTTCGAGCCGGGTGAGTCTCCCGAGGACTGCGTAAAACGCGAGATATTTGAGGAGTCCGGCTTTAAGATCAAGTCCCCGCGCCTCAAAGGCATCCTGACTTTTCCCGCTTTCGCCAAAAAAGAGGATTGGTATGTTTTTGTTTTTACCGCTTCCGAATTTTCCGGCCGTATTATAGATTCGGCCGAGGGGAACCTGGTCTGGATAAAAGACAAGGATATCCTGGGCCTGAACCTGTGGGAGGGGGACAGGGTATTTTTGCCGCTGCTCCGGCGCCGCGGGCATTTCTCCGGAAAGTTCCGGTACAAAAACGGCCGGCTGGCTAAGTACAGCGTTGAAAAATATTAAGAGTTGGCGGCAGACAGCCGCCGCTGCAAGATTCTGATTTTATGACAAAACCTGTGAAGTTGCTGGGACTGATGAGCGGGACTTCCGCCGACGGTCTTTCGATAGCCCTGTGCGAAGCGGCGGGACGCTCTTTTAAAGTGAAGGCTTTCGGCAATTACCCTTATTCCTCCGCCCTTCAGGCCAGGATCATAGCGGCTAAAGACCTGAGCGCGCCCGGGCTTTCTTCGCTTAATTTCGAGCTTGGCCGGCTCTGGGCCGGGATGGTCAAGCGTTTCTGCCGGGCTCATAAAACAGCTTATAAAGAAATAGCGGTCATCGGCTCCCACGGCCAGACCGTCTGGCATTCCCCGGGCCGCTCCGGCCATACTTTGCAGTTGGGCGAGGCCTCTTTTATCGCGGAAGAGACCGGCCGCCCGGTAGTCTGCGATTTCCGTCCGGCCGACATGGCCGCCGGCGGCGAGGGCGCCCCGCTGATCCCTTTCCTCGACGAATATCTTTACGGCGCCGGCGCTCCGGTTGCGCTGCAGAATATAGGCGGGGTGGGTAATATAGCTTTTGCGGGGAAAGGCGTCAGGACTTTCGGCTTTGATACCGGGCCTGGCAATTCTTTGATGGATACCGCTGTCTGCAGGCTTTCCCGCGGCAGGCTTTCCTACGATAAGAACGGCGCCTGGGCCTCCGAGGGCAGCCCGGACCTGGAGAAAGTTTACCGGCTTCTCGAAGAGCCTTTTTTTAAGCGCCGCCCGCCCAAGTCCCTGGACCGGAGCGAATTCTCGGCGTCTTTTCTCGATAAACACTTTAAGGCCGTTTTTAACTCCCGCGACCTGCTCGCCACCCTTAACGCATTCACGGCGGCGTCTATCGCCCAGGCTTTTAAAAAGTTTTCGCCGCGCGGCACAAAAGACCTTATTGTAAGCGGCGGAGGGGCCCTGAACCCCGCGCTCATGGATAATATAGCGGCGCTGCTGCTGCCTTCCGGCGTTCGCGTGCGCTCCTGCGCCGAGCTGGGCCTGCACCCGCTGGCCAAGGAGCCGGCCTGCTTCGCCCTGCTGGCCTGGCTGGCCCTGAAAGGACGGCCCAACCACTGCCCGTCCGCTACAGGCGCGCGCGGTCCGCGCATACTGGGCAAACTTCTGGGCCGCTGAATGCCCCATATATCCGGGCCTCTCTCAAAATCCGCCCTCATGCTCAGGGCTTTTAAATACCGCAATTACAGGCTTTTTTTCGGCGGCCAGATCATTTCCCTTATCGGAACCTGGATGCAGAGCGTTGCGCTGAGCTGGCTGGTTTACCGGCTTACGGGTTCCACCCTGCTGCTCGGGATAACGGGCTTTGCTTCCCAGGCGCCCAGCCTGCTCCTGGTCCCTTTTAGCGGGCCGGCCGCGGACCGGTTTGACCGGAGAAAGATCCTGATCCTTACGCAGGTTCTTTCTATGCTGCAGGCTATGACACTGGCGCTGCTCGTGCTGTTCGGCACGCCGCAGGTCTGGCAGATAATAGCTCTGGCTTCCGTCCTCGGTTTTATAAACGCTTTCGACATCCCGGCGCGGCAGTCCTTTGTGGTAGAAATGGTGGGTAGGCGTGAGGACCTGGCCAATGCCATAGCGCTGAATTCCTCCATGTTCAATGCCGCCAGGCTCGTCGGGCCCGCTATCGCCGGGGTCTGCATCGCCGCTTTCGGCGAAGGCGTCTGCTTTTTGATAAATTCACTTTCCTACGCCGCCGTCATCGCGGCTTTACTGGCTATGCGCCTTCCGCCGCGCCGCAGCGGAGTAGCCGGGGGGAGTGCGCGCGGCGGTTTTTCGGAAGGCTTCCGCTACGCATTCGGCTTTCCTCCGGTAAAATACGTGATACTGATGCTGGCGGTTGGCAGCTTGCTGGGGATTCCTTATATAGTTCTGATGCCGGCCTATGTCAGGGACATCCTGCACGGCGGGCCCGGGACGCTTGGCTTTGTAATGGGCTGTTCCGGATTCGGTGCTCTTGCCGGAGCTCTCCGGCTGGCCGGACGCAGGCACCCTGCCGGCCTGGAACGCGGCATACCGCTGTTCACCGGGATTTTCGGCCTGGGCCTGCTGGCTTTTTCCTTCTCCTCCAATATTTTTCTTTCAGCGCTCTTTATAGCGGCCTCGAGCTTCGGGATGATAAGTTTTATGGCCTCCGGGAATACGGTAGTGCAGACCCTGGTAGAGGATGATAAGCGCGGCAGGGTTATGGCGCTATATTCCGTCGCCTTCATGGGTATGGCCCCTTTCGGCAGCCTTCTGGCCGGCTGGGCCGCAAGCAGGATAGGCGTGGCGCATACTATGAGTCTCAGCGGTGTTTTTGTGCTGATAGCCACGGCAGGATTTGCTTCTAAGCTTAACGAGATCTCCGCTCATGCCGCCCCAGTCTACAGCCGCCTCGGACTTGAAGGGATAGCTGTCGGGGGCCTGCGCCAAGCTGAGAGGGTAGGAAGGCCTGTCTAGACCTTCATAGCTATCGGCCGTCTGAAGCGCATAGCGCCTGATACGGCATGACCATAGGTCTAATGCACATAGTGCTGTTACGGCACAAGAAAGTGTCCGTAGCAAAAATGAAAGTGTAGTCGGCGAACGCAAGTTTTGTAAAATTCAGGTGTATGGAAAAAAGCGACAGACCCAATATCTCCGGCGAAATCAAGGTTATCCTTAAAAAGGTCTCGCGCACGCTCTACCTCAGCCTGAACATACTTCCTGAGCCGGTGCGGACCTCCATGAGCATGGGTTACCTGCTTTGCAGGGCCCTGGATACCGTCGTTTCAGCCCCCCGGGGCCAGCAGGGAGAAAAACTCAAGGTGCTTGCCCTTGCCCGTGAGCTGGACAACACTGAAAGCGCCGCTGCTCTCCTGGCCGATATACGCGGATTTGCTGCGCTGCCCATAGAGCAGGGGGAGAGAGAGCTGCTTCTTAAATTCGGCAAGGTTCTTTCGGTTTATTCTTCTTTTCCTCCCGGAAACAAGCAACTTATAGCGGAACTGCTCCGCGGAGTCGCCGCCGGTATGGAGACCGAAGTCCGAACCTTTCCCGGGGGGGAGCCGGCGGCTTTCAGAACAGTGCGGGACCTCGAGAGTTACTGCGCAAATATCGGCGGCTCTCAGGGCGTGTTCTGGGCAAGCCTGTACCGGGAGGCTATCCGGAGCTCTGGCGGCGCTTACTCGCACTTTCCTTCCGCGAGGGATGCTGAAATGTTAGGCTCAGCCCTGCAGATGACCAATATCCTTAAAGATCTTGCCGCAGATCTGAGACTGGGGCGCTGCTATATACCGCAGGAAGACCTGGCTGCCAGGAATTTAAAGCCGTCAGACCTGCTGCTGGCCTCCAATATGGGCAGACTGCGGGATATAACCGTAAAGTGGATGTACTGGGTACTGGACAGGCTGGATCAGTGCGAGGCCTTTGTTTCCGCCATTCCTAAAACCGAGATGTCGCTGCGGGCGGCGGCGATCTGGCCGGTTTACTGGGCTATGGATACGCTTGAACAAGTCGCTCATTCCAACCTGCTGGATCCGGAAAATATTCCGCGCGTCAAGCGCAACCGCATTTATTCAACGATCGCGGCAACGCCGCCGCTGCTGCTCAGCAACACGGCTTTCTCCCGCGGCTACAGGTTCCGTAGAGAGACCCTGATCGGTTCTATAACCGGCGGCAATTACGAGGGGAGGGCTATATGAGAAAAATACTTATCGGTCTTGCGGGTATACTGATCTGCTGCGGCTGCGCCAAGCAGCTGTCTCCGGCAGAAAAGGAGGAGGCGCGCAGGGCGGAGCTGGAGCTTAATTCTGTTCTGGACATGGTCTCTTCCAAGCAGGTCCCGCCTGTAGAGTTCGAATCCGGCTCGGACCGGCTTCTGGAATCCTCCCGCCCGCTCCTGGACCGGGTCGCCGAGGTTCTTCTTAAGTATAATAAGTTGAAGCTGATAGTCTCCGGTCATACTGATGACGTAGGTTCGGACGAATATAACCAGGACCTGTCCCTCAGGAGGGCGGGCTCCGTAAAAATGTACCTGGCTACCAAGGGAGTCTACCCTGATTCGGTGCGGGTCTACGGCTACGGCGAGAAAATCCCGGTAGTTAAGGATACTACCGAGCAGGCCCGCGCCCTTAACCGCAGGGTAGAATTCAGGATAACGACCCGTGAATGGGGTACGGTTTATTGAGTACTCCCGCGCGGCCCCGTATTTTCAGATAAAAAAAGACCCGGTGATCCGGGCCTTTTTTTATTCCGCTCAGCGGTTTGTTCAGCCGCCGTATTCCTGCTCGAATCTCTTGTATTTGTAGGCGAACTTGCCCGGCTTTCCGGGGGTAGGGACGGCTTCGCTCCACTGGAATTCCTTACCGCCTACCCGCACCAGGTTTCCCTCAACGCAGCCGGCCTTCCTGAGGGCCTTATCCATCCCGATGGTCTTGAAAATACGGTGCAGCCTGTCCCAGGAGTCGCCCTGGCCGAAGTTGGTCATGGCTATAAGTTTTTCTATCCTGGTGCCTTTGACCGAGAATACCCCTTCCGCTTCAACGGCGATTTTAAAGCCGCCTTTCGGCTGCACGGCGGCGGGGATAGACTGGGCTGCCGCCTGGTAAAGATCCTCGTCTTTAATCGTAGGCAGGAGTTTGATTATCCGGTCGAGCAGGCGGCTTATGCCCTTGCCGGTGACGGCCGAAATAAGGAAGACTTCCCTTTTTTTGAATTTCTTTTTCAGGGCTTCCTGCACTTTGGCGGCTTCAGGCAGGTCGGATTTGTTTACTGCCAGGATAACGGTTTTTTTTGCGAGCAGCGGATGGTAGCCTTTCAGTTCTTTTTCTATGACGCGCACCGATTTCTCGGGCTTCATTCCCGAGAAGCCCAGCGGGTCCACCACGTGTACCAGAAGCTTTGTTCGCAGGATGTGCTTAAGGAAGACAACCCCTAGCCCTTTGCCGTCATGCGCTCCTTCTATCAGGCCCGGTATGTCCGCGGCCGCGAAATTCTTTCCTTTATGGCTGACCATCCCGATATTGGGATTAAGGGTGGTGAAAGGGTAATCCGCTATTTTAGGCCTGGCTGCGGAGATGGCGGACAGCAGGGTCGATTTGCCGGCGTTGGGCAGGCCTACGAAGCCTACGTCCGCAAGCACGCTCAGTTCCAGGCGCGCCTCGTATTGTTCTCCGGGCTCCCCGAGTTCCGCTATCTTGGGGGCGTTGTTGAAGCGGGTTTTGAACGCGGTATTGCCGCGTCCGCCCCTGCCGCCTTTGGCGGCCATAAAGCGCTGCCCGTGCTCCTTGAGGTCTACAAGGACTGTGCCGGATCTTTTTAATACAGTGCCGCGGGGGACGTAAAGCGTAATATCTTCGCCGTAGGCTCCGTCTTTGCGGTTTCCCTTGCCGGGGCAGGCGTCGGGAGCCGTTATGTGGGGGTGGCAGGCTATTTCCGCCAGGGTGGTAATGTTGGAGGAGGCTTCGAACCAGATGCTCCCGCCTTTGCCGCCGTGTCCTCCGTCAGGACCGCCATAGGGAATGAATTTTTCCCTGCGGAAAGAGGCGCAGCCGTCCCCGCCTTTGCCGGCTTTAAGGTAGATGCGGGCCGTGTCGATGAAGCCCGCCGCAATGCGGTGATCTTGTATTTTTGTCATGATAATGAAAAGCCTCCCGAACGCTGTCAGCACTCAGGAGGCTTTACCTTTTTGCCGTCTGGTGAGCGTTGCTCCTGGTACGGCACCTGCTTTTAGGTAGTGAAAAGGTTACTGCGCGGAGGGATAGACGCTGATCTGCTTCTTGCCGCGTTTGGCCCACTCGAACTTAACGACGCCCGTTACCAGTGTGAAAAGGGTATCGTCCGAAGCCCGCCTGACGTTTTCTCCGGGCAGGAATTTGGTTCCGCGCTGGCGAACCAGCACTTCTCCTGCTTTTACGGCCTGCATGCCGTAGCGCTTGACACCAAGGCGTTGGCCCTTGCTGTCGCGTCCGTTACTACTAGAACCTTGTCCTTTAGTATGCGCCATATATGAACCTCTATTGTAAAAAGCTGGTGACGGTCCTTGCGGAGGCGCCTGCCAACAAACGGCCAAAAACTATGCCAACTGGATATCTTTAACTTCTATCTCAGTCAGTTCCTGGCGGTGACCCGAGCCTTTTTCGTAGGCTTTCTTGCTTTTCTTGCGGAAAACAATTATTTTCGGGCCCTTAAGATGCCGGACTATCCGGGCGGTTACTTTGGCGGCGGGAGACTTTGAGGCCGCGACGGTTTTTGCATCCTGCGAGGCTGACCACAGAGCCTTGAAGGTCACTTCCGCGCCTTCCTGGTCCGTGAGTTTCTCAACCTGAAGAATTTCGCCGGGGACTACCCAGTACTGCTTGCCGCCTGTTTCAATTATTGCGTACATAGTATGTATATACTACCAAAAAAAATCGAAACAGGCAAATAATAAAAGGCTTTTACGCGGTTCGGCAGGGGGGTAATTTATTATACGATTAATATGGTCTCCCTTACGATGAACCCCTTCCGGTCTTTGCGGGCACTGGGCCCATCAGGCCCATAAAGGTATAGGTCTTCAGCCACTTCCGCTACGGTGATTATTATCCCATAATATAAACATGATCATCGCAATCGCACCGGAGGTTTTAATGTTAAAGGTATCTGGCTTTGTAGCGGCGGCAGCTGTTATTATTGTTTTATCCGGGCCGGCCGGGGCGGAAAATAATGTCCTGCTGGCTCTGAACACTCCTTCAGAATCCTGCGTTGATTCAGGCGCCTGCCCGGGCTCCGTGGCCCGCGATATTCCCCGCATACTTTCAGCAAATGAGCAGCCGGGCGTTCTTTCAGATTCCCAACTGCCTGTTTTAACGGGGCTTCAGGCTTCCGCAACCGAGCAGTTAAAAGCCGGTATCCCGGGCTACACTGATTTCGACGCCCTTAGTTCCGTTAATGACCCTCTTTACCGCGAGGGTTCAAGAGAGCTGCTTAAAGAGGTTATCCGCGCCGACAAGCTTAAAAAAAACGCGGCCCCTGAAACCTTGCGCGATGCCCCCGTCTCAAAAAGCCCGGCGGTGCGCGTCAAGGGGCGTCCTTCCTTTAAGAAGACCCGGTCCGCTAAGCCGCTGCATTCAGACCCTGTAAAAGTAAAGAATACGTTTTAAGCGCAGCGCGCTTTATCCTGAAAAACCCGCCTTGCCGGCGGGTTTTTTTGCATTCCCGGGAGTATAAATAATAGAATAGGATTAGACGGAGGCAGCTAATGTTTAATGAAATAACGGAACCCTTTTTGCAGCCTATGCTTGAAGTCTGGGCCAGGCTTTCCACTTATGTCCCCAAGCTTGTGGCCGCTTTTACTTTTGTTCTTTTCGGTCTTTTTATCGCGCGCGTGGTCAGCTCCATCCTTGAGCAGTTCCTTCGCAGGATAAAGCTTGATTCCTATACCAGCCGGGTCGGAGTGAACGAGATTCTTATCCGTTTCGGCCTGGGCAAGTCTCCCACCAGGGTCGTTTCATTCGTGATCTACTGGGCCCTGCTGCTTGTTTTCCTGGTTACCGCGGCAAACATACTCAACCTGACCGTGATTTCCGAGATCCTCAGGCGCTTCGTGGACTTCCTGCCCAACCTGATGGCGGCTATCTTCATAGGCTTCGGCGGTCTGCTGTTCGCGCGCTTTATGGCAGAGATAGTTTTTAGCTCCGCCGTTTCCAATAATCTGCGGGGCGGCCGCTCGCTCTCGAAGATAGTGCACTTCGTTATAGTGGTATTCACCCTGATCGCCGCTATTGAACAGCTCGGCATAAAGATGAAGATGATCATCGGCGGTATTAATATAATACTGGCCTCGCTGGGCCTGGCTTTCGCCATCGCGGTGGGCCTCGGCGCCAGGGAGATAGCGCATGACGTCCTCATGAACCTTTTCACCGAAAACAAAGAAGAAAAATAAACCGCCGCGCTTCGGATAAAAAGAAACCCCGGGCTTCCCCGGGGTCTTTCTTTGTCTTCTGATTTTCGATCTTCGATTTCTTTTAGTCTAAGTAGTCACGCAGCATCTTGCTGCGGGAAGGGTGGCGGAGTTTGCGGATGGCCTTCGCTTCTATCTGGCGCACGCGCTCACGGGTTACACGGAAGATCTTGCCTACTTCTTCCAGGGTCCTCGGGTAGCCGGTCTCTATGCCGAAGCGCAGCTTTATTATCTTTGCTTCCCGGTCAGTAAGGGTGTCGAGGATCTTCGTGACCTCGCGCCGCCGGAGCAGGTCCAGGGCGGAGTGGGAGGGGGGTAACCCGGTCTTGTCCTCAATAAAGTCCTCAAGGTGGGAGTCCTCGTCCTCTCCTATGGGCGTCGAAAGAGAGATCGGGTCCTGCATTATCTTCATGGCGTTCTTCACCTTGTCCATGGAGATGTGCATGTGCCTGGAGTATTCTTCAATATGCGGATCACGGCCGAATTCCTGGCGGTATTTGCGCGTCACCTTCATCAGCTTCGAGACCAGTTCCTTCATATGCACCGGGATACGGATGGTGCGGGCCTGGTCGGCTATGGCGCGGTTGATGGACTGGCGTATCCACCAGGTGGCGTAGGTCGAGAATTTGAAGCCGCGCTTGTACTCGAACTTCTCCACGGCCTTCATCAGGCCCAGGCCGCCTTCCTGTATCAGGTCGGAAAGCTCGAGGTTGGAGTTAACGTGTTTCTTGGCTATTGATACCACCAGGCGGAGGTTGGCCCTGATGAGCTTGAGTTTGTCCTGCAGTATCTGGTCCTCCAGGAAGGTGATCTTCTCGTTCAGGGACAGGAAGTCGTCGGGGTTTATCGGGAGGGTGCGGATAAGGTGATGCTCGCGGTCCTTTACCGCTTTGATATTCTCAAGGGCGGCCTCAACTTCCTGCGGGTTGTAGCCCCATTTGGACTTGAAAGCTCCGGGTCTGAGTTTTCCGCGGCCCACCATCTCGTGGTCGTGCTGCAGCTTGACCAGGTCTCCGTAGATCTTCTGGTACTTTTCCAGTTCGAGGCGGTACTCGTGTATCTTGTGCGCCAGGTTCTTTATCTTGTTGGTCAGGCGCTTTATCTTCTCCTGGTTGAGGTCCAGGTTGATGATGTTCTTTACGATGTCTTTGCGCTTTTTGTCGATAATGGCTTCCGTTTTCTTGCGCATCTCGTTTGAAAGGGAGGGCCTCTTTGCGCGCTCGGAGAGCTTGGCTATCTCTTTCTCGGTGCGGGTGATGAGCTGCGCGATATTCTTCATTTTGCGCTTCATCGCGGAAAGTTCCTGGTTGGACTTGCGGCCGCGGGGCATCAGCTCCTTGGTCGTCATCTCGTCCTGCTCTATCAGGTTTTCCCAGTTGCGGATCTCGCGCATCGTTATGGGGGATTCAAGCACCATCATGCGCAGCTCGCGCTCGCGCTCGCGGATATTGCGGGCCAGCGTTACTTCTTCGTCGCGGGTAAGCAGGGGGACCTTGCCCATTTCGGACAGGTACATGCGTATCGAGTTGGAAACGTCGGGAGTCGCGCTCCATTCTTCGGTGTAGGCTTCGCGTTCTGAAGCGGCCACCATCTTGAACTTTTTGCGGTCTACTACCTCTATGCCGAGGTCTTCCAGCGTGCCCATCAGCGTGTCTATTTCCTCGCTGGACATGGAGGCGTTGGTGAGCGAGCGGTTCATTTCCTCGAGGGTAATGTAGCCGTGCTCCTTGCCCAGTTCTACAAGGTCACGTAAAGCTTTTTTTGGCTGCGCCATAATGGTCTCCTAATTCCCGCTGCTATTTTTCTTTAACCGAGGATTTAAGCTCGGACATAAGTCTGCTGTACTCTTGGAACTGCCGGGGTGTCATGGGTTCGGCGTCCTTCAGTTCCTTGATCCGCCTTTTAAGTGAAAACCGCTTGAGCATCTTTATTGCCCCGGCCGAGTTCTGCGCCGCCGAGGTTTCTGCCCCCAGGTCCGTCACGGCAAGCCCCATTATAAGGGCGGAGTTTTCCGGGAACTGTGCGGCCAGGGTAGTGGCGGCCTTGGCCCTTTCTCCGGGCGCGAGGGCGCGTATCGCGTTAAAAATCTTCCGCGCGAGCCGGCTTGAAAAATCTTCAGGCTCAAGCATGGCCGCTCCTTCAATAAGCGAGGGATCCCTGAGGAGCAGCTGCAGGAAGCCTCGCTCTATCGGGGGGACGGCTTCAGCCTCCTGCGCTCCGCCGCGCTTTACTTCCTTCGGGGCGGCGGCCGGGACCTTTCGCAGCTGCTTATGTACCGAGGCTTCCTCCACCCCGAAGCGGGTGGCCAGGGACTTCACCCATTCGCTCTTTAAGATCTCGTCGGGCTGCTTTGCCACTGTTTCCAGGAGCACCGCTATGGCCTGGGCCTTCTCCTGCGAGGTGGGGGGCGCCTTCCTGTCTTTGAAAAACAGGTTCATGCGGAACTCCAGGGCGTCCGAGGCCTCGGCCATCTTCGCTTCAAACTCTTCGCGGCCGTACTCGTTTAAAAATTCGTCGGGATCCAGGGGGCAGCCCAGGTCCGCCAGGCGCACATAGAGCCCGGCCTCCATGAAGATCTCGGCGGCCCGCACCGAAGCGTTTATCCCGGCCCGGTCGCCGTCAAACATAACTACGGTATCTTTGGCGTAGCGGCCTATAAGCCCGGCATGCTCCGCGGTAAGAGCGGTTCCCAGAGGGGCTACCGCCCAGTCTACTCCGTGCTGATGGGCGCCTATCACGTCCATATAGCCTTCCAGCAGCAGCAGCTTGGCGGACTTGCGTATCTGGGGCAGGGCCTCATGCAGGCCGTAAAGGGTGCGCCGCTTTGAAAACAAAATTGTTTCCGGAGAGTTCAGATATTTGGGCTGGGACTCCGGGTTCAGGACGCGTCCGCCGAAGGCTATTGTATCTCCAGCCTGGTTGCGTATCGGGAACATGATGCGGCCGCGGAAGGTGTCCGCTGCCAGGCCGCCCTCGCGTTCGGTTATCAGGCCGGCCTTGAGCGCCAGGTCGCGGCTCCAGCCCCGGGCTTTCATCTCGTCCATCAGGGCTTTCCCTCCGGCCGGGGCCCAGCCCAGTTCAAAGCGCTCCACTGTGGCCTTGCTCAGGCGGCGCTCTCCGAGATAAAGGCGGGCCTTCTCTCCTGCGGCGGTGAAAAGAGTTTTATGATAAAAAGCCGCGGCTGCCGTCAGGAGCTTCTTTATCTCCAGGCGCTCTTTGTCCGACTCGGTCATGGCGTGCGAGCGCTCGTCGCCGTATTCTACCCCGGCTTTAAGGGCCAGCTTCCTGGCCGCCTCCGGGAAGGTGAGGCCTTCTATCTTCATTACAAAAGAGAAGATATCCCCGCCCTCGTTGCAGCCGAAGCAGTGGAAGATCTGCTTGTCGGGGCTGACGGTAAAAGAAGGCGTTTTCTCGTTATGGAACGGGCAGGGAGCCTTATGGTTCCGGCCGGCCTTTTTCAGGGCCGGGACATACTCCCTGACGACATCTACGATGTCCAGTTTTTCCCTGATAAGTTCTATTACTGGGGATGAACTCATTATCTGTAACGCACCTTCGGTTAGCCTGAAAACTCCTGCTGAAGTTTCCCGCCCGCATAGCGGGCGCCCTTCGGGAGGCATACCTCGTCGGGCCTGTCGCGCATAGCGCCTGGCCCTCCGCCCGCTGCGCGGGGAATTCCGCCGCTGCGGAATTCAGGTTAAATAGGCAAAAAGCCGTCCGCCTAAGGCGGACGGCCTTTTGTGTAGCAGTCCCTTAGTACGACCGTCTGCCTTTGCGTACTTTGCGGCGGGCTTCCGCGGACTTTACTTTACGCTTCATCGCGGGCGTAACGTAATGCTCGCGGCGCTTTATTTCTTTAAGGATGCCGTTGCGCTCGCAGTCGTGCTTAAAGCGCCTGAGGGCTTCCTCTATGGATTCTTCGTCTCTTACTTTGATATATACCACGCTAATCACCACCTTCTGGTATGCAAGTCAAAACTTTAAAATCTTTTCGGCTTCAGCCCGGGGGCCAGAGCAGCTTTCTTCCGCCGAGGAGGTGGTAGTGAAGGTGATCCACCGACTGGCCTGCGGCTTTGCCGTTATTTGTGACCAGCCTGAAAGCGGTTTCTATCTTGAGCAGTTTTGCGGTCTTTACCGCCGTCAGTTGAAGCTTGCCCAGCAATCCGGCGTCAATATCTTCCGCGGCGGCCAGGCGCGGCAGATGCCTGCGGGGAATTATCAGCGCATGCGCCGGGGCCTGCGGATTAAGGTCCAGGAAAGCAAGGGTGTCCGCGTCTTCGTAAACGACCTTCGCGTTTACCTCCCCCGCGGCTATCTTGCAAAAAATACAGTCCGCCATTGCCTATATTTTATATTTTATATAGGGGGAGGGCAATGGGGTAGGAGTATTTTACCGGGTTTGGGCCGTTTTTGGGCTTAAAACCCCGGTTTTTTCCTGAATAGGCCCTGGAGGACTAAAACCCGTTTAAATCAGGCCCGTTTTTGCCGATTCTGCGTTTTTATCAGACTTCCAGGCCGGCCGGCGGCTTTTTAGCTGGCGTGCCGGGAGGGGGCGGGGTCTCAGAAGAGCCGGAGCCTGGCCAGGCCCGGTTTCGGGCAGCGGACCCTGCGGCTGAGAGCGCCTTTTTTACTCCGGCGGCACACAGGAGAAAGAAGAACGGCGCGGCGTGGAAAAGCAGGCGCGGCTCCCTGTACTGGTCCTGCAGGGCCGGCAGGGCGCTCAAAAAAAGCAGGGGGAGCCAAAGGGCGGCGCGCAGGCGGGAGTCCGCTAAAAAGACCCATAGCCCGGCCCAGAAAAAAGGGAAAAGCAAAAGGTTCCAGGCTTTGGAATAGTGCGAGTTGAGAAAGATACGGTTGAAGGGATTGAAGGGATTGCACAGGATCTGAAAATATCCGGTGACGGTTTTAAGGGCGAGGCGCGGGACGGCATCCCCCGCGAACAGATATTTCCCCAGGGTCATGTTCTCCGCGCCTTTTCCTATGGCCGGGTCCCCGTTAAATTCCGCGGCGGTGTAGTACCTGGCGGCGTGGTCCAGGTTGCCCGTGAAACTGCCGGTATTCGCTTTGGCGGACGCGAGCAGCAATACCAGCGCTAGAGCCGGCGGGGCCAGGTACGGAATAATTTTCGCAGCCCTGCCCCGGAGGTTCCACGCGTAGACCGCCGCGAGCGGGAATACCGCTGCCGCCGACTGTATCCGGGTAAGTATCAAAGCCGCCCCGACCGCGCCCGCTGGCACGAGGCTGCCGCTCACCCAGAGCGCGGAAAAAACGAGGATGAGGGAAGTAAACAGTTCCAGCTGAAGCCCCTGAGTGGCCATGAAAACAGAAAAAGGGTTGAAGGCGGCCAGCCCGGCCGCAAGCAGGCAAGCCCAGGCGCCCAGGCGGAGGCGTTTTCCGAGGGCCCAGGTCAGGGGAATAACGGCGCAGGAGAATAGGAGTGAAATAAACCTGGCGCTTCTTTGGGAGTCTCCGAACAGCGTTTCGCCCAGCCGGAGCAGCCAGATAAAGACCGGTTCCCTCGTGTCGTTCGCCAGCGGGCTGGAGAATTTTAAGGCCCGGGCAAGGCCCCAGTACCCGGCCGCGTCGCCCTCCAGCGGCACGTCCCAGTAGTGTGTCAGGGCCGCCCACCGGAGAAGAAGCCCGGCGGCGGTTATAAGGGCTATGGCCGCGGTCTGGTACTCCCCCGGGAGCAGGCCCCTTCCAAGTACCAGAGCCAGGCAGAACAAGGCCAGGAAAAGGCCTTTCTCCGATACGCCGGGTCCGCTGGCCTGGATAAACCTGACTCCGGAAAGGACCGCGCCGGTCCCTTCGAACCTGATAGAAAAAAAACGGAGCCCTTTTACTTTGTCCTGGAAATTAATGGCCCTGCCCCGCAGGGGCAGGTTCTCCGCAAGTGGAACCCTGTTGCCCTCGCCGGTCAGCAGGTATACGCCGGAAGCGGAGCCGGCGGGCGGCAGGAAGAAAGGCTGGACGGTGGTCGGCAGGGGCCCGGGGGATGAGAAATTCCACTGCCCCCATCCAGGTCCGCCCGTTCCGATTATTGTGCCTGCCGCAGAAGGTCCGATTGCGGCTGACGCGACTTTTTTATAAGAAGGGATTTTCATCCCGGTAAGGTCTTCTTGAATGCTCCACTTTGTTTTAACCGGCTGGAAAAAAGGCCCGGAACCGAAATTCAGGAGCGCGAAACAAAGCGAAGCAAGGATAGCTATCCCCCGCCATGAAAAGAAGAGTTCCGCCGTAAACCTGGGCATAAGCTATGATACAAAAAAGCGCGCGGTCTCACTATTGCCGCCTCTGAAGCCGGGCATTAATCGGGCGCAGGAAGGCCGTTCGCGGTCTGCTTCTGAACGGCCGGGTTTTAACAATACCGGATTTCGGCGGGCGGGGCGCGGATTCAGAACTCGGAGAGAGGCAGGGTTACTTCGCCTAACTTGCCGGGGGTGCTCGCCAGCGGGTTAACGGATTTCCTGCTTTTCCTCAGACGCAGAGGAATTACTCCGGCTTTTTTCGCCTGTATAATTCCGGAGTCAGAGGCCGCGGCGTAAAGGATAAATTTATTGCGTTCCAGTATTTTGTATTTCTCGTCCTCGGTTTTTGTGAAGTAGAAACGATCAGCCAGGTTTCTCCAGGAGGCCTCCAGGCTGTCGGCTCCCTCGCTGCCGCGGTCGCAGAAAAAAGATATTCTAATCCCGAGTGCTCTCAGCGTCCAGGCTGTTATCCAGGGGACGGGTTTAAGGCGTTCGTAGCTGAAAGAGCGGTTGACAGAATTCCAGTAGTCCGGGCTGTCCGCGGGAGCTTTGTCTTTTGCGGCCGCCTGGAAAGCCGGGGTGGAGTAGACGAGCCCGTCGTCGTATTCGAAACCGGCCTGGAAGCCGATAAGCGAATTAACGCTGAAGAGCACGCCCCAGGCCCCGGCCAGCATTGAAAAAGCCTTGAGTCTGCCCATCCAGGTGGAGAAAAAATCGGCGATTGCGTGAAGCATTATTTGTCACCGGACTGCATTATTCTGCCGCCGGCCGGCCGGGAAAAAGACTTCTGTCTTGCGAAACACCACCCGACCACATCCCGCAGCGAGCGCCTTGAGTTCGCAAATTCCATAGCGCTCGAAAGCAGCGGGTTTTCCCTGCCGGTTACAAGGGAGTCTGGAACGGCCAGCCTGTAGATATGTTCCTGGCGGAGAGGCCCGGTTTCGGTTTCAGCCCGATCCAGGGCCCCGTCCCTGACAAAAAGACGCAGCCCGGAGACGCTTATTTCGGAGGCCTGCAGTCCCGTCAGCGCCCGCTCCAGCGCGTCGCCGCGTATTTTTACAAAAACGATGCTGGATCCCAGGGGGAAAGCCGAATGGAGCTCGCCCAGGGTGACGGTGCCGCTTGAAAAACCGGCGGCCGCCTCTTTGCGGGAGATTATTGCGGCATTGGTCCTGGCCCAGCGCCGGATGCAGTCCGCGGCGAAATCCGCCGCCGGGGTGGTGTCGTTTTCGGTCAGGGGGAGGGCCGCGTTCAGGAACCCGACGCGCCTGGAAAAATGGGAAGCCGAGGACTTCCTGTAGCCTTCCAGAAGCTTAAGTATTTCCTGGTCTTCGCCGTATTTTTCAGGGTTGAGCTCTATCTCTTTCCAGTCCAGGTCGGTCATCTTCCCGGCCTGGTCGAGGGTGAGCACCAGCCTGGCTGCCGAGGACATTTCAAGCCCGGCTCCGGCTATCCAGGCCCGGTGGGCCTTGAAAGGTTTTTTCACCGCGGGCTCGTCGGTTATCACCAGGTCTATTCTGGGCAGTTTGGCAAGCAGTCCGCGGAAAAAGTCCTGCGAGGCTTCCTCCCCGGGGTTGACGCTCAGGAGCATTACTATTAGTTCCGCGCCTTCGCTCTTCAGCGCCTTTATCGCTCTTTGCGCGTCATAGGTCTCTTTTTCGAGCTTGTACTTCGGGAGGTAGGTCCGCCTGTTCGGCGCGGTGGGGGAGGAAATAACGAGAGAGAAAAAACCGACTTTATGCCCGCCGGCCTCCACTATCCGGGAACTGTGGAGGAAGGGCGGTTTTGTATTCGTTCTAAGGTAGACGTTGGAGGCCAGCAGCGGCAGCGCCGAGGATTCCGATAATTTCTGAAGTTCGGCAGGGGTCAGGGAAAGGTCCTCCAGTCCCACCGCCGCCGCCGAGTACGGTACGGCGTTAAGGCAGGCCAGGGTAGATTTTCCGCGCGTCAGCCGGCCCTCCCGGGTAGCTGAGAACCAGTTGCCGGTGTCCACCGCCAGCTTGGGGAGTTTTTCGCCGTCATAAAGGCTTTTAAAAACCGCGGGGCCTCCGGTGTTCCGGGCCGAACCCTGAGCGGCTTCCTGCCAGAGGCGGCCCTGGGCGCGGCCCGTGGCAAAAATCACTATCTGCTCTTTTTTTGCGCAGGCCCCCGCGCCCAGCAGAAGCAGGGAAAGCAGGGCTGTGTTTATACCGGCCGGTTTTCCCATTTTATTCCAGCTGTGTTATTCTGCCCCGTACCGGAGCGGATTTAACCGGGTTCGCCTTAATGTCCCTGAGAAGCAGGTCCCTGATAGGCATCATGGTGTCTTCAGAGCTTTCAGCCTCGCTGAAAACTTTTCCGCCGGTCCCGCCGGTGGTCAGGTAATTATTGGTGGCAACCGTCAGTTTGTCCGTATCTTTTACCGGCTTTCCGTCCTTCGCAAGCGTTATGTTTTTCGCGGTCCTGCCGGGGGACTTGTAGCTTATGGTGAGGCCTGAAACCTGCAGTTTGGAAAAGCCGCCCGGGAGGTTGTCGGCCAGCAGGCGTTTTATCTGTTCGCCGGTCATGGTCAGCTTCACCAGGGTGTTTTCAAAAGGCATTATCTGGTAGATGTCCCGTATTTTAACGGGGCCTTTCCTCAGCTCCGACCTGATCCCCGCCGTGTTCTGGAAAGCTACGTCGGTTCCCGCCTGGCGGCGCATAGCGTCGGTGAACCAGTTGCCGATGTCGGAGTCCAGGCCCGCGCCGGATTTCTCCAGATCGACGGAGCTTTCGCTGATCACTTTGCCCATTTCCTTGTCTACCTCTACTGTAAAGGCGCTTATAAGCGTCTTTACAGCCTCGTCTTCTCCCGTTTTGTCGGTCCAGAGAGGGATCAGTTCCGCCTTCGCGTCTTTAAAAGAACCGGTAGCGTCGTCAAATTCCAGGTCCAGTTTTGTCACGTCGGTCAGTCCCCAGAAACTTTCAAGAATAAGAGTCGAGCTTTCTTTGTCGTACCAGCCATGGGAGAGGCCTGCGTGGTTGTGCCCGCCCATCACGGCCTGCGCCCCTGCAGCGGCCCTGGCTATGCCGATAGTCCCGAAGTCCGAGTCCCTGGCTGTGAAGGTCCAGGTGGAAATTTCTGTTTTTCTTCCTGCCGTATCCCCGCCTATTCCAAGATGCGCGAGGATTATGATGGCGTCGGGTTTCTGTTTCTTTATTTCGGCGGTCCACTTAGACGCTTCTTTTTTTTCGTCGCGGAAATCGATATGTTTCACATTGGCCGGCAGGGTGGAGGTGGCCGTATGTCTGCCGGCTATGCCCAGCACGGCTATTCTCCTGCCCGCTTTTTCAATGATGATGTAAGGCTTCAGGTAGGAGACGGCCCCGCCGCCTTCTTTGAGGTAGACGTTCGCTCCCAGCATGGAGAAGGCGGCGCTGGAGATCATGGCTTTCAGGCTTTCCTCTCCGTAATCGTAGTCGTGGTTCCCGACCAGGGCGGCTGAATATCCCAGCTTGTTCATAAGCGCCACCGTGGCCATGCCTTTGGTGAAATTGCCTTCGGGAGTTCCCTGGAACATGTCGCCGGAATCTAAAAGGAGGTAAGGGTTCTTTTCTTTTTCAACCAGCGAGGCCAGCGCGGGGAAGCCGCCTATTTCGCGGGCCGGGTTGGCTTTGTCCCACTTGGCCGGGCGGGCTGAGTACCAGCCGTGCACGTCGCTGGTGTGGTACACGGAGATGGTGAGCGCCCAGGCCTGGGGAATAGAGAAGAACAGAATCGCGGCCGCTAGAAGTTTTTTCATCGGGAGCTCCTATAACTTAAAGAGGGCCTCGGCGCAGCTTTCATAAGCGTCAAAAGCTCCGTCCAGCCCGGTGTATATACTACTAAATTTGAGATTTTGCGGAAAATTATCCGGAGCCGCCTCCGCCGCCGCCCTGGCCAGCGCCAGGGTTTTATGGGCCCCTGCCGCAAGTCCCCTTATGCGGGCTGAGGCGCCGGCGCGGCCGCCGGGCGAAAGGAGTGCGGGCGCTTCGCCGCAGGCCCCCTGCAGGCGCAGCAGGGCTTCTTCGACCGCTTTGTCAGGCGCGGTCCCGTGCAGGGCGAGATCGGAAAAGAATTTCTCCAGGCGGCCGGTGAACTCGCCGGCCGCGCTCAGCGCCTGTGAGGAGGCGGGTGAAGAGGGGGGGGCGGCGGAAGCCGCCTGCAGCCGGGCTTTGAGCGGCCTGAAGAACGCAGGGGCGGCGCCGGGATCGGCCGAGAGTTCCCCGAGGCCCGGGCCGGAGGCGCCTATGGCCCCCAGGACGGCTTTAATACGCGCGTCCGTGAGCATGAGCCAAGATCTCCGGAGGCCGCTCATCGGATGCCGTACTCCCTGCCCCGGGGTATTCCTTTCATAGGGTTAATGATAAATAATATCTCCCGATATGGCAACAGGAAGCGGTCTGCCGCGGCATAAAAAACCGCGGGAGGCTTGTGGGCCTCCCGCGGCTGGCAGTACGCCAAGCTTTGATTAGCGCTTGGAGAACTGGAAGCGTTTCCTGGCCTTGGGCTGGCCGGGCTTCTTTCTTTCCACCATGCGGGAGTCGCGGGTAAGGAACCCGGCCTTCTTCATGGAGGCGTGGAAGCTGTCGCCGAGCTTGGCTATCGCGCGGGATATGCCGTGGCGTATCGCGCCGGCCTGGCTGGAGAGCCCGCCGCCGTTGACCTTTATCACACAGTCAAACTTCTGGTCCTTGGTGTAGTCGAACGGGGTGGTTATTACGTGCTTAAGCCTGGGGGTATTGCCGAAGTAGTCTTCGGGGGTCTTGGTATTGATGGTTATCTTGCCTTCGCCGCCCTGCGACATGCGAATCTGCGCCACGGAAGTTTTGCGGCGACCGGTGGCCAGTATGAGGTTCTTGTTTTCCATAGTCTCTTATTCCTTAATGTCTGTTTCTGTGGTGCCGGCAGCTTTGGCGGCGGCAGGCTTGGCGGTTTTCGCTGCGGCGAATTGCGTCTGCGTTCCGGCGAAGATGCGCAGGCGCTTCATGCGCCTGCCGCGGAGGTTGTTGTCGTCAAGCATGCGCCTGACCGACAGTTCCATTACGCGGGTGGAATCGTTGTCCATCTGTCTTTTATAGGGGATTGTTTTTGCGCCGTTGGCGTAGCCGGAGTGACGGAAGTAGAACTTGTCCTCCAGTTTGTTCCCGGTGATCCGCACCTTGTCGGTGTTGGTCACCACAACGAAGTCGCCGCAATCCACATTGGGGCAGAAGTCGCGCTTATGCTTGCCCATCAGGAGGACGGCTATTTTTGTGGAAAGCCTGCCAAGTACCTGGTCGGAAGCGTCTAGGAAATGCCATTTCCTGGTTTTTTCGGCCGTATCGGCTTTAGGCAAAGTGGTTTTCTGTATCATAGTACGATTATAATACCAAATTTCCGGGGCTTGTGCAAAACAGGTTCTGGGCCGCGGCTGAATTACGGTCTGGGGCTGCCGGAAAAAGGCTACCGGTAGTCAATAAAACGGGTCTGCAGCCGCAGCACCCTGACTCCTGCGAAGTCATATGTTTTTACCCCCGTAATCTCCATTAGGGCGTTCCTGCAATAGAGGTGGCCTCTGCGGTTGGGATACAGCTGCCAGGGCATCTCTTCCTTATTGGATATATCCAGCGGGTTCTCTGTGCCCTGCCCGTGGTAAGCCTGGGCGGAGGATAGATGCACGCACCAGAGAACCGGCTTGTTGATCGCGTTTACCGGGGAGCTGAGTGCGGCCTCATAAGTGAGTCCCAGTTCCCTGGCCTTTTTAAAGACCGGGGCGCTTGCGGCTTTCTTTTGCAGGCGTGCCCTGAAAGCCGGGGTCAGGTTCCTGGCAAGGCCGGCGAACAGGGCCAGCAGCATTGCCGCCGCCACGGCAGCACAGAGCAGGTAAAAAATATTTTTAGTCTGGCCGCTTACTGTCATTTCTCATAGCCCCAGACTTTGCCGTCCTCGCAGAGCCTGTGCTTCTTTATCCCGCCGGTGCCGAAAAAGGAAGTTGAGGTTTTTGTGTCGGGGATGTCGGTTTTGTTGTTCCTGTAATCATCTATAGCGAGCGGCATGCTCATATTTATCTGGTTCATGCACGGCGCGTTCATGACCGAGCAGAGCAGGTAGCGAAGGCGTATTCCGTCGTTTGCCGTTTTCATATTCAGGGGAGAGGTCCGCATCAAGTCTTCGGGGCAGTCGGTGTAGCGGAGCAGCCACAGGTATTCCGGCTCGGAAATTTCCTTGTACCCCATCTTTTCCGCTTCAGAAATGTCCTTGTCCGCCTGTATGGCCAGAGGGCTGGCCGGTACGGGTTCGTACGGGAGCAGCCAGTTTTTTGTGCCGGGAACTGATTTCCGCCACAGCTCTTCTCCTTCGGCTGTAAGCTTTCCCGCTTTGTCGAAGATCTGTTCTCCGGCCGGAGTGCGGAGCTTGAAGATCTCTCTCAGGCCGATGCCCTCTGTCTCAAAAAACTTCACCGCCTCCCGGGAGACGCGTGAAACGTAGGCCCTGTAGCCGGCCCCGCTCAGGAGCAGCCTGGTTCCGTCGTCGGTCTTATGAGCTATTATCAGCCCCCTTGAGTAGCGGACCTTCTTCTTTAAATAATCCACTGCCCCGCTTATTTCCGCCGCTTTTATGGCTTTGTAAAGCTTCCTGTCTTCCGGCAGCAGGCCTGTCCTTTTTCCTTCCAGGGCATTGCGTAATTTCAGCTCCGAGAGGATCTGCTCGCTGGTCAGGGTTGCTACTTTTATTTCTTCTTTCCTTGTGCGGGCTCTTTTATTCCCGGGCTCAAGCCTGAGTATTTCCTCGTAAATTTCGAGCGAGCCGGCGGGATCCGAGCGGGCTTCCAGGGCCGCGGCCAGTCCCTCCAGGGCGTTCATGTCCTGCGGGGCGGCCTTGAGGGCCAGTCTGTACTGGGCCAGCGCATTGTCCTGCTTGCCCAGTTTTATCCAGGTTTCGGCGGCTTTAATCCTGCAAAAAGCGGAAGCAGGCCTGTTTCCCGAGTAAAGAGAAGCGGCCCGCTCGTACTCCGCTACCCCTTCCTCATATTTGCCCAGGCGCACCATAAGCGGGGCGCGTTCTGCCGCCAGGTCGGGGTCCGAGGGGGCGTAATCGAGGCAGGTATCGCTTGCGGCGAGGGCGGTCCCAAGGTTGTCGTTAAGGAACTCGCCGCGGAATTTGATCATGCAGGCGGCCGCAAGTTCTTTGTTCTCTCGGTGGGGGGCCGGCTTCGGGATCCTGGCGCGCGCAGTTCTTTTTTTGACCGAGGTCCGCTTCAGGCCTGCTTTCATCATTGCGCGGTAGTAGCCGGCGTCCAGGCTTGTTTTGTTTTTCAGGAGGGCCAGCCCGCTGGAGTAGGAGGCCGCCGCCCGGGTGGAGTCTCCGCGCTTCTCCAGCACTTTGGCAAGGTGGTAGTGCGCCTGATAGCTTGAGGAGGATATCTCAACTCCCTGGGCCAGGGTTTCGGCCGCCTTGCGGGGATTTCCCGCTGCCGCGTAAGTCAGGCCGAGCTCGCGGTAAACAGGGTAGGCGGTGGGGTCTGTCTCCAGCGCTTTTCTGCAGTTCGCAACGGCTTCGGCGGCCTTGCCTGAAATCCGCATGGCTTTGCAGAGGCCCAGGTACCCGGCGTAATCTTCTGGTTTCCCGGCCAGCCTGGCAGCCGCCGCTGAGGCCAGCGCTCCCGCCCGGCCCGGGGATCTGTCCGGCAGCAGTTCCACGGCATACAGGAAAAGCTCTCTGTCGTCCGGGGCCGTCTTAAGGCCTTCCATAGCTATGTCGAAAGCCCTGCTCTCGGAGCCCCGGGCCGCCGCTTCGTGGGCGCGCTCGAGCTCCTGCCCGGCCCGCGCCGGAACGCCGCAAAAAAACGAGGCGGCCAGCAAGCCGGCCGCCAGCGGCAGGTTTTTTAAGCAGCGGTATTTTTTCATCCGTTCTGTCTGGGCTTTAGTATCCGCGGCAGGGTGACTCCCCGCTGCGCCTGGTATTTGCCCTTCCTGTCCTTGTAGGAAGTCTCGCATTCTCGGTCGGATTCCAGGAAAACCAGCTGGGCTATCCCTTCGTTGGAATAAATCTTGGCCGGCAGGGGCGTGGTATTGGAGATCTCAAGGGTGAGGTGGCCTTCCCACTCCGGCTCCAGGGGGGTGATGTTTACGACGATGCCGCAGCGGGCGTAGGTGCTTTTGCCGATGCAGAGGCCGATCACGCTGCGGGGTATTTTGAAATATTCAACCGAACGGGCCAGCGCGAACGAATGCGCCGGTACTATGCAGTAGGGGGCCTTTATATCCACGAAGGACTTGTTGTTGAAGGACTTCGGGTCCACCACGCAGTTGTGTACGTCGGTGAAAACTTTGTACTCGTCCGCTACGCGGATGTCGTAGCCGTAGGAGGAGAGCCCGTAGGAGACCTTCCCTTTTGCCACGAGGCCCTCCACAAAGGGGACGATCATCTTACCTTTGCGGCACATTTCTCTTATCCAGGCGTCTGATTTCAGCATGTTTTCTCCGGATCTTTATTGGTTTCGGGGCGGCGCTTGTTCAGGCGCTCTTACTTTCCCAGGCTTTCTAAATATTTCACGAACGTATCCCAGCCTGTGGCTTTTTCAAAAGCCAATTCCGAATAGGCGGGGTAGTATTCTATAAGGTTGCCGGGTTTTCCGGGGATCTGTATGCCAAGGCCGCGCGTGCTTGAATATTCTTTGCCCGTGCGGTCTTTGCCCAGCCATACATTTTTAACTATCAGTTCTTTGGTTATGAAATCCCTGAGGTCTTTTCCGGCCGCCTCCGCGGCGGCGGCTCCGGGTCTGGCCGGGTCCGCGTAACGGCCCGCCAGCTCGGTAAAATTGTACAGGTCGCCGTAGAAAGAGATGCTTTTGTCCGGGTCCGTGGTTTCGTCCCCGACTTCGAAACGGAGCACTTCGGCCTTGGCCCTTATGAGCGCTTTTTTGTCATCAGCGGCCATCGCAAGGGAATGCCAGGCTTTCGCTTTTCCGGCGAATTGGGGCAGCTTGGCCGCCCGGAGCGCTGAAAGCTGTACTCCGTACTTGGTCTTTTCAAGCATGTCCAGATATTCCGGGCGCCCGTACATTTCCCTGAAGGTGTCCGTCATGTAAATCCCGGCGGCTTCGGCTTTGGTGCCCGGGTTCTTTGTCAGCAGGGACAGGAAATCTTCCCAGTTCAGGCTGGGAAGCTGAATGATTTCTTCCGAACCGACTATTATTTCGGCGCTGTCTTTCAGCTCGTAGGCGACTTCCGCCATCTGCATGAAGCAGGCCATTGAGACGTACATGTCCACGCGGCCGGCTTCCCGGAAAATTTTACCCATCTCGGTGGTTTTGATGTAATTGCCGGTGACAAAATCATGGGAGATGGATTTAGCCGCGTCTGCGGGTTTCTCTCCCGGCTTTTTAGGATCTATCCAGCCCCAGCCGTGATCCCAGATAACGAAAAGGTATTTTTTAGCCGGGTAGGCCGACCTGGCCCACTTTAAGAAAGACGCGGCCTGCTTCCAGTCGCCCATGTCCGGGCTGCCCAGGTCAGAGATGAGGGTGGAAGCTATATGATCCTTGTCCTGGTCTTTTGTGACGAAGTAGCGCCGCACCCCGTCCCAGTCGCCGTCAGCCGCAGTGTCGTTGTCCAGGCCTTTCGAGCGTCCTATTTCCGCTATTATCGCGACCTTATCGCTGGACCCGACAGTTTCAAAACGGTTAAGGTCCTCCAGCGCATACGGCTCTATATTGCTTTTCCCGTTCATGTAGACCATTACGGTCCATTCACGGAGCGCGGGCCGGGCGGGCTCGGGGGAAGCTGTTGTCGCGGCATAGCCCGCCTGCGAGGAAAGGGAGTCTATTGCGGGAGCGGCGCCGGCGGAAGTCAGAAGAAGAAAAGAGAGAAAAGAGAGAATCATTGTCGGCTCCTGGATCAGAATTTAAGAACTGCTTATAATGATTATTGCTGAAATAAGCGTTTTTAATCAAGGTCTAAGGGCCTATTAAGCCCTGGGTCCGGCTTTGGTACCTGAGTTTATCTTCAAGCAGAACTTCGTAGTAAGCGTTCAAGTCGTCGCGGAGAGAAGCTGTTTTATAAATCTTGCCGAGCGGGAAGACAAAGGTTTTCCAGGGCAGCTGCATGGACCAGCCGCCGTCTTCGCCGTCGACGTTATACCAGGTCGCTTTGAAGTCCTTGGCCAGGATGGCTGCGAGCAGGTGGCCGTAACAGCGAAGAAGCTTCCACCCGTCCGCTGTGGGAGGGATGTCCGGCCTGAAATTTATTCTTATTGCGTTTTCCATCTTTAACAGACCGGAGCGGCCCAGCTCTATGCCCGAGGTTTCGTTAAGAGAGGAAATAAGGACCATCATGCGCTTATGTTCGGTCTGGGCGTCGGCAATTTTTTCCGGGTGGCTGCAGACTTTAGCCCGGGCCGCTTCGGCCCCGCAGACCGGGGAGGGCTGTTGTTTAAGCCTGTCCGCCAGCCAGTTGGTGTATTTGGTGAGCCAGCCCGGTTCAGGTACTGTTTCCTGCCAGAGCATTTTCCAGGCGCGCTGTACCGGGTAAGTGACCAATTTCAACCCGGGCTGATCAAAAAGCATAGGCCAGCCCCAGGGATCGAAATCAGCCAGCTTGATCAGGCGTCCTTTATGTCTCTCCTGAAGGAAATAGCATAAGAACGCGGCGCTGTCCCTTACCGCGTCAAGTTTGCCGGCGGTGCCGGCCCCGCTCTTTATAAATTTCAGGCGCAGCCTGCGTTCCGCCTCGTTTAAACCGTCGAGATTGAAGTAGATCTTGTGCCCGAGCTCATCCTCAAGTTCGGACGCCAGTTTGAATGCGCGCGAGATGAACTCATCCTTGCGGCTTTCCTCTTCCGTAGGCTGAGAGGACGAATGCATTACGTCGCGGAATGTTTCTATCTCGATCTGCGGTGCGGGGGCAGGCTCAGCGGGAGCAGTTGCCGGCTGCCTGCCGGTGATAGCGGGGGTGAGAGGCTGCGCCGGGGAAAGCTGCACGGGTTTTGCTGCCTTGGCAGGCGCCGGCGCCGCGGGATTTATAAACCGGAAGCCTTCCGCAGCGGTCTGCAGGCCCGGAGCTTTTTGAGGGGCGGGCTGCGGCGCCGGGGTAAATTCAGGAGCGGGCTGCCGTTCAGGGCCCGGAGCGGGCTCGGGCTTGGCGGCCGCTAAGGGCTGCGGCGCGGGGCCCGCTTCCTGCACCCGGAACAGAGCGGCCAGTCTGTCTTTCGGAAATTCCGCGGTAAGGCGTTTTGCGGAAGTCAGGTCGGTAAGGGCTACCTGCAGGGTGATAGCGGCTGCCTCCTCCAGTTTCCCGGTCTTTATAAGGGTAAGGGCAAGGTTGGCCAGGGCCTGCACAGCCGGGGCCTGGGCCGCGGAGCGCCTGTAGCACGCTTCAGCCTGCGGGAGGTCGCCCGAGCGGAAATAAAGATTTCCCAGCTGGAAAAAAATCCTGCCCGAACCGGAAGAGGGCGTAGCCAGCGCCGACCTGAGGGCGGACACCGCTGCCGCCAGGCGGTTTCTATCCTTGGTTTTAAAAGCTGCTCTCGCCATCGCCGCTCCGAGCCCGGACAGGGCCTCGGCTTTTTCAAAGGCCGAAGAAGAGAGGCGCTGAAAATTCTTTTCCGCTTCTGCCTCTTTCCCTTCCTCGATGTCCAGCCAAGCGGACTCTGTATTCCGGCGCTCTTCCAGCTGGTTGCCCTGGCCCAGTTCGGACAGGGCTTTTCTGGCCAGTTCGATATTTCCCGTTTTTCGGTGTATCGCCGCCAGGCAGATCAAAGCTTCGGGATCGGTATCTGCCTTGAGCAGGTCGTAAGCCTCCTGGAGAAGGCCCAGTTCTATAAGTACGGCGCCCAGCTGGAACCGGGCCCGGGAGGCTGGGTTGCGGAAGGCCGCCATGTGGTAGAGGTAGTGGGCCGAGTGCAGGTTCCCGAGCGAAAATTCCCCGGCGGCAAGACGGGAAGGGTCCTGCTGTGTTTTTTTATCCCCCGACTTGAGAAAGCCGGCAAGCAGGGAAATCTCGCGCCTGGAAGCCTTCAGCTGGGCCGCACTTAGCCGGGCTTTCGGGTGGCGCGGATTAAAGACAAAAACTTCGTGCAAGGGAGCGTGGAAAAAAAGCAATGCCGTTTCGGCCAGGGTTTTGCGGATAAGGGGCGGATCAAGCAGGTCTTCGTTAGTGAAAGAAGGGAGCGCGGGCCGGCCGGCTTCGGAAATCTGGGTGATGGTGCATAGCTGCGCGGGGCCTGAAGTTTCGGTCCGCACAGGCAGCACGGTGCCGGAGACCCCCGTAAAAAGCGGCAATGCGTCCTGGAAGGAGCCGGTCGCGCCTTCAAAAATGTTAATATTTCCCGGGTTCTCAGTCATTGCTTTGCGGGCGGCTAAAAGGGCTTCGGCTGTCTGACGCCCGCTGGGATATTCTATTATATTTTACATGGCAAACATACTGGTAGCAGCCACTTTTAATCCGCATAAAATCAGGGAGATACTCTTTATCCTTCCTCAGCTGCCGTTCACGATCAAGCCTTTATCCCGCTTCCCGGGGGCCGGCCCGGCTGAAGAAGACGGAGCCACGCTTGAGCAGAACGCCGTTAAAAAGGCGGGCGCCGCCGCCCGCTTTACCGGGCTTTGGGCCCTGGCCGACGACACCGGGCTTGAGGTTGACGCCCTGGGCGGAAGGCCGGGGGTGAACTCGGCGCGCTACGCAGGCAAGGAAGCCTCGGCTGGAGAGAACAACGCCAGGCTGCTTTCCGAACTCGGAGACTTGCCGCCCGAAAAGCGGCTTGCGCGTTTCGTCACCGTGATCGCGCTTGTTTCCCCGTCCGGCGAAATCAAAATTTCGAAAGGGTCGCTCGAGGGCAGGATAATAACCGGCACGCGCGGAGTTAACGGCTTCGGCTACGATTCGATTTTTCAGGTAGGCGCCGGACCGAGAACGCTGGCCGAGTACACGGACGAGGAAAAGAACTCGGTCAGCCACCGCGCGGCCGCGCTTAAAGCTCTGCTCCCCGAACTTATGCGCCTGTTCTCCGCCCCCTGAACGGGTTCATGGCCGGGGGGCTGGTCATTTGGCTCAGGCATGCTATAATATAATTAGAACAACTATGAAAATAAGGCTCCTGCATAAATTCGTGGCCGTCCTGGTCCTGGTTTCCGTGCTGCCGCTGATCCTGCTAGGCCTGAGGCTTATAAGCCTGGGGCAGCTGGGCGTACGCACCGCCATCATGGAACTTAATCTGAACAAAGCGGATAAGATAGCTTCCGAGCTTAACTCCTTTGTAAAGAGCGCAGACGCGGGCCTGCGTTCCTCTATGAACGCAATGGCGAAGATGGACTGGGAGAACAAGCAGATAATGCTAGCCGCCCTGCTGGAGGCCCGCACGGAAATTAAACAAATTTCCGTGCTTCTCAAGGACGGCTCCGAAATAGTGAAAATCATCTCTCCCTACGGGGACGACAGCGGGACGCTGAAGAAGTACCCGGGGACCGACGGGTTCAAGGCGGCCAAGGCGGGCAGCCGCTACCTTTCAGTGGACAATAAATCGCACCTCGCGGTTTTTTATTATCCCTTCGGCAAAGACATGGTGCTGCGCTCCGAGCTGGACCTGGTTTCTTTTATAGACGGTCTGGAATTAAAAGGCGTAGGCTCGGAAGGGTTCCCTTTGATCCTCGGCGCGGACGGGGCCCCGATAGCCTGGCCCGCCGGCCTGTCAGCGGAGGAAGCCGCTGAAGCGGCAGACTGGGAGATTTCAAAGAACGCGATAAAATCCCTTTCCTCAGGTTCAGCCGAATTTTCCGACGCGGCAGGCCGGAAAATGCTCGGGGCCTATTCTCCTGTCCTGGAGCTGGGCGGCGCCGTGCTGGTGACCCAGCCTTTGGAGGGAGCTTACCGCTACGCCATGTTCATGCGCAGGCAGGCGGTTTATGCCGTTCTCGTTTTTCTCGCGCTTGCGATCGCAGCAGGGTGGATATTCAGCCGCAGCCTCACCAAGCCTATAATGGCCCTTACCCGAGCCGCGGAATTTGTGGCCGCCGGAGACTTCTCCCGCAAAGCGGAAGTGAATGCCTCGGACGAGCTCAAAGACCTTGCCGAAACCTTCAATACAATGGTTTCCCAGCTTCAGACTTATTCCGACATGCAGGTGGACCGCATAATCCGCGAGCAGAAGAACACCGAAGCCATCCTTTTCTCCACCGAGGACGGAATAATAATGACGGACATGGACGGCAAGATCCAGGTGGCTAACCGTAAAGCCAGGTCCGTGCTGGGCATAGGCCAGACCGAGCCTTTGGAAGGAAAGCCGCTGTCGGACAAGATCGCCTCTGAAACCATTAAAGACCCCGTTATGGACGTGTTCGGGAGCAGCAAGGAAAATTATTTCAGGGAAATAGAGATAGCCCAGGCCCAGTCGGTCCGTTTCTTTAAGTGCTTTGCCATGCCGATCGTGGCTCCCGGGCATTCCGCGCCCCTGGGCAGGCTTATCGGCTTCTACGATATTACTCTCGACAAGGAACTCGCCCGCATTAAGGATGAGTTCCTCCACTCCATAACCCACGACCTGCGCAACCCGATGGGCGCAATAAAAGGCTTTGTGGAATTCATGCTCAAGGAGATCCCGGGCCCTATCACTGAGGCCCAGAAAAAAATGCTGGTTTCCATCGACCGGGCTTCTTTCCGGCTGCTCGGCATGATAAACAATATCCTGGACTCCGCAAAAATGCAGGCGGGGAAGATGGAGATAGGACTTTCCCCTGTGAACCTGAGGGATGTCGCCCTGAGGGTCAATTCCCTGATGGAGTCCCTCGGCCAGCGCAAGCATATCCGCTTTGAAGTGGAAGGCGCCGAGAGCACCCTGGTAAACGCCGATACCGGACTTATGGAGCGGATGTTCACCAACCTTATCGGCAACGCCATTAAATTCACCCCCGAGAACGGCGTTATTACAACGGGCATCTCCGACGACGGGGATCATGTAACGGCCTGGGTTCGCGATACCGGCGACGGCATACCCCCGGAATACCTCAGCAAGGTCTTTGAGAAATTCGAGCAGGTGAAGGGGCAGAAAGCGGGCGGGACAGGCCTGGGACTGACGATCTGTAAATTCGTCGCCGCCGCCCACCTGGGAAAGATCTGGGCCGAATCGGAGCCGGGGCAGGGCGCCAAGTTCCTGTTTACCGTGCCTAAAAACCTGGCTAAAGACGAGGGCGGAGCGGTGACGGTAAAGGAGGGCGCGTGAAATATCTTTTGCTCGGCTTGTTGATGCTTATGCGCCCGGGCTGCGCCCTGGCCGCTGAGGAGCTGCAGACGGTGGTGGTCAAGCCCGGCGACACTCTGTGGAGCATTTCAAATACCTATCTCAAAGACCCTAAAAAGTGGAACGTGATCCTGAAGTATAACAAGCTGCCTTCTTCAAACCCGTCGATAGCGCTGCCGGGCATGCCGCTGCGTATTCCGGTTACCCTTCTGAAAGAGGAGTACAGGGCCGCCAGGCTGGTATCTTTTGTTAATGAAGTGCTCTTCCGGCGCACCGGAACTTCCGACTGGCAGGGAGTGGACATGAAGATGGACCTCTTCAAGAGCGATACGCTCCGCACCCGCGAGGCGGCGCGCGCCGACGTTAAATTTTATACCGGGCAGATACTGAACCTCTATCCCAATTCCATAGTAATTCTGCGCCCTCCCGGCAAAAAGAACACGGATGTTCAGCTGCTGGCCGGAGAGATGCGCGGACTGCGGTCCCGGGTGATCACGGCTTCCGCCAGGATAACCCCGAAAACCAAAAACACGGAGTTCGGGGCCAAGCTTAACGAGGACCTTACCACCATGGTCCAGGTCTATAAGGGAAAGGCCGACGTAGAGGCGCAGGGCAAGACCGTAGAAGTCGCCGCCGGCTTCAGCGCCGAGGTCAAGATGGATATGGCGCCTTCCCGGCCGGTAAAAATGCCGAAGCTGCCTGACTTTGACCGGACGAATACCGCTTTGACGGCTTCCGCCGCCCCGCGGCTCAATACCGCGGGCGGAAAGGTTTCCCTGAACCTTAAAGCCCTGGGCAAGAATACCGCCGCGGGAGCCTCCTCCCCCGCGGGTAAGGACCTCACTTCCAATATGCCGGCCGCCGGGAACGTGAACGACAAGGCCATAGATTCCAGCGAAATTATAAAGATGCTCACCGTGGCTAATCCTGTGCAGGGCTACCATATGCAGGTTTCAAAATCCAATACTTTTAATACCACCGTCCTCGACAAGAGTTATGACGCTTTTGAAGATATAAATCTTAATACCCTGCTGCCCCCGGGAGATTATTTCATGCGCGTGGCGCTTATCGACCTCCTGGGTTTCGAAGGTAAATTCAGCGCACCGCGCTCTATTAAGCTGACCGGCGTCAGATAAGTTTCTTCGGCTAAAGCGCTCTCGCCCGGGGTTCCGGGCCGGTCCCTGTGAAATATTCCCGTTTGCGGGCAGTCCTATAATGAAAACAGGTCCCAAATCTGAATTACGGACGGGAAAAGCAGCCGCAGCGCTGCTTCTGGGCTACTGCTTCCTCGCGGGTCTCTGCGGCCCCGCCGGCTGCGTAACGGAGCCAGCGGTGCACAGAACGGTGTGGGACCGCATTATGCACGACCAGAGCGCGCTGAACCTGAGGCGCGGGTATGCAATGATGGGCGAGGAGAATTATCCTTCCGCCGCCGACGAGTTTTTCAAAGCGGCCCAGAAAAACCCTGAAAGCCCCTGGCCGCGCCTTCTTTACGGCTCCGCGCTTTACTGGCTGGGCGAACCTCAGAAGGCCCTGGATGAATTTGAGGAGGCAATGCGCCTCGATCCCGCCAATTCAATGGCTTTCCAGCTGCGCGGGATAGTCCGGGCCCGTTCGGGGCTTTACCAGGAAGCCCTGGCGGATTTTCTTAAAGCGGAGCGTTTTGAGCCGGGACGGTCCGACGTTAAAATGAACGCCGGTTCTGTTTACCAGGCCCTGGGCAATCACGCCAGGGCGCTTGATTATTTCAGGGGCGCCGTGGCGGCCGAGCCTTCCAATCCTCTTTACCGCTTTCAGCTGGGGATGTTTTATTCCCGGTCCGGCCGCTTTGAACTCGCCGCCGCGCAGTTTGAAAAAGCGGTTTCGCTTTTCCCGGGCTACGAGGACGCTCTCCTGGAGCTGGCAGTGCTCAGAGAGCGGGAGGGCGGGCTTAACGAAGCGGTGAAACTTTACCGCAGGGCCCTTTCAATAAAGCCGCGTGATTCCGTGGCCAGGTTCAGGCTGGCCTGGGCGCTTCGCAAGGCCGGGCGCCTCCGCGAGTCCGAGAAAGCGCTGGAGGGCGCTTTTCTGCTGGCGCCGGCAAATGAAAAGGGCGGCATCTCAATGGCTCTGGCTTACGCGGGAACCCGGCAGCAGGAGGCCGGCGGACAGCCCGAGAGCCCGCTGTTTTCAGCGCTCTCCAAAATACCCCCGGAGCAGGAAGCCAGGGTGGTAGTTGAACTGCTTGAAACCCCAAAAGCCGTAATCTCCGACGCGCCGCGGGGGGAAAAACTCGCGGGGAGGCTGCAATCAGCTTTTAAGCTGCCCGGCGTAGGTTATACAAAGCGCGAATATTTCCTGCCGGTTTCTTCGCCGGAGGAGAGGCAGAAAAAAGCCGGCGGGATAGCCGCTGAAACGGAAAAGCTTTTAAAAGGAGTCTCCTCAGGCAGCGACGCGCGCCTTAATTTCAATATAGAAACTTCCGCTCCCCCCGCTTCCCGCAAGGACGCCGGAAACAAGGCCCTCTTTAAGCCCCGCGACGTGGGAAACGACATGGGGCTGTGGGTAATGGGCGATAACTGGCTGGACAACGCTGCTGAAGCCCTTGATGAAATGGAAGCGGCGGGCGAGTCTTCCGACCCCGGTTTCAGGCTGATAAAAGGCCTCGGGTACCTGCTGCTGGGCGAGTCTTCCACGGCCCTGGAAGAATTTTCAGGCGGAGGCGCCGAGGCCGCTCTGGGGCGCTCCGCGGCCTGGGTGGAAGCCGGTTCCCAGGAGAAGGCCCTAGCCGAGTGCCTGGAGGCCCTGCGGCTTGAGCCGCGGAATAAAACGGCCCTGGCCAACCGGGTCTGGCTGGAGGGGAAATGAAGATCCCTGCCGATACCCGGAAGGCGCTGAAGCTGGTCTTCAGTTTTTCGGACTGCGCGCTTAAAGAGCGGCTGTCGGCCAAGCTCTGCTCCTCGTACGGGAGGTGGCTGGGTGGGTTCCGTACGCTTGAACTGCGCCGCGGAAAAGAGCGCGAAGGATTTGAGATAGAGGCTCTTGGGGGGGGGCGCGCGGTGCTTGCTTGCAGAAGCATGGTTTCCCCGGTTTCTTTTAACAAATATTCTTTAAACCTGGACGCGCTCGAAGGTACGGCCCTGACAGCGCTGGAGCGGGCCAGCTCCGAGGGAAAAGTCCTTCTTTTCGACGAGCTCGGGCCTATGGCGATGAAGTCCGAGAAGTTCAGCGCCCGGGCCGTGGACCTGCTTTTTTCTCCCGCTCCCTGCCTGGTATTCTACCGCAGCGGCGCGGCCGTTTTTGAGAACGCTTTTTCAAGGATGAGCGATACTGTCATTATCGGCCTTGCGGCTGCCGAATGGGCGGAAGGAGTTGCGGCCGCCGAGGCCTGGCTCGACCGCCTGGCGGAAAGCATGGAGATAAACAAGAAATGAAATACACCGAGGATTTTCCGATCAATGAAGTAAAGAAAGCGCATTTTATAGGTATAGGCGGCATAGGCATGAGCGGCATCGCCCGGCTTATGCTGGGGCTCGGGTACGAGGTCAGCGGCTCCGACGCAAAGCCCTCCGAGATCACTCTCGCCCTGGCCAGGGACGGGGCCGTGTTCACCGAGGGGCATTCGGCGGGTGCTCTGGGTTCTCCGGACATCGTGGTTGTGAGCTCTGCGGTCAGGTCCGACAACCCGGAGCTGAAAGCCGCTTTCAGGCGCGGTCTGCCCGTAGCCCGCCGCGCTCTGATGCTTTCCAAGCTAGCCGAGCTTAAGAAGACGGTGACCGTGGCCGGCACGCACGGCAAAACAACCACCACCACGATGACGGCTGCCGCGCTGGAGGCCGCCGGCGCCGACGCAACGGTGGTGGTGGGCGGCATTATCAAAGGCGCGGGCTCTAACGTAAAATTCGGCGGCGGGCATTATCTGGTAGCCGAGGCGGACGAGTCCGACGGCTCCTTCCTTTATTTCTCGCCGCTGGTAGCTTGCGTCACCAATATAGATTCCGACCACCTGGACCACTACGGCAGCATGGAAAACCTCAAGGAAGCTTTCAGGCGGCACCTCGGCCGCTTGCCCTTTTACGGGCAGGCCGCCCTCTGCAGCGACGACCCCGTTCTGCGCGAAATCATTCCCTCGCTGAAGGTTCCGCTGGTGACCTGCGGCATCGACAAGGGCGCGGACTGGAGCGCGCGGGACGTTTCTTTTTCTCCGGCGGGGGCCTCCTATAAAGCTTTTTTCAGGGGCAGGGCAAAAGGCCCCGTGCGCCTGCGCTGCGGCGGCGCTCACAATGTCCGCAACTCGCTGCTTGCGCTGGCTGCCGGCTCCTACCTGGGTTTTGAGTTCGGGAAACTTTCAAGGGGGCTCTGGAACTTCTCCGGGGTAAAACGGAGGATGGACAGGCTGGGTGAAGCCGCCGGGGTGGATTTTGTGGACGATTACGGCCACCATCCGACCGAGATCAGGGCTACGCTGGACGCAGCCCGCGGGCTTTTTCCGGGCCGGAGGCTGGTGGTGCTCTTCCAGCCCCACCGCTACAGCCGCACCTCGCTGCTCTATAAAGATTTCGGCAAGTCCTTCTCCCGCGCCGCCAGGGTTTACGTGGCCCCGGTTTACGCCGCGGGGGAAAAACCCCTGCCCGGCGTGGATTCTTCTCTTGTGCTGCAGCAGCTGCGCCGGAACGGAGCGAACGCTTCGGAATTCAGCGGCGTGCTTGAAACAATGAAGGAACTCCGGCCCGGCGACGTTTTTATAACGCTGGGCGCCGGGGACGTGTGGAAGCTGGGGGAAGAGATAAAGATGAAGATGGAGACCCTTACCTGATGCCTAAATTCAGCCAGGTTTTTTTGGCCGATGTGAATATCTGCGCGGGGATAGCCGGGGCGCTGGACAGCGCCTCTTTTGACCGCCTTATAGAGATCGGGCCCGGGGGCGGCGCTATTACCTCTTTTCTTTTTCCCAAGTACGCGGGCATCATGAAAGCGGTAGAAATAGATTCCGGCCTGTTGCCCGCCCTGCGCAGAAAGTTCGAAGGGCTGGAGATAGTAAACGAGGACTTTCTGCGTACTGACCTGGAGGCTCTGTCCGGGCGGGGACGGACGGCCTTCATAGGAAACCTGCCTTACGAATGCGCCACGGCTATCCTGGAGAAAACCCTGTTTTTTCCCCGCCTCGAGATTTCGGTTTTTATGTTCCAAAAAGAAGTCGCCCGCAGGATCGCTGCCTCGCCGGGAGACAGCGATTACGGCGCGCTCTCGCTGCTGACCGCCTCCAGGGCTTCCTCGAAGCTTCTTATGGACATCAAAGCCGCAAGCTTCAAGCCGGTGCCGGCCGTGGATTCTTCCGTGCTTATCTTCCGGCCCGAAGTGTTTTTTAGAGTTCCCGCCGAGGAGGCGGCTTTCCGCGCCCTGGTGAAAAAAGCTTTCTCGCACCGCCGCAAGACGCTTATAAACTCTCTGGGCCTTTGCGGGGTGGATAAAGCCGCTGCCGCCGCCGCCATGGAAAAGGGCGGGTTCAAGCAGACCGTCAGGGCGCAGGAAATTTCTCTGGAGGGCTTCGCCGCGCTCGCTTCAGAACTGACCGTGAAATGAAAAAGATAATAGTCCTGCCGGCCTATAACGCGGCCAAGACGCTGAAGGAAACCGTGGGTTCCCTGCCGGCCGGGGCTTTTGACGAGATCCTGCTGGTGGACGATTGCTCGTCGGACGGGACTTACGAGCTGGCGCTTGAGCTGGGGCTTCATGCCGTAAAACATCCCCGCAACAGGGGTTACGGGGGCAACCAGAAAACCTGCTACGCCCTTGCGCTGGAACACGGGGCCGATATCGTAGTAATGCTCCACCCGGATTATCAGTACGACCCCCGGGTGATCCCCTTTATGACCGGCATTATTGAAGGCGGGATCTGCGATGTCGTGCTCGGCAACCGTATCCGCACCCGGGCCGAGGCTCTTTCCGGGGGTATGCCGGTATACAAATACCTGGCAAACAGGTTCCTCACGGTAATAGAGAACCTCGCGGCCGGGCAGAACCTAGGCGAGTGGCACAGCGGGCTGCGCGCCTATTCACGGGGCGCGCTTGAAAAAGTAAACTGGGCCGATAATTCCGAAGGGTTCGCTTTCGACTCCCAGTATCTTTTCCAGGCGGCTTTCAAGGGGCTCCGGCTGGGTGATATCCCCGTGCCTTCAAAATATTTCAGGGAAGCCTCCTCCATCTCTTTCTCCGGAGGGGTGCTCTACGGGCTGCGGACCCTGCTGGCCGCGGCCGAATTCCTGCTGAACCGGTCCGGCCTGGCCCGCACGGCCCGCTACCGCTGAATAATATAAAGTTGTATAATGAAAGAGCTTCCGGCGGGTCCGGCGGCTATTCCATTTTGACGGGGTATAAAAGATATGAACACTCATGCCAAGCGCATCAAGGATCTGCAGTATATGCTCAAGCAGCACGGCCTCGACGCCATGCTCATGGGCCGCACGCTTGAGATAGGCTTCCTCACCGGTTTCCACCTTGACGGCTGCGCGATGCTTGTTACCCGCTCGGGGGCCTGGATCTATATGCCGAAAATGCTGCTCGAGCATTTCCGCTCCAAAGTGGATTTTGTGACCGCAGTCGCCTCTGAAGGGCTTCCCGAGGACGCCGCGGCAGCGCGCGTTAAGGAACTTAAGTTCAAGCGCGCGGCTTTTGAGCCTGAAGCCGAGACCTATAAGCGGGGAACCGCCTGGCGCAAAGCCGGGCTTGTTGAAAAAGACGGACTGACCGGGGCGCTGAGGGCCGTTAAAGAGGGGGAGGAAATACAAACCCTCCGCAAATCCTGCCGCATAGCCGCCCGGGCTTTCGGCATAGTGAAGCCCCGCATAAAAACCGGCCGGACAGAGATGTCGGTTTACAGGGAGCTCGAGGATACCATGCAGAACATGGGGGCCAAAGGCAACTCTTTCAACCTTATCGTGGGCTTCGGCCCCAACTCCGCCATGCCGCACCATGAAACTTCGCAGAGGAAGCTGAAAAATAACGAAGCGGTGCTGCTGGATTACGGCTGCGTTTACGGGAACTACTGTTCGGATATGACCCGCTCCTATTTCCACGGGAAGGCTACCGAAGAATACAAGAAAGTATATTCAACCGTTGCCGCTTCCCAGAAAGCCGGCGTGGCCAAAGTGCGCGCCGGGGTAAAAGCCCGCGACGTGGACGCCGCCTGCCGCAATTACATCTCGGACGCGGGTTATGGCCAGTATTTCATACACGGAACCGGGCACGGCATAGGCCTCGAGATCCATGAATTTCCCAGGCTTAATACCACCTTTGAAGCGGTGCTGCGCGCGGGCATGGCGGTCACGGTAGAGCCCGGCATCTACCTTCACGGCAAGTTCGGGGTGCGGATAGAGGATTCTGTTCTTGTTACTAAGACAGGCTGCGAGATACTTACCAGGACGGCTTAGGGTCCTGGAGGCGATTGGCCCTGTTTATAACAGGGCCGGGGCCTGATCAAAATGGAGGAAAAATGATTGTATTAGCGATTGTACTGCTGGTTCTCGGCGGGTGGCTGGTAATTACTTTCAACGGGCTGATAGGCCTTCGCAACCAGGTCGCGAACGCTTTCCGCCAGATAGACGTGCAGCTCAAAAGGCGCCATGACCTGATCCCTAACCTGGTGGAATCGGTAAAGGGAGAGATGAAGTTCGAGAAAGAAACCCTCGAGCGCGTCATCCTGGCCCGGGCCGCCGCGGTTAACGCCGGACAGAGCGGGAATATGCACGAAGTTCTGGCCAAGGAAGGCATGCTTACCCAGGCCCTCGGCAAACTGATGGCTATCTCCGAGAATTATCCCAACCTGAAGGCTAACGAAGCCGTAAGGACGCTGATGGAAGAACTCACCCATACCGAGAACCAGATCAGCTTCTCCCGTCAGTTCTATAACGATGTGGTGACCAAATTTAACACCGGGCAGCAGGTGTTCCCCACAAACCTCTTCGCCTCGCTGCTGGGCTTTACTCCTTCCGAACTGTGGGAGCTCCCGGCTGATTCGCCCGACAGGGAAAATGTAAAAGTAAACCTGACGATATAAGGACCCGGGAAATACGGAATCTGGGCCTCGGGCCGGGAAATACTTTTTTCCCTTCCTATCCCTGATTCCGGACTCCCGATTCCCGATTCCTTGATGAATATCTACGAACAGCAGTCCATAAACCGGAGAATGACGGCTATGATAATGGCCGTTTTTGTCGCTTTTTTCCTGTTCATCGGACTGGGCTTCGATTATTTTTACCTTAACTTCAATCCCTCGGCGCCCCCGCAGTACGAGATGAACAGCGACGGTTATTACGAGGCCAGGTCCCGGCACATTGGGGGGAAAATTCCTTTCGGAACTATTATCGCGCTCCTGGTGGGCCTCGGGATGTCGGCCAACAGCATGGTAAACGGGCCGCGCATGGTCCTCCGCTCCACCATGGCCCGGCGGGCGGTTTCTTCCAGCGACAAAGAGCTCCAATTTCTTCACGTAGTGGCGGAAATGTCCACTGCTTCCGGCCTCCCCGCTCCGGCCGCTTATGTTGTTCCGGACCCGGACCTTAACGCTTTCGCCACCGGCACAAACCCTTCAAATTCTGTAATAGCCGTAACCGAAGGCCTGCTGGCCACGCTTAACCGCGAGGAACTGCAGGGCGTAGTTGCGCATGAAATGAGCCATATCCGTAATTACGATATGCGGCTGATGACCGTGACCGCGGCGCTGATGGGCGCTATCGCCCTTTTGAGCGACTTTGCCGGGCGCAGCACGCGTTACGGCGGCAGGGGGTCCTCCTCCGCCCTTTCTTCCCGCGGCTCAAGCCGCAAGGGCGGCGGCCTGGGGATGATCATCTTTTTTGTCGTCTGGATAGTGCTGGTTATCCTGGCTCCTCTTATTTCCCGGATGCTCGCAATGGCTGTCTCGCGCCAGCGGGAATTCCTGGCCGACGCCAGCGCCGCCGAACTTACCCGCAACCCCCTGTCCCTGATCTCCGCGCTGGAAAAGATACGCAGGGCCGTAATGCCCACCAGCGCTATAAATAACGGCATCGCGCATATGTGCATAGCGGACCCGCGCGGCAGCCTGATAGAGGAAAAACTCGGCTTTACGGCGGACCTGCTTGCCACCCATCCGCCTATGGAAAAACGCATCCTGGCGCTTAAGGTTATGGCCTACCAGGCGGCGCGGGCCCGAGGTTAGCCGGCGGCATAAGTCAGCGGGGCCGGGCTTGCAGTCCGGCTCCTGAATTCCAGATAACTTAAGGAGACAAACATGATACTCGCATCCCAATTCAAAGGCGGCGTCCTGTTCATAAACGAGAACGGCCAGACCGTAGAGGTTCTTACCGTGCAGCACCACCGCAAGTCCCAGGCCCGCGCCGTGGTACGCGTTAAGCTGCGCAACGTGGAATCCGGGTCCATAATCGAGACCGCCTACCGCCCGGAGGACAAGTTTAAGGACGTGTCCGTGGAGAAGCGCCCGAAGACCTATGTTTATTCCGACGGCGGGATGGCATACTTCATGGACGATCAGACTTACGAGCAGGCCGGTCTCCCGGTAGAGAAACTGGAGGCCAGCCTCCCGTTCATGACCGAGAATATGCCCGTGGAAGGGCTTTACCTCAACGGGGTTTTCTTCAGCATCCAACTCCCGGCCAACCTGGTAATGGAAGTTACCGAAACCGTCGACAGCATCAAGGGGGACACCGTCTCCAACGTGATGAAGGCCGCCAAGGTTTCCACCGGGCTCGAGATAAAGGTCCCGATGTTCATCAAAGAGGGAGACAAGGTCCGCGTAGATACCCGCACTACGGAATACGTGGAGCGGTATACCGAACCTAAGAAATAGTCCGGCTTAACCATTCGGAAGGAAGCAAAACATTATGATCAAAGCCGTTATATTCGATATAGACAATACCCTGATGGACTTTATGCGGATGAAGCGCGCCGCCGTTGACGCGGCGGTGGACGCGATGATAGATTCAGGCCTGGCCATTCCGAAGGCCGGGATGGTAGAGAAGATCTTCAAGGTCTACTGGGACGAGGGCATAGAGGACCAGAACATCTTCGATAAGGTCCTCACCAGGGAGTTCGGCCAGATAGACTATAAGATACTTGCCGCCGGCATTCTGGGTTATAAACGGGCCAAAGAGGGCCATATGACCCTTTACCCGCATGTCCGCCTTACCCTTACCGACCTGCTTAAACGCGGCGTGCGGATGGGCGTAGTCTCGGACGCGCCGCGGCTCAGCGTCTGGATGCGCATAGTGGGCCTCGGTCTGCACCATTACTTCGAGCACGTGGTTACCTTTGACGACACAGGGGAGAAGAAGCCTTCTCCGAAGCCTTTCAAGAAAATACTTGAGCTGATGGGCGTAGCTCCGGAGCAGGCGTTAATGGTGGGGGACTGGGCCGAGCGGGATATAAAAGGAGCCAAGGCCTTAGGCATGAAAACCGCCTGGGCCAAATACGGCAATGAGTTCGAGACCAAGGTGTCCGGCGCCGATTACGAGCTGGACGATATTCACAATATAGTGCGGATAGTTAAGGACATAAATGAAAAACCTGATTAGCGCTTTAATTCTCTGTTTTGCCGCGCAGACGGCCGGCGCGCTTGAAATAACGGCGCTCAGCACGGCCGCCGCCGGGGGGGCCGTCAAAGGCGACTTCACCTTCGGCGCCGTAACCGTTAAATCTATTTCTTACGAGAATGGCGGCGTTGTTATGCCCTTCACGGAGAATAAAGGTAAAACTTATACCGATATTAAACTTCTTTCAAAAAGCCTTTACGCAAAAATAGAGGCCTGCTTTAAAAACGGATTCAAGAAAGGCGGCAAAGAGCCGGCTGCGCCCGCCGTAAAGATAAAATCTTTTAAGCCCCTCAAGTCCAAAGCCCGCGTCGCCAATGCAGAGCTCTCTTTCGACGGTGAGCTGCTTGTGGTAGCCGGGGTTATGGCTTCCAGAAAAGAAGAGGGGACTTTCTGGATCGCTTTCCCGCCGGACCTGGTTTTCCGCGACAAAGCTTTCAAGAGCGACGTCGAGTCGGCCGTGATAGCCGCCTGGGCGAAGAAAGAGAAAAAATGAAATACCCGCGCGGCGCGGCTGCCTGCCTGACAGTCCTGCTTATCCTGCTGCAGGGGGGCGGCGTTTTCGCGCTGAAGGTGGAAAGGCTGGCGCATTTCTACCCGGCTTCCGGCAAGACTTCCTACCAGGAGGTAGCGGCGGGTTCTGCTATAGTCGCCTTCAAACCCGGGATCTCCACCGCGGCCGCTGCGTCGCTGATGTCTTCCTCCGGTTTTGTTATCCGGAACACTTTTAAGCGGTTTAACTGGTCGGCAGTAACCCTGCCGCAGGGAATGAGCGTGGCTGCCGGCCTTGAAATACTTAAGGCCATGCCCCACATTGAATCTGCCGCGCCGAACCGGGTCTTTAAGCCGAGCCGCACTTCTAATGACCTGTATCTGCCCCGACAGTATGCTCTGGCCCAGATGCAGGCTTTCGGGGCCTGGGAATACGAGACCGGCTTTTCCAGCCGCGCTAC
Source organism: Elusimicrobia bacterium CG1_02_56_21 (assembly GCA_001871115.1). Taxonomy (GTDB): domain Bacteria; phylum Elusimicrobiota; class Elusimicrobia; order Elusimicrobiales; family UBA9959; genus UBA9959. Next base: position 411 of record MNUR01000129.1, on the reverse strand, counting down.
CATCGCGGTATTGGACACGGGCATAGACGGTTCTCATCCAGAGATCTCCGGCAAACTTGTAGGTACCAGCCGCATTTTCCCCCCCAGTGGCGGGGCCGGATCTGATAATCAGCCTCCCACCGCGGCCTGCAACCACGCTACCAGAGCGTCAGGCGTGGCGGCTGCGGCCGCTGATAATTCGGCCGGCGTAGCCGGGATGTCCTGGGGAGCCGGCCTGCTTTCACTTAAAGTTTTCGCGGACAGCGACTGCTATGACGACTGCTCCGACGAAGCCGGCTATCCTTCCTGCAGCACTTCCGAAAATGCCATTGCGGCGGCAATTAACGACGCTATCCCGCTGCATAATACCCCCGCGGCAGGAAAAATAATAATTAACATGAGCCTGGGCAGCCCCGGAAGCTGTTCTGCTCC
>MNUR01000062.1 GCA_001871115.1 Elusimicrobia bacterium CG1_02_56_21 | reverse complement strand
TAAAGCTTAGGGCTGACGGGGGGGCCGGTTTAGCAAAACCTTCCGAGGGCCGAGGCTTACGTAAGCGCCGAGGCCCGAGGGTGAGCGAGGCCACGGTGTGGCCGAGCGCGTTTTGCGTTCCGGTCCCCTCGGCAGCCCTGCCTGCGGTAGGCCGCCCGCAACCTAAAGCAAAATAACCCGCCTGTAATCTTCCTGTAACAAGGCTTTGTTATGATTTAAGTATGAAAGAACCGATTTTGCGTTACTACGCTTATATTAAAAAGTCCATACGCGGACCCTTTTATCCCAAGGACGCCGCCGCGCAGCCGGGCTTTAGCCGCGCCACTTTAGTCTGCCCCGAAAGGGCCCTCGGACAATGGCACGAAGCCTCGCTCGAACCCGCTTTCCAGACCCTGCTTGAAACCCCGCCCGCGGGGCCGGCAAAGCCCAGGCCTCCGAGTACGGCGCAAGCCGCGGAAGAAACCGCGTCCCGCTCGCTGCTTGAGAAAGCTATCGCCAAGAATTCCCAGCTGGAGCACGATGTAAAAGACCTGCGCAGGTCCTACCACGGGGAAAAGCACTCTTTTGAAGAAGCGCTTAAAAAGAAGGACGCCGAGATACGCGCGCTTACCGATAAATTAAAACGCTCCATAACCAATGCCCAGGCCGTAAGGGGGGAACACCCCTCGTGGGAAACTCTCTACAAGACGCTCAAAAAGCGCTCCGAGGAGAAACTTTCCGAGGCCACCCAGGCCATCGCCGAGAAAATGTCCGACTCAGCGCGGCTTAGGGAGCGCCTGCAGACCGCCGCGGAAACTAACCAGGCCGCGCTCCGCAAGGCCGAGGCCGCCTTCGCGGAAAAAGCTTCGGCGCTGCAGGCGGAAATCGCCGAGCTGCGGTCGCAGGTGGAAGAAAAAGAAATGCTGGCTAAAACATTCAGCGACAATATCTCCTCGCTGCTGGGTAAGAACGAGGAGTTCCAGAGCATCATGTTCGACGAGCGCCGCGACCACGAAGAGCAGTCCAGGAAATTCTGCGAAGAAATAGGCCGCCTGCGCGCGGACGTAAAATGGCGCGACCAGGAAACAGCCAAGATCCGCGAAGAGCTTTTTGACGCTGTCAACCGCATCAAGGAATTCGAAGCCGTAGACCATATAAAATCCCGCGAGCAGGAAGAGCTGTACGGCGCCCTGAGCTCAAAGCTCAAGCTGCTCTCCGGTTATTTCGAGAACCTGGAAGCCCGGGTCAAATACGCCTTCCGCAAAGCCTGACGAACGGGCAAAGCAAGCCGCAAATACGCACAAAGCACAACCTTGCGCCTTTGCGGCTATTTTGCGGTTCCCGCAGCCCGGAAACTTCCAACCCCACCCGCATGAATTTGTATAATTAGTATCATTGACAACATTCGGAGAAACTGATGAATATTACTTTTAAAACCCTTATTATGGCCGGCGGCCCTATCCTTTTAGTGCTTGCGGCGCTGTCCATCTATTCTATTGCCCTTATCTGGGAGCGCTGGACGGTATACAAGCGCACTTTCAGCGGCCTGGAAGACCTGCTGCACAAGATACACGCCCTGCTCAAGACCGGAGAGATCAAGCAGATCTCGGAGCTTTGCTCCAAATCAAGGAACCCCGCGGGGGATATTGTGCATAAAATCATCATCCATTACGGCAGCCCGCTTGAAAAACGCGAACTGGCCGAAAAAGCTATAGAATGGCATGTTTCAAGGATGGGGAAAAGCCTCACCGCCATAGCCACTATAGGCAGCACCAGCCCCTTCATAGGCCTTTTAGGAACTGTAATAGGCGTAATACGGGCCTTCAAGGACCTTTCTATGTACGCCGGGGCCGGCCCTTCGGTTGTAGCCATGGGCATTGCAGAAGCCCTGGTTAACACGGCCGCCGGCCTGTTCGTAGCCATCCCGGCAATAATCGCCTATAACTATTTCTCGCACAAGGCCAACGATTTCGCCAGCGAAATGAACTGGATCACCGAGCAGGTTATAGACCGCTCGGTCTCCCGGGAAATTACCGGGATCTCCTGAGCAGCGGCGGCAGCAGGTTACGGCTTAAACTATGCGCGTTCATTCTGTCAAAAATAAAATAATAGCGGAGATCAATATGATCCCGCTTATCGACGTTTCCCTCATTTTGCTCATCATCTTCATGGTGATAACGCCCTTCCTGGTGCAGTCGCAGATACAGGTAAACCTCCCAAAGGCCTCGGCGGGCACAAAAGCCGGGGACGAAGACGTCCTTAAAGTGCAGCTGGCAGCGGGCGGGGCCATTGCCCTGGACGGGAAAAGAATAAAACCCGGCCGCCTTGAAAAAGAAATGATGCTCCGCTTTTCCAAGTCCTATAAAAAAACCGTGCTTGTTGAAGCCGACAAAACCGTGCCGGTGCAGCGCGTAGTCGACGTATTCGACGCGGCAAAAAAGCTGGGCGCCGGAAAAATAGGCATAGCCGTTAAGCCTGAATAGAAGACTGGAGGACTGGAAGACCTGAGGACTAGCCGGAACACAGAAAACATAACCATAAGCCCCGCTCCTCACAGCCAATCCTCCAATCCTCTAATCCTCCAATATGCGCTCCTACCTCCTCTACTCCTCCTCCATCCATTTCGCGGTCCTCGCTTTTATTTTCTTTATTTCCCGCAATGCCCTCAACCCGAAGCAGAACCCGGCCTACTATATAGATTTTATCGGCGCCTCCAAAGTTGTAACAATGGAGAAAGCGGCCGCGGCGGAAGGCAGCCCGGCAGAGCCGGCTCCCAAGGCCGGCCTGACCGCAAAGGCGCCCAAGTCCTCCGAACCGGCAGAGAAAGCCGATGACGATGATTTTTCCTCAGGCGCTCTGCAAAAGCCAAGCATCCTTTCCAGCGGGGCCAGGCTGTTCGACGAGGGGGAGAAAACCGGCGGAACTTCCGGCGAAAACGGTACGCCGGTAGTGACCGACGCCACTTTTCCCTATCCCTGGTATATAACCCAGGTGCGCGAAGCCCTCTGGACCAACTGGACGGAGAAAATGCCCTCCCGCGGCAGCCTGCGCTGCACGGTAACCTTTACCATCAACAGGGACGGCTCCATAAAAGGGGTGAGCGTGGAAAAGCCGTCCGGCAACAGGCTCTTCGACAATGCCGCGGAAAGCTCCGCGCGGGCCTCTGCCCCCTTCGCCCCGCTCCCTGACGATTTCTACGAGGACCGCCTCACCGTACACGTTGAATTCAAGGCCAGGGACTAATGCCGATAAGCGCTTATATTTTAATAGCCGCCGCCCTTCACCTCGGGGCTTTCGTCGCCTACCCGCAGAGCGGGCGCTTCGCTTTCCCTTTCCTCGCCGTCTCCATGATACTCTGGGCCGGGTTTTCCATTTTCATAAACCGCGCCGCCAACCAGTACGGCAAAGCCTGGAAAACGGCGATAGCCGTCATCTTCGCCCTGGCGTGCGCTTTTTCCTCCCTGTCCTTCCTCCCGCAAAAAGACGGTATCAGCGCGCTGCATAAACTGATGGCGGGAAAATACCCGGACAGGAATAATCTGTTCTTCGGCCTGGCGCGCCTCGGCATATACGCCCCAGGCCTGCTGCCAGCTAAAAAACAGGAGACTCTTCCATGACCCTTATATTTAAAATATTAGGCATAGCCCTGCTGCACCTTGTTTTTTTTGCCTGCTACCCCGGAACCGGGGTTTACGGGAATTACTACCTGGCCGGCTCCCTGCTTGTCTGGACTATTTTCATACTGTTCATAAACACCAGCACCAAACTTCTTAACCTGGTCAGCGGGACTATCGGCCTGGTGATAAACCTGGCCGCCTTCAGCCTTATGGCGCTGGCAATAGCGGCCACCATGCCGCAGAGCGACAAGACCAGCGTCCTGGAGAAGATACAGAGCGGCAAATACCCCGACCGGGATACGGTTAACTCCGGGATGCTGCGGTTTGGAGTCAACCTTAACCGTGAAACCAAAGCCGGTGTAAAAGGTTTGGAAAAAGAACTGGGCAAAGCGGTACAAAAACTGAAAGAAGACTAACGGGGTGGATTAGCCGCAAAGAAGCACGAGAAATTTTCAGCCGGAATTAAATATGAAAACAATAGCTGTTACGGGCGGGACGGGTTTTGTGGGCAGGGCGCTTTCAAAAGCCCTGCTGCAAAAAGGCTTTGCGGTGCGTATTCTTACCCGGCGCATACCGGCGGCCGCGCTTGAGGGCGCCGCCTACGCCGAAACTGATTTTACCGACGTGGAAAGCCTGAAGAAAGCTCTTGCCGGCGCGGACGCGGCGGTACATCTGGCCGCGGCTCTTTTCTGCCGCTCCAAACGGGAGTTCATCCTTGCAAACACCGGCGGGACGGCCAACCTGGCCGCCGCGGCCGGCGCCACGCCGGGACTTACGAAACTGGTATATATCTCCAGCCTTGCCGCCGGCGGCCCGTCCCCGGCCGGGACCCCAAGGACCGAAACTGAAAAAGAAGCCCCTGTTTCTTTCTACGGCCTCAGCAAGCTGGAAGGGGAAAAAGCCGTAAAACTATTTGCTGGCTCATTTGTAATACTGCGCCCTCCCATAATCTACGGCAAAAAAGATTCCGGCTTCTCAAAAATTGCCGAATGGGTGCGCAAAGGGATAATGGTGAACGCAGGCTCGACCGGCGGCCGCTTCAGCTTTATCTACATTGACGACCTGGTAAACGCAATTATCTCGGCTCTTGAAACCCCCAAATTTGACGGCGGGACTTACTATGTCTGCGAGGGCCGCTCCTACGCCTGGAAGGAGTTCATAGCCATGCTGGCGGCCGGGATGGGGGTTAAAATGCCTCTTATGCTCTCCCTGCCTCCCTGGGCAGTATACGCCGTAGGCTGGCTTTACGAGGCAGCCACCTCCGTAACGGGCGCAGAGCCGGTGATGAACCGCGACAAAGCCAGAGAAGCCGCCGCCCCCAACTGGACAGCCTCACCGGCTCTCTGGGAAAAGGCCTCCGGCACCTCCTGCTGGACCCCGCTGGAAGAAGGGATAAAAAAGACTTTCAGTTAACTGCGCGATAACGTATATTTTTATATAATAAGTAAGCGCAACAAAGACGGAGAGGTGGCCGAGCGGTTGAAGGCACCGGTTTGCTAAACCGGCATACGGGGTAAACCCGTATCAAGGGTTCGAATCCCTTCCTCTCCGAACTTTTTGACTTTTAAAAAATTCTGCCGAAAAAAAATTCTTTTCCGCGCGCGCAGAATTAAAATTAAGTAGTAATTCCCAAGGTTTTTTGAACTCGACGGAAAGCCGCCGCCTGCCTATACGGAAGTTCGAACCGATCTTTTTCAACTTTTCCCTGTTTTCCTCCGCT
>MNUR01000127.1 GCA_001871115.1 Elusimicrobia bacterium CG1_02_56_21 | reverse complement strand
AGGCGTTGCCGGGCGTGGTGAAGCGGAAAGTTCTTTGATCTAATCGTCAGCCGGGAGCGGGTCTATGCCTTCGTATAAATCCACACGCGGGTCCAGCTGGCAATCCTCGTCCGGCGGGCTGCATTCTTTCGGGGCTGGCATGAACTTCGGGAATTCAGCCGGCAAGCCCAGGTGGGTTAGGAGCCGGACAAGTTCTTTATCATTAAGAATAACGGCGACAGGCTTCATTTCCAGTTTGCATTTGCAGGCCCCGGACGTGAAGCGAGAACTTCACGTCTGAGCGGGGCGTCAAAACCTCTGATAGGAGGGAGCGAGGCAGCGGGCCGTAACATAAAGTGAAGGTTGCAGCCCCGTCAAGTTATCAGCCGAAAGGCGTTGGGGAAGGCCGAGCCGCTCATAAGACGGCGAAGGCGAAAGACAGCGTTCTTTTTTCCGAAGCGAACGCTGGACCTCCCCGGGGTAATGACCGCGGCACGTTGCCACAGTATGAAACGGGACAGGAGGGTGCGAAGCACAATTCATAGAACAAGACCCTCCCCGGCGGTCAAGTCGGGCAAAGACCGGGCGTATAAAGCGGACCGCTGAAAGCGCGCGGAGCCGGGAGGGAGTCCGAGGGGTTCGTAGTACCTGTGAAGGCGGGCAGAACAAACCCCCGGAGGGAAGGGACCCTGCTTCGGTCATGGCGGCGCTTGGGGGTAAGCGCGAGGGCATGCCGCCGCCTGTAAAACAGGCGGGGGCCAACAACCCGAAAGACAAAGTGCAAAAACTCAAGCGCAGCCTGTGGATGCGAGCCAAGCAGAGCAGAACACGGCGTTTCCATGCGTTGTACGACCGGATATACAGGCGTGACGTCCTGTGGGAAGCGTGGAAGCGTGTGCGAAGGAATGGAGGGGCCGCCGGCGTTGACGAGAAAACGCTGGGGGACATAGAACGCGAAGGCGTGGCTAAATTTCTGGAAGGTATCCAGACCGCGCTGAAAGCGGGAAAGTATCGCCCGAGTCCGGTTGGTCGGCGTTACATTCCGAAGGCGGACGGGAAGCAGCGGCCATTGGGAATACCTACGGTGCGGGACCGGGTGGTGCAGATGGCGGCGAAGCTGGTAGTGGAACCCATCTTCGAGGCGGATTTCAGGCCATGCAGCTATGGCTTCCGCACGAAGAAGAGCGAGACACAGGCGCTGGAAGCCATCAGGAAGGCCGGGAGCTGCGGCTACAACTTCGTGCTAGAAGCGGATATCCGGGCGTATTACGACAGCATAGACCAAAGCAAGCTGATGGAAATGCTGGCGGAGCGCGTCACTGACCGAAGGGTGCAAAAGTTAATTCGCCAATGGCTTAAAGCCGGTGTGCTGGAAGGCGGGACGGTGAAGGAAAGCCTTGCGGGAACCCCGCAAGGTGGAGTAATCTCGCCGTTGCTGGCCAATATCTATCTGAACAGTCTTGACCACGCCTGGGAGCGGGAAAGAAGTCAACTGGGTGTGCTGGTGCGGTATGCCGACGACTTCGTAGTGATGTGCAAGACGGAGCCGCAGGCGAAAGAAGCGTTCAGGTGGGTGACGAAACAGATGGCACAGCTGGGCTTGGAGCTGCATCCGGATAAGACCCGTCTGGTGGACTTGAGACACGGGAAGGAGGGCTTCGTCTTTCTTGGGTGCGTACACCGCAAACGGAGGAGCGTCCGGCGTAATCCGCGCGCATACTTCATGCAGTGGTGGCCGTCGCCGAAGGCGATGAAGAACGTCCGTATGAAAGTCCATGGCCTGACCGATGTGAGGGGTAACAGGGCCAAGGATGTGAAGGAAGTGATAGCGGCCTTGAACCCCGTAGTGCGAGGATGGGGCAACTACTTCCGGAACGGTAATTCTGACCGGGAGTTTAACAGGCTGGATAGCTATATCTACCGGCGTATCACGCGGTGGATATGGCGGCGCGGCGGCCAACGGTCGCGGCACCGTCCGGAACTGTGGCCATCCGAGCGGCTGCATCGGCTGGGTTTACACCGCCTCCAGGGAACCGTGACTTATCTGTCGAAAGCCGCATCTGCCTGACCGGCGGTAAGCCGTGTGCGGGAAAACCGCAAGCACGGTTTGAAAGGGGGAACTGGAACCGGGCTTAAGTAGCCTGCGCCAGCTTCTACCAACGTTTCCTACAAATTCGGCCTTATGTTTCCTGCAGATGTCAGATGTATAACAACCTGACTGTAGACCCTTTGGGCCAAATAAAACTTCCCTTAATGCCCTTGTTCCGTCAAGTCTTGCGGGATATGCTATAACCGTAGCGCGGTAGCAGCCTTGTAATTCGGGGATTGGCCCCGGAGTATCCACGACCGGACCTTAATCCGGTGTATCCAGGGAAAGCAAAATAAAATTTGCTTTCCCTTTTTTAATGGGCGCAGACACAAAAGTAAAAGGGGAGAGTAAAGAATATGAAAAAAGGTAAAATAGCAATTGCGGTGTTCGCGGTGATAATGGCGACGGTTTCAGTAGCCAAGGCGGAAAGACTTAATGTGGACTTTGATGGGGCGGGTAACGGGGAGGTGTCTTTACCAGGAACTATCAATAATAGAGTAGAAGGTCCCGAAATAATAACCCCTGGTGTTCCCGCAAAGAGCTGGTCTGGTGGTGTTAATAGTCAGTTCCAGCCCCTCCGAGTATTTTCTTCTGAGGCTGATACCATAAATGAGAGTTTGGGAATAACGATACAGGGAATCTCAAAGCAGGAAGTGCTTAAGGAAATAGTAAAACAATATCTCTCAGCAAAGTCCAACAAAGATAGTTATCCGATTAATCTGTTGGAGCGCTCCGATACGCAAATTCTCTTCACTGAGGAAAGTGTAGATATAAGAATAAAAGGCAGTAATACCTACCTTTACGAGATACAAGACAGGGCTCTTGTTTATACAATTAAAACCATTTTGTCCAATGGGGCTCTGCATCCAAAACAAGCCGCCGGCTTAGTCTGTGAATTTGTTAAGGAACTTGTTAAATCAATTCTGTGGGACATAATACTGCAAAAGTGGACTGAGGTCTGGGTGGAGACTGGGAAACTGATTAAAGTGTGTACTGAGGGAAATCCTCCTAGCGAACCGTATGTCTGCCCGTCCCCAATGTATGGCTGCACAATGTCTAAAGATTGTCACCAACTCTGTGAATAACAGGATTCTGCGCCCGTTGTTGATTGCCGTGGGAATGCGGGTTGATTGATATCCGCATTCCCATTGTCTTCTTTGGAAACCCCGTTCTCGGTGAGATAAATGATTATAGAGAAAATTGCTATTCCGTTTGGAAGGTTGTTTGTCTTTTGGGCACTAGCCTTGCTTGCTAAATTCTTTTATTTAGGATTGTATAATTTTGCCTCCCAACTTCCGATATTTTCTCTTCCAGGGAGCCTAACAACCAATTTAATTCAGGGAAGCGTTTGTTTAACAGTAGCTTTATGGGCATTATCAACGCTTGGGGTGGACTTTAAGGAAGTTATTTTTAACTCTAACGCCAATATTGAACGTGATCTAAAACAAGCGCTTAAATACTTTCTTGCCTACGCATTATCCGCGACTGCCCTAATATTTACACTAGCTCTTATTGGCGTATTATTGCTAAAGCTGGGCGTATTTACAATGGATATGTTTCATAGCTCCTCTTCTCAACCGCTTAAATTAGCGGAACAGGTTTATCTGCAGAGCATTATTAAATCTCCTCTTAAATTCATTCCCTATTTGTTTTCCGTATGTATCCTGATTCCAATTGAAGAAGAGATATTCTTTAGACGTCTTTTATATGTTTCACTCAGAAGCAAGATGGCTATTGGATCTTCGCTTTTTATTTCATCATTAATCTTTAGTGCCGGACATATTCCAGCCGCTAGCGTTATCCACGCTTTTGTGGTCAGTCTTTTTCTTGGCTGGATTTACGAAAAAAAGCAAAGTATGCCGATCAATATAATGGTGCATGGATTAATTAATTTTTTCGTGACAATGCTTATGATATTTATAGATTAGCGTTTAATTGCATAAGTTAACGATAGTATTATGAAGTTAAGATCCTTTTACCTCGCGCTTGCGCTACTTAAATGATTTTACCTGTTTGGCATAAGCCGTAATGAATGCCTTGATGGTTTGGCGCAACTCAATCTTACCTAATAATGGCACCATACGTAGCCGGTTACCATTTCTGTAGAAATAGCCGTTTAAATTCACGCAGGAATGCGCTAGGACAGCGTCTCCGTGACGTGCCCGTATCATTCCGCCCCGCGTTTCACGACGAGCTGCCTAGATGTTATGATCTGCGGAAACGGCCCTTGCGGCCGCAGCTCCGCCTTTGCCTAGCGGGGCATATGGGGAGCAACGGTACAGAAAACTCGCTTAAGGACTTGAAACTTTAGGGTAAGCTGCATCCATCGCCGCTGACAGCCGGTAAATCGTAGCGACATGGACATTGAAAGTGTCGGCGATCTCATGGGCGGCTTTCCCTTCCTCAATCAACCGCTGCGCCAGCTTAAGTTGTTCAGAATTAAGCTTGGACGGCCGCCCAAAGCGCACACCCCTGGTTTTAGCCGCGATGCGGCCGGCATGGGTTCGCTCCAGTAGAAGTTCCCTTTCAAATTCAGCAATACCCGCGAACACGGTCATAATCATCTTGCCGGCATGGGTGGTAGTATCTGCCCAGGGCTCTGAAAGCGATTGAAACCGGGCGCCGGCCTCGCGGATGGTTTCCATGGTCTCCAGGAGGTGGCGGGTGGAGCGCGCTAAGCGGTCCAACCTCCAAACAATAACCCGTATCGCCTTCCCGGAGATGATCCAGCATTTGTTGGAATTCCGGACGGTGCCGGCTGACTCCTGAAACTTTTTCGCGAAAAATCTTTTGCACCCCGCTTTTTTGAGCGCTTTCAACTGCAAGTCGAGATTTTGGTCCAGTGTTGAAACCCGCGCAATAGAACCCGCCCCGGATGATGACTGAATAAAACCGCTTCGGAACTCCCGCTAGGCCCGGCAACCGCCGGGGGGGGTGCTTGAGAAAATTTCAGGAATACGCCCCACTTTTTGTTATTATAGATAAAACAACGGCAAGCGAGCGATTTTCCGCATCGACTCATGTAAAATCAAACCATGGGTCGTATCGTCTTCTCATTAAAAATCAAACCGTAACAGGCATAGGGCATAATATGCCTTATGGACAAGAACTTCCGTATGAAATACCTCGAAAGCATCAAGCAGCGCTACCTTAATTGCCATAAAGATGGGAAGTCTGTGATTCTTTCCGAATTCTGCCGCGTCTGCGGTTATGACCGAAAGTACGCTATCACCCTGCTACATAAAATCGACTCCCCACCGTCACCGCGAAAGCCGTCTAAGCGGCCAATAATCTACGGGCCGGATATCCACGCCATAGTTCTGGACCTCTGGGAAGAATCTAACTTCCCCGCTAGCTAAGTAGTAAACATAAGGCCGGTTATCGTTAGTTTTCCCCCTACCGCTGTCTTTTTCTGCCTAAAAAATTCGCCGAAAACCGCGCCCTTCCTTCTGTTTTATCTATAATAACAAAAAGCGGGGCATTTTCCTGAAATTAAAAAATGCTCCGTCGCGCCCAGGCGTTGCCGGGCGTGGTGAAGCGGAAAGTTCTTTGATCTAATCGTCAGCCGGGAGCGGGTCTATGCCTTC
>MNUR01000113.1 GCA_001871115.1 Elusimicrobia bacterium CG1_02_56_21 | reverse complement strand
TTGACCCGGCTGCTCACCGAAGAAGGCCAGGCCGGCCTCAGGAAAGAGAGCCTGCGCTCCGTAAAAGGGCTGGCTTTCCGCGGGCTGGGCGGGATAGAATTCTCTCCGCCGCGCCTGCCCATACAGGACCTGGACTCCCTGCCTTTTCCCGCCTGGGACCTGATCGATTATAAAAAATTCTGGAAGCTGGGGAGCATGGCCAGCATAGGGGTAAGGCCTTACCTCACCATGTTCACCTCGCGCGGCTGCCCCTACCAGTGCGTCTATTGCCACCAGATCTTCGGCAAGTCCTTCCGCGCCCGTTCTCCGGAAAGCGTGGCGGAAGAAGCCGCTATGCTGGTAAGGATGGGGGCCCGGGATATAGAGATACTCGACGATATAGCTAATTTCAAACAGGACCGCTTCGACAGGATCCTCTAGCTTCTGCTGGAGCGCGGCCTGCACCCGGCGCTGAGTTTCCCGAACGCTATCCGCGCCGACCTGATGCAGGAGCATTCCATAGACCTTCTTAAGCGCGTAGGAGTAGGAGAAGTCTCGGTGGCGGTGGAGACCGCCTCAGGCCGCCTCCAGAGGCTGCTGGGGAAAAACCTCGCGTTGGAAAAGGTGAGCCGCACAATAAACATGCTGGCGGACAGGAAGATCTTTACCCGTGGTTTCTTTATGCTCGGATTTCCGACCGAGACCGAAGAAGAAATGCGCTCCACTATAAGCTTCGCCCACGCCTCCCGCCTGCACCTGGCTCTTTTCTTCACGCCCAATCCTTTCCGGAACACCGGCCTTTACGATATGTTCGCCAAAGCCGGCAAACTCCCGAAAGACACCAGGACCATAGACTACGAGTATTACGGCTCACCTTTTAACGCCAGCGAAGTTCCGGACGGCAAATACCGCTGGCTTTACCGCTGGGCTTACTACGGTTTTTATTTTAACCCGCTTCGGGCGCTGCGGATAGCGCGGGACAGGCCCTCCGTTGCCGACATCCCCCTTCGGGCTTATAAACTGCTGCGCAACGTAGCCTCTTTCCGCCGGCTAAGGGAAACTTCCTCCTGATATGAAAATACTTATGCTCACCCCGCAGTCCCTTTACAGGCGCTGGCCCACAACACCGGACACAACCAAGATGATGACCAATGCGGCGCCCGTAACCATGCCGCAACTGGCCGGGGCTCTTAAAGGGCACGACGTGCGCATTCACGACGGAAACGTCTACGACCTGCCGCTTAAGGAATATGCCGCGCTGATCCTCTGGGCCGACCTGGTAGGGATTAACGTGATGTGCTCCTACGCGGCCCTCAATACCGAGCTGAACCTGCGCTTTATTAAAAAGCTCCGGCCGGACCTGCCGGTGGTCATGGGCGGACACCACCCCACTTTCCAGGACGCGGAGTGGCTGGAGCGCGGCGCCGACGCCGTGGTAAGACGGGAAGGGGAAATAACCTTTCCCGAACTCGCGGCCGCTTTCGCCTCCGGCGCGCCTCTCTCCGGGGTGGCAGGTGTCTCCTGGCGCGACGGGGAAGGCATTCACCGCAACCCGGACCGGCCTTTCATAAAAAATCTTGATAGCCTGCCTTTCCCCCGCTGGGACCTGGTGGATTTCTCGGGCTACTATCTTTATTTCCGCAAGCCCGGCCGCTCGGCCTGCGTGGAAACAGGCCGCGGCTGTGAGCAGCACTGCTCTTTCTGCCAGGTAGGCCCGATGTGGCACAACACCCACCGCTTCAAATCCCCGGAGCGGGTCATTGAGGAGATGCGCCTTCTGAAAAAGAACGGCGTAACCCAGGTCTTTATAGTAGACGATAATTACGGCTCGTCCCTGGACACTGAACGGCAGGCAAGAATTTACGAGGGAATGCGCAGGGAGAAATTCAATTTTGACTGGGGCGGTTTCTTCAGGCACGACTATATCCGAAGCAACCGCGGCCTTATGAAAGAAGCCGCCGCGTCCGACCTTAAGTTCGCCTGTGTGGGCTTTGAAAGCGTGGAGGGTTCGGACCTCAAACAGTTCAACAAAGGCAACCCGGCCGCCGTCGGAGCGCAGACCTACGAGGAGGAATACAGCTTCCTGAAAAGTTCAGGGATCACCGTCTTCGGTTTTATTGTGATAGGCTACCCGGGGCAGAGCCAGGCCGCGGCCATAAAGACCATAGAAAACGCGCACCGCTTCTGCGATTACCCCGTAGTCACCGTCTATAAGCCCCTGCCGGGCACCGCCGGCTACCGAAGAACCAAGCAGGACGGCCTGCTGGCCAAGGACATGTTCTACCACGACTCTTTCACCGTGGCCGTGCGCGGGACCAGGCCCATCCTGGCCGCTTATAACAAGTTTTTTCTGCGGTACCTCGCCAACCCGGCGCGGCTGCTGCGCAACCTGCTCAATCCCAGGCTGCGCCCGGTGGAGACGGCCATAATAACCTGGTTCTCTCTGGGCCTCGCCCGCGCGAACCGGCAGAACCTGGGCGACTTCTTCTGGTTTCTCTTCAAAGGACGCAAGTCCGGGGAGGAAGAAGTTATAGAGCATCTCCGCAAAAAATACATCTCGGAAGAAAACCTGGAGCGCCTCGCGCGCAAAGCCGGCCGATGAACCTTCTTTTGACCACTCCTCTAAGGGCAGTACCGCGCTTTATGTCGGCCAATGATTTCCCGCTGGTGTGGGGGCCGACCCCGCCGGTAACCCTGCCTCTTCTGGCCGCCATGGCGGGCCCTGCATGGAAAGTCCGCTTGCTGGACGCTCTCGCCGCGGAACCGGACCTTAAGGACTTCGGGCGCTGGGTGGCCGAGGCCGACGCCGTGGGGATAACCTGCTCGGCCTCCTCGCTCTCTCTGAACGCGGAAATAACGCTCCGGCTCGTACGGCGGCTGCGCCCCGGCATCCCCGTCATGCTTGGCGGGCACCACCCCAGTTTCTACGGCCCGGAATGGCTGGAGCGCGGCGCTACGGTGGTAGTACACGGCGAGGGAGAACTCACCATGGCCGAGGTCCTTGAGCGCATAGAAAAAAAACAGGGGTTTTCCGGAGTGAAAGGGATCTCTTTTCTGGAGGACGGCAAAGTTGTGCGCAACCCTGACCGGGAATTAATCCCGGACCTCGACAGCCTGCCTTTCCCGCGCTGGGACCTTTTGGACCTGAGCCGCTACGACCAGTTCACGCGGAGCAAAGGGCTCGCCGTGTCAATAGAAACCTCCAGGGGCTGCACCAACAGCTGCTCTTTCTGCCTCGCCAGCCGGATGTGGAACGGGACGCAGCGCCACCAGTCCATTGCCAGGGCCATAGCCGATATGAAGCGTCTGGCGGCGATGGGAGCCACCCAGCTCTCCTTCGCCGGGGACGGGTTCGGCAACCCGCCGGATTACCATCTCGAGCTCGCCAATGAAATGGTAAAAGCCGGAATAAAGATGGACTGGCTATCCTTTATGCGGGTAGATTCAATTGTAAAAGAGCCCCGCCTGCCGGAGGCGATGGCCCGCGCGGGCTGCAAAGGGGTGTTTATCGGGTTCGAGTCCCCCAGGCAGAACCTGCTGGACGCCTGGAACAAAGGCCCCGGCGGCACCGCGGACGTTTCCACCTATCCGGAAGTGTACCGCATGCTGGACAGGGAAGGGATAATGGTGTTCGGCTTCCTTGTTGCCGGCCACCCGGATGAGCGCCTAGAGGAGATCCCTGAGATCTTCAGGCTGCACTCTAAATGGTGCGACCTTCCGCTGATCAACGTGATACAGCCGATGAAAGGGACCCCCGACTACGACGACTACATCCGGCGCGGGCTGCTGACCAAAGATATGTTCTACCACGACGTCCGCATGCCCAGCCTGAACGTCTCGCAGAGGAACGGCCCCGAGATAATGCGCATTTTCCTGATGCACATACTCTTCGATTACCCGCGGCATATCTTTTCCTCAAAAAAGACAAAGCGGCAGTTCTTCAGACAACTTTACCGCTTTATGGCTAAAGAATTAGCCGCGGCCACTTTTGAAGGCCTGAAGGATTACATGAAGATAAATTTCGGCAAAGACACGCCGGCGGAAAAGCAGGATTTTTTTTCGGGAAAATATCTTTCGGACGAATTTTTGGACGCCCTGGCCGCCCGCGCCGGGGTCCCCGCTTCGGGAAAGCCGGTTATCTGACGGGCTTGACCAGTTTTTTAAAAGCCCTGCTCAGCCACAGTTCAGGCATGGGCCAGAGTATCCCGGTGCGGAGCCTGGCCCAGGCGACAGGCCTGTAGAGCGCCACCAGGACCTTTAATACCCAGTTGAATTCCACAAAAGGGTCCTTGACCCTGTCCAGGAAGTTTCCTGCGGTGGCTACCCGCTCCAGAAAATCCCCTGTTTCCGAATCTGCGCCGTGCAGATTGGAATAGTTCCAATGATAGGCGCCCCAATCCTCCAATTTCCGCGGGAATGCCATTCCCCGCTTTTCCAACCGGGAAAAGAGCTCCGTGCCGGGATACGGAGTGTAATTAAAAAAACGCTCCATGTGGAAATTATGTCCCATCCGCAGAACTTCCATGGCGAAATTTATTGTCAGCTGCAGCTCCTCGCGCGTTTCATCAGGGAAACCGAGAATAAAAAAGCA
The DNA here is from genome assembly GCA_001871115.1 of Elusimicrobia bacterium CG1_02_56_21. Taxonomy (GTDB): domain Bacteria; phylum Elusimicrobiota; class Elusimicrobia; order Elusimicrobiales; family UBA9959; genus UBA9959. Next base: position 960 of record MNUR01000113.1, on the reverse strand, counting down.
GGAGACTTCTATGCCGCGGCCTTTAAACCGTGAAAGTTGAGCGCGGACAAGGTCCAGGTTTCCCCGCTTTTTGAGGATATCCCTGCGCACCCGGTCAGACGCCGACTCCACTCCAAGCGCGAGCGCCTCCACCCCGGCAGACCCGAGAAAGTCCAGGTCCGCGTCGGACATGCGGGCCAGGGTTTCAACGTCCGCGCCGTGCAGGAGGCACTTTAATCCCAGCTTTTTAATACCCGCTATTATCTCCATCGCGCGGGCGTGATCTATAAAGAAATTATCGTCCCAGATGAATACCGCATTTAGGTTGTAGCGCGTTTTCAGCCCGGCTAGCTCTTCCAGGATATTCTTTGCGTCCCTTGCACGCCAGCGCCCGGCGTTGAAGGTGCGGTTGTAGCAGTAGGTGCAACTGTGCGGGCAGCCGCGGCTGGACTGGTAGAAAAGCGTGCGCCGCGCGTCCTTATAGAACTGCATATATTTTTCCATATCCACCAGGTGGTATGGAACGGGGGGGAGCTGGCCCATATCCAGCAGCGGCGCGCGGGGAGTTCCCTCGGCCCTGCCGTTTTTTTTACGCCAGACCCCGGGGATCCCGCCGGTATCCTCCCCGGCGGCCAGTCTGCGCGCGAGTTCGGCAAAGGCTGCTTCGCCCTCTCCCTCCACCACAAAATCCACCAGGGCATGCTCCACGGTCTGCTCCGGCAGGAGCGAGGCGTGTATGCCTCCCCAGATTATGGGCGCGCGGGTAAGAAGCCGGACCTCGCCCGCCGCTTTCAGGGCGTGCAGGATCATTTCGCCGGTCATGGAGGTAATGCCGACGGCTACGGTAGCGTCATCAATAGCTTTCAGCAGGCTGCCCCTCCAGTCCGCGTCGGTGCGCTGGTCCACTATCCGGACGGACATCTCCTCACAGACAAGAGATGCCGCGCAGAGCAGGCCTACCGGCGGAGTGGGCCGGCTTCG
>MNUR01000037.1:5498-5752 GCA_001871115.1 Elusimicrobia bacterium CG1_02_56_21 | reverse complement strand
GGTAGACGGCGATAAGGGCCGCTATAAGGATTATCTGGGACCAGTAGCGGGCGTCGCGCACCAGCATCAGCCGGTCTTTCCAGTAAAGAGTGAAATAAGCGCGCAGGGCCGGGAACCTGGCGGCCAGGCGCTGCTCAGCCAGGGTTCCGGCGAGGCCCTTGAAACGGGGCGAACTCTGGGCGCCGCTGAAGCCGCGCATATATACCCGGCCGGAGAGAAAATAAATAGCCGCGTAGACCAGGACGGCGCCCGCC
>MNUR01000037.1:0-5487 GCA_001871115.1 Elusimicrobia bacterium CG1_02_56_21 | reverse complement strand
AGACCAGGACGGCGCCCGCCGTGAGCACGCCGGCGCTGTAGGCGAAAGCCCCCCAATGCCCGGCGGAATAGGCCACCATCGCCTTGGTAACCCACCAGGAGGGCACATAGGGCGCCGTAGGCGACTGGAGGTACTGTATATACTGCGCCACCACCTCCAGGGAATCCGGGCGGAGCAGCTGTTCCGGCTTTGAGAACCTGAACATGACATAGACGAAAGAGACCGACAGGCTGCCCAGCAGCCAGGTGATATCCCGGGTCTTTGAAGAAGGGAAAGCGTACATCACCACCATGCTGAAGAGAATGCCTACAGCGCCGGCCAGCATGACGAAAGGAACCATCAGGAAGACGTAAGACAGGTAGAAGCCCGCGCCCAGGCCCTTAACCCGGCCCAGGGCTATGATATAGGGCAGAATAGCCAGGACCAGCGTCCAGGAGGAGTAGAACACCGTCTCAAGCGCTTTATCCATGAAGATAGAGCGCAGGTCCAGCGGGGTTGAGAACAAAAACTTCAGGTCGAAGGAATAATACATAGTGGACATCGAGATAATGATGGAGGAAACGATGACCATGGCGAAAGTCATCAGGAGCACCATGGAGGTGAGCTTCCAGGAAAGGATCGGGCCTATCAGCTCCACGGCCTCCAGGTAGGTGAGCAGGCGCCAGAAGGCGGAGTAGAGCGCGGCCAGCATAAGCAGGCCCACGGCGGCGAACATCAGGTTTTTAACCAGCTTCCAGCCCCGCATGCCCCGGAGGGTATTAACGAAGGTTTTGATTTTCCTGCTTAAGAGGATATTGAACATGGTTCCGGGGCCTGGCGAAAGCCGGGAGCGTTATTCCGTAAGCTCCAGGAAGACGTCTTCGAGCGAGCGGGGGCCGAGAGCGCCGGAAGCCATTTTCTTAACCTCGGCCACGGTGCCCCGGGCGATCAAACGGCCGCGGTAAATTATGCCCACGGTATGGCAGAGCTTTTCGGCCATGTCCAGGATATGGGTGCACATAAAGACGGCGGCGCCCTTGCCGGCTATGTCGGCGAGCAGGGTTTTAAAGCGGCGGATGCTCTTGGGGTCCAGGCCTACGGTGGGTTCGTCGAACAGGACTGCCCTGGGCCTGCGCAGCAGCACGCTGGCTATAAGCAGTTTCTGCTTCATCCCATGGGAATAGCTTTCAAGCAGCTCGCCCGAATGGGCGGAAAGCTCGAACATTTCCAGCAGCTCGGGGATGCGCTTTTTCTGGTCCGGGAGTTTGAGGGAATAGAGGTCACCTATAAACCGCATAAACTCCCAGCCGGTCAGCTTGGGATAGACGAAAGGTTCGTCGGGGATATAAGCCATCGCGCGCTTTGCGGCCAGCGGGTCCGTGGCCAGGTCGAGGCCGGCCACGCATACGCGGCCGGAGGTAGGGCGCATAATGCCGGAAAGGATCTTCACGGTGGTGGTCTTGCCCGCCCCGTTAGGGCCGAGAAAACCGAAGATCTCGCCGGGCTCTACCCGCAGGCTGAGCCCGTCCACGGCTTTAAAGGAGCCGAAAGTCTTGGTAAGATTGTCTATTTCTATCATCGGGGAATATTTGCGGAGTTTAATAAGGCAGAGGCACAAAGCTATAAAGGAGTTCCTTCACTTTGTGCCTCTCCGCCCCGGCCGACCGCCTTGGGTTTTAGCGGCCCTGTTCGCGCTCTTCCAGGTAGCTCTTTACTTCCTGGCGGGTAGTAAGCTGGCGCAGGAGGTAATTGGCTATATTCGCGAATTTATCTTTGGCGAGCTCGTCGGTATACTTGGCGCGCTCTTTCTCAAAATTCTTCGGGTCCTTGTTCTTGGACAGGTAATAAGCGCGGGCCTCGGCCGGGGTCACTTTCACGCTGGTATAGATGAACTGCTTAAACTTGGTGGCCAGCCTGGCTTTTTTGCGCCACGCTTCGTACTCGGGCGGCGACATCTGGAACTCGCTGAAAATAGTCTGGTAATAGGCGCGCGGGCTGAACACCCCGCCCTCGCGGAACTGGGGCGTATTCTGCACTTCCACGGCAACTTCGAAGTCGGGCACCCGCATGCTCATTTTTGCGCCCTGCTGGCTGAGCAGTTCTTCTATTATCATCTCGCGGAAAACTTCCTGTTTTACGCTCTTGGAAAGTATTTCATTGACCTCGGTCCCGGAGTCCTTTACGCTGGCCATCACCCGGTTGACCTGGGTAAGGAACTGCTGGTAAGGGATCTTTCTCCCTCCCACTTCGGCCACGGCGTCGGAGGTTCCGGTGAACACCTGGCCGCTTACAAAGAACATCGAGCCCACGAAGATCACGGTTACTACCGCGAATATCACTTTCCTATGGTGTGAAAAAAAGGAGATCATTGTTGTTTAGCCTCTGTTTTTGAAGATTTAACCTGCTGCTGCGGCGGCTGGCCTTTTGCGGCATTGTCCATAGAGCAGTTCCCGTTGAACAGAGCGCCTTCCTCGAGTATTATGCGCGGGGAGCGCATGTCGCCGTCCACGCGGGAACCGGCAAGCGCTTCTATATGGTCGAGCGCGGTGATATTGCCCTTCACCTCGCCGCAGATATAGCAGATCTCGCAGGAGATATCGCCCTTTACCTTGCCCGACTTGCCGATAGTGACTATCTTGGCGTCCACCACCGAACCGTCCACCCGGCCGTCTATGCGCAGCGAGCCCTTGGCCGTAAGCGTCCCCTGGAAATAAGCCTCGTTGCCGATAACGGTGTCCCCGTTCTTAGCTTCAAAACTCATATTAGTGTTCTTGAAAATTGCCATGTCTTTACCCCTGTTTTACGGCCTCATCAGCCTTTTTATATTACAGCCCGCCGAAAATTCCGTCAAAAAGCCCGGCAAAATTTCCGGCGTGCTTCTCCCCCACCTGCAGGTACTTCATGGGGTTGCGCGGAACGCCGCCGGTCCAGACCTCATAATGCAGATGGTTCCCGGTGGAGGTTCCGGTGGAACCCATGCGGCCGATAACCTGGCCGCGCTTTACCACCGCGCCTTCCTTGGCCACTATCTCGCTCATATGGCCGTAAAGTGTTGAATAGCCGAAACCGTGGTCCACCACCGCGCACATCCCGTAGCCCTGGGCCCAGCCGGAATGCCTGACAACGCCGTCGGCCGAAGTGCGGATGGGCGTGCCCGCCTGGTTGGCTATGTCGAGGCCGCTGTGATATTCTGTGGACAGGCGCAGAGGATGGATGCGGTAGCCGAAATTGGAGGTAAGGCGGCCCTCGGCCGGCCAGATGGAAGGTGTTGCGCGGGCGCCGTTATGGCGGTCCGTAAGGTAAAGAGTGATCTCGGTATAGCTGGAAAGGCGCTTGCGGGACTCTTCCTGCATTTTCTGTATTGAATTGTTAAGGGCGGCTTCTTTGATCTCGGAAGCTTTATTACTGAGCAGGCGCCGGAAATCGGCGAGGTCGCCTTCCTGGGCGCCGCCCACGCCCTGTTCCCGCTCCAGCATGGACGGGTCCATGCCGAGAACCTTGCGCAGCTGGCTGTCGGTACGCTTGGTCATCTCAAGGTAGGCCATGCCTTTATCAACCTGGTCGGACACATAGGCCATCTTAGCGCGCAGTATTTTATTATCGGCCTTGGTAACGTAATAATCAAAATGGCGGCCCGCTATATAGCCGGCCCAGATGGTAACGCCGGTCCAGGCGATACCGAACATAAGCAGAAAAAAGACAGGGAGGTTGAACCGCAGAGACGGCATCCCGTTGTGAGGGACTATGAAAACGCTTACAGGTTTTGCGATGTTCTTAGTGAAACGCGCGAGGGCCTTAAATATCATATATATATTAAACTTATAGTGTTAATCCCTGTCAACCGGCAGAGGGACCTTTTTAGCGTTTGCGGGGGCCTGTTTAACCGGGCCGCTGATAGCGGAAGGGTCAAAAGTAATATCACCGTCCCCGTCTTCATCTTCTTCTTCATAATCCTGTCGGCGTGCGTTCCGGGACGACTGCCCGGCGGGTACCGGGACGGCCCCACCCTGCGGCTGGCCGGAAGGAATACCAAACCCGGCCGGCATCCCCATGGCGGGAGGCATATTCTGCATAAGGGGCTTCATTTCGGGGTCATTCATAAACTCCATCATCAGGCTCATAAATTCCGGCCGCATAGCGTATTTCATCACCAGTTTATCCATTCCCTTGGCATTCCTGATATTAGCCAGGACCGCCAGAGGATTGCCGCCTTTGCTTTCGGCGAAAGCCGAGGCCATACCCGGGTTTTTCTTAAGGTCGGCTATAAATTCTTTAACGATGGGCCTGTCGGCATACTTGTTCATAGCGCTGAGGATCTTCCGGCCCTGCTCCGGGTCTATCCCCCCCGGCCCGGAATTCCCGGGCAGCCCTCCGGAGAAAAGGCCCAGGGTAGAAGCCGGCATAGAGGTAGAGCCGGGGACGCCCTGGTTCATAGGCAGCGTCCTGTTTTCCGGCTGGTAACCGGCAGGAGGCGGCGGGAAAGCCCGGAAAGCCTGCTCGAAAGCGTCTTTTGTGGCCGAGACCTTACGGTAGACGTAGAAAGCCCCGGCTGCCGCTATCAGGAAAACGGCAAGGAAGATCCAGGCCAGGATCTTCAGGGTTTTATTCTTGTTGCGGACGCGGTCGAGTTCGGCGCGGAGATCGCCTTCCGGCTGCGCTGGCGCCTGGATGCCATCTTCAGGCGCCGAACCATTGTTATTTACCTGCATAGCTCCCCCTACCGCACAGATTTATCTTTACACCGGGCTCCTGCAATTGGTAGACTCTTATTCTACAAAATAAAGGCCGGTCCTAAAGCCGGCTTTTTACAAAGTTATACGAGTGCCGCAAATTGAGCTAAGCTCATCAAGCGGCCAAGTAATCGGTCCATGCGCCCCCATCGTCTAGCGGTTAGGACGCTGCCCTTTCAAGGCAGAGATCAGGGGTTCGAATCCCCTTGGGGGCGCCAATTTTTTGAAACGCGGAAATCCGGTCCGCAGAACCCCGGTTCCGCCCGCAGTTGCCGCAATTCTTCCGACGGAAAATTAAAATTTAATTTTATTTTTTTCCCGCCTAAAAGGAAGTTCGAACCGATTTTTCTCATTATTTGCAGATTATCAGACGAACTTCCAGCGACCGCCGACTCTCCGACGACAACACAGAGCTCGTAGAACCTTTTCAAAGGTTCGAACCTTATACTCCCCTCCCGCGCAAAAGCTGCGAGTTTGTTTTCAATTTCCTTTTTGTCGTTGACCAATTGGGCCTTCTTGTGGGCGTACTCGGGCTGCGTTATAGAGCCTTGCAGTACCAGGTCCAGCAACTGGCCCAATTGGTCAGTAAGGATAACCAACTTATCTCGCAGATTTTGGGCGGCTTCTTCCCCGGCCTGGGCCGCCTTAGTTTTATCCTTTTTTATGTTATCAAGAGCATCGGCGGCCAGGGCCGGGGGTAAGGAAACTCCTTTCAAGATTTCCCGTACCTGGCGGTCGGCCTCCTCCTCGCGGGTATAGCGCGCGGGACAAGGGCTCT